>CAYMKI010000150.1:0-7282 GCA_964390695.1 uncultured bacterium
ATCAATGCGCTAATTGGCCAAACGTTTACAGCTCCTTCTAACCCGGCGACGGAAGTGTCAACTCCCTCCTACTCGATTAATCGGGCTCATCCGTGCATCAAAACTGAGTTCCAATACCAATCCCCAATTTTAAACCGCCAATATCTATTGAATGCCCTATGTGAACGGATTGGTACAGATAATCCACAAAAACATCGATAAAATAATCGCGATAGAACCGATAATAGAGACCTGTTTTCACGACTCCTCCTACAGCCAGCCTTGAGAAGTGCTCGTGACCACAGCATGTGTGATTCTTCAAATCAACCCAGGAAAAAGTAGGTCCAATCCCCACATAAAGCTCGCACAAGCATCCTAAGGGATAAAGATATCTAACTCCCAAGCTTGTATTCAATATCCCAAGACTGGTCTTGCAGCAACCATTTTCATCCGATTTTTCTTTTAAGTAGTCTACATCAATCCAAGCTGCATAGCGCTTGCAAAAGCGTTTAGAGACCTCTATTCCAATAGTTGGACCGACACTCGCGTACACCTCTCTAAACCTTTTCCCCGAGTGGAAAAAAGCAGAGGGGCGCAGCTCGAGAGATGTTTCTTGAGCAGCACAAAACGACATATACCCGCTCAACAAGAAAATACATAGAAAACTTAGCGTACATTTTTTCATGGAACGATCCTAATGATTTTGGATGAGCTTTCAAACTTCAAGGCGTCGACAGCAGCAATCTTGATCTTGTAAGCCGCCTTTTTGGATTTAAGGCATATTTTCCATTTCAATGGTGCCTTTGAGGAGATTTTTTTAATCAACTTGTCGTTTAAATAAATCTTATAAGCCACCACCGAGGGTGAAGGAGAGGGACTCCACCTTGCGATCACGCGATACTGTTTTCTATTCAGCAATTTACAGGTATCTAACGTCCCTGTAAATTTTTCCGGAGGGAGAATGGGGGTAACGGTTACAAATACCATTCCCTTGAACCTATTTCCACCACTATCTTCGGCTATGTAGGTGAAGCTGTCAACCCCTGTAAAATTGAGGGGCGGCACATAGAGAAAAGTCCCATCCGCATTCATGGAGACTATCCCGCCATTGACAGTGGTTGGATCGTAACTCACGATATGAAGGCTGGTTCCTATGTCATTATTGAACACGCTCGTTCCATTCAGAGGCGTATTCACCGGGGTGGATACGAAATCGTTTTTTTCTACAGGCAATACAGTAATGGTTACGATAGCCGTGTCGGTATTACCCTGAGCATCGACGACGGTAAAATTAAACGTATCCTTTCCAGAGAAGTTGAGGGGGGGAATATAAGAGTAGGTTCCATTCTCGTTCATTGAGACAGTCCCTCCCTGCGCGGAGGGGTTTTGGAAGCTGATGATTCTAAGAGCGCTCCCTGATGCATTATTGAGAACGCTCGAGCCCGTAAGAGGTGTGTTTGCGTAGGTGGTGGCTGTCACATTATCGGCATTGGGTAGGATGGTAAGGATAACCTTTGCAGTCGTTTGATTTCCCGTGCCCTCTTGCGCGGTCTAGCTAAAACTGTCGGTACCGGAAAAATTGAGAGGGGGGGTGTATGTATACGTTCCATCCGCATTCATGGTGAATGTGCCGCCCTGAACCGTTGGACCGGCGAAAGGTAATACGGAAAGACTGGTGCCTGCGTCATTGGCAAGCACAGTGGATCCATTCAAAAGGGTGTTGACATTGCCTGTCGCGGTGTCATTGAAGGCCACGGGCAAGACGGTGATTTTGACGGTGGCCACAGATATATTTCCCTGTGAATCTTTAACGATATAGGTAAAAGTGTCTGTACCGGAAAAGTTCAGAGGAGGAGTGTAGGTATAAGTACCATCCGTCGTGTTCATTACAACGGTACCACCTTGGGTGGAAACAGAGTCATAAGCGATGATCGTCAGACCCATCCCTATATCATTCGTAAAAACGGTAGAGCCGTTTAAAGTGATATTGGCGTTGGTTGTTCCCTCATCATCTTTGGCGGCAGGCAGAACATTAATCGTGACTGCTCCGGTGTCAGAGCTCGAGTTAGAGTCTGTTATGGTGTAGTTGAATGTGTCTAATCCTGAAAAATTAAGCGCTGATATGTAGGTATAGGTACCGTCTGCTTGCATATTCACTATCCCGCCTTGTGCGGATGTGCCATTGACAATAGGGGTGACTGTTAATCCTGTCCCCACATCGTTGACGCGAACGTCGAAACCCGATAGCAAAGTGTTTGAAGCTACCGAAGCGTTGTCTCCAAAAGCCACTGGAAGGACGGTGATGCTGACGGTTGCGCTGGCGGTTTGGTTGTTTGAATCAATGATGGTGTAATTGAATGAATCAGCTCCAGAAAAACCGGTAGGCGGTGTATAAACGTAGGTGCCGTCTGCGTTCATGAAAATGAGACCACCTTGAACCGATGTATTATCGTAAATGCTGACCTGAATAGAAGCTCCCGTATCATTGGCCAAGACGGAGCTGCCATTTAAGGTGGTGTCGGCGCTCGTCGTCCCAGAATCGTTATTGGCCACGGGCGGCGGAGCATTAGGCCCCGCAAGAGCAACCGAATTTGTGCTGGTTGATATTCCCACGGAAGGGGGAGGGTTGGTTCCCTCAGGCGTAAATGTATAGGCTACATTAGCGAAGTTAACGTAAGCGCTCTGTTGAGGGGCGTTCACATTAACCTGAAACACAACCGTCGTAGTCGCATTGACTGGCAAATCGCCAAGCGGAACACCTGTGACGAGATCTGGATTGGGATAGAGAACCGGGCCTGTACCGGTATTGATGTAGAAAGAATTCGGCACTATAGTCATTCCAGTAGGGAGAATATCGGTGAGGTTGAGCAATGTAGCCGTTAGTTCTCCAGCGTTATTAAAAGTCAACGTGAAGGTAATCACATCACCTACAGTGGCCGTCGCCGCACTTGCCGTCTTGGTTGAGATAATATTGGGTGCTTTCACCAGGAGTTGAATTCCCAATGCATTGACGGTATAGACATCACCCGTTGTTGTCCCCTGCGCATAGATTTGCTCCTGTGAGGGTTGTATTTTACTTCCGATATCAATGCTGGTAATGTCATAACCCTGTCTTGCTCCTGACACTCCGGTTCCCGTTGCTGCATTAGAATTGGTCGCGCCAAACGTTCCTCTTGTGTCTAACACAGAGGAACCCGATGCTATTAATTTTCCAGTTAGGACATCCGTGGTTAGGGTAAGTAGAGTATTAATCTGAGAAGCAAAAAAATTATTGGCAGGGTTGTTTGTCCCTGAAATTTGATCGGCGGGCGAAGTAAGCGGGGTGGTTTGATTAACAAGAAATTGATCTCCCACAATTGAAGCATCTCCCTCAAGTGCGCTGACAAATAATCTTCCGGAAATAACGCCAACGTCTGGGGCGTGGAATCCGGTGACGAGCGTAGGAGCAGCTCCGGAAGCTTCGCAACTGACAAAAAGGGTTAAGTTGCTCGTGAACATACTGGGATTGGTATAGGCCACACATAGCGTCCAGCCAGCGCAATTCAAGTTGTTCTCTGAGGCAATCACTGTTCCAGGTACGCCTCCGACTGTATAGGTTCCCGCTCCAGCCGATGCGACAAAACTAGTGACATCGGCACTTCTGACATAAAACCCATTGCTTCCAGAATTGACTCTAGATTTAGCTAACGTCGGCGTAATCGTGAGGGGTCCTGCAAGGGGGGTTGTAAAGGAAATTGGAGTATTAGTGGTGGCTGGATTTAATAAATTGTCGTCGTTGGTAATGGACGGGTCGAATCCATAGCTGCCAGACCAAACGAGTTCAGCATGCAAAACAGTGCTTCCAGCAGGAAGGTCTAAAATCGCCGAAGAAGAGTTTAAGGCCCAATTGAGAGTGGTGCCTGCCGGGTATGAGTTGACCTGAGATCCGGTATTAAGCGTGATAAAGGCGCCGATTGAACCTGACGTTCCGGGGTTATTCTGGTTGCTCGTTTTATTAAGCCCGAGAGTATTCCCTGTATAGGAGATTCCCCCGTTCGTATTAATGCTATAAACAGAGGTGTAAGTCGAGTGTAAAGAGGTTGTAAGAATAAGAAAGCAGAAAACCAGGGAGCTGCTGACCCCTTGAACAAGACGGTATCGAGATAAGACTAAATTTAGAAAAAAACTCTTCATGCCTACCTCAGGGGGGTGACTATTTACCACCCCCTGTTTGCTGCGCAAACGAGGGGAGGTGGTAAATAGGGAATATGGATTTACCCAACTTCAACTCACAGTGTCAATTGGCTGCCCCTTACACACAAGTTACAGAATTCCAGGACTGCGGCACGCTAATGTGCTTTGGATCGCTCCTCGGCAATATCAATAGATATTCCCTCGTTCCGACGCAAAACATCTTAAGTGCCTCGTCAGTGGTCTTCTGTAACTTGTGTGTAAGGGTTCATGTCAACTGGACTCATACGCCACAAGATAACACAATGACAGCATAAATAAAAAGAAATTTGGTAGTGCAACATTGTTTCTGTAAATTGGCTGCCTGATGGCGGCCCTGAGAGGGCTTGAAAAAAGAAGGGCCCGAGGCCAGAATCCTTGTAATCGCTAAACAACAAGGAGAAATTGATGACCTCGAACCCTTGTCGTTACCCACATCTTCACTTTGCTAGTTGGGCTGTGACTTCAAGAAGATTTGAGTAGCTCCTCAACCATGGCTAAGGCCATGCTTTCGTTGCTACTCCAACCCTCTTTTTGTCTCGCTCCCCCTAGCAAACGAAGATGTGGGTAACGACAAGCCTCGAACCCAAGCGACGATGATAATCTACTGGTGACTGTAATACCATTTTCCAAAAATAAAATCATAAATTTAAATTCATAGACTATGCTATAAGGTGACTGTTTAATGTTTTTACCATCTGTACTTTTGTTTGAAGGCGTTTCTTGCCTAAATGCGATTTTACATCTTGATTCAAAAACTCGTCCGGATTTAGTTCTGGGCAATAACTTGGCAAATGAAACAAGTGAATATGCTCCTCATTGGCTTTTAGCCAGGTATTGACTTTTTTAGACTTATGTGATCGATGATTATCTACTATTAAAAAAACATTTTTATCTGATTGTCGAACCATTCGCTTAAGAAATGTAAGAAATACATCCTGTGTAAAAGTCTCATGAAAGATCATAAAGCTTAATTTACCCAAATTTGTGATAGCGGATATCATATTGCATGAAAATCGATTCCCTGTACGCTTTACAACAGGAGTTCTTCCCTTTAACCCATATGTTCTACCCACGTTGTGGTCTGATCTTAAACCCATCTCATCACCCCAATGAATGGTTGCTCCACACTTCCTAGCTAGCTTCTGAATGGCTGGGTACTCAATTTCAAACCAACGTTCAATAGCTTTTGGGTTCTGTTCAATAGCTCGTCGAGCCGGTTTTTGAGGAGAAAACCCCCATTTAGCTAAATACCTGCCTACAGTCCATTTAGAGAACTTAATTTTAAATTTATCTTGTATTAGGAGCCCAACAACTTCACGAGTCCATAAAAAAAAAGGCATTGACAATTCATCTAGGCAAGAATTTTTGATAATATTGACAATTTGAGCACTCTGCCAAGGTTGCAGCTGAGTACCTTTTGGACGGCCTCTCTTATGAATTTTCAGCCCTGAGGTACCTGATTCGGAATGCTTTTTGATCCAATTGTAGACGGATTGACGGCTCACTCCTAGTTCTTTGGAGATATCCGTTGGATTTTTACCACTTAAAAATAGCTCCACAGCATTATGTCGAAGCTTCTGCTGAATGACTGGATGTAATAATCGACCATCTGAACGGTTCATATGCTCTAAACATGATTTTAAAGCGTATAAGTGTCAAATAGTTTCTGCTCCTAGTAATATTTCGGTTCATAGGTGCAGAATCTTCGAGCATCAGCGATCCCACGACCAGGATCAGCGATTCTTACAACATTCATTGACAATCGCCTGAAGAGCGCCATATTTTCAGCAATAAATCCAACCTTCGCTTCTGCATCATCTTCCTTAAAAATCACATCTAGCACCCAATGTAACGGGTTTTCAATCAGCCAGTGACCTCTAATCCATCTTGCGAACTCTTTGGCTGTCGCTTTGCGACTTGAAAAATAGTACCGAATTTCAGAGGTTTTCTTCCCATTAACTTCTCTCTCAGAAAATACTTCGATAAGCGCCTTCAACCCTGGCCATGTTTTTGCTTGAGGAAGCCACTCTAATTCCGTACACACGCATATTGACCGCTGTTCAATTCTACCATGGTCCTTTTCTGGGGGGCAAATGTACCGTTCTACATCAACTTCTTCATATTCAACGTCTCGTGCTTGATCGAAAAAATTTTGCGCCTCAGCATGAAAATTGCCCTGATTACCTTTGAGTCCTATTAAGTAATCAGCGCCGTGATCTAAAAATTGTTGAGCGCGTTCTGTCTGGGCAAAAAGTGCGTCTGTCGAAATCAGAGCTCCTTTTACATCAACATCTTTCAATAAAGCCTCAATCACTCTTGGTTCGGATGATTTATCCGGCACTTTCTCCTGGGCTAGCACGAGTTTCTGTTCTGCGGCAAATAGCTCAACAAGATGAACAAGGTGCTCATCAGTAGAAACTCCCCTCAAACGTTTACCATCAATAACAAGCAATTGGTCTCGGAATTGTTGAGGGACATTTACAAACCACTTTTGCAGCAACTGCTTAAAAGTGGCGGGAGGGAGTCTTACAAGTAGCCACCAGAGCGTATCATAAGAAGGAGCTGTAAACGTTTGGCCAATTAGCGCATTGAACGACTCAATGTTGAACTCGGCGTAAATGGCAAGGTCAGACACAGTATTGCCCCCGCTTAGGTATCCGCAGAGCATGAGTAACATTAAGAACCAAACAGGGTATTTTATTTTAGAGATCTGCCTGGGATCATCAGCCTCAAGAAAAGCTCCTTTAACGGAAGCTGCAAACTGTTCTAAGTCAATATTTTGTTTTAACTCAGCAAATTTAGGGTCTTTAGTTGGTCGCTTGGCCATGTTCACTCTCCTGTTGGAGAAATGAAAGCATAGAATTTCAATTTACGGCCAAAGATAACTTAAAAAAAACCGTCAAATCTTTTTCATCAAAAAGCCATGCCGGATAGCAAATACCATCATTCGGTTCATATGGACCCAACGATGATATTGGCTATACGGGAACTTTCACGCCGCCCCACAGGGCAAAAAAACCCAAAAATCGACTGAAATTTTTGGCATGGTTCAAAATGGGCCAAAATTGGGTAACAAAGGGTGATCAGGATC
>CAYMKI010000151.1:0-1063 GCA_964390695.1 uncultured bacterium
CTGGAGGAGGCTTTTATCCATTTGATCGAAACTCATGACATATCTAGATAAGCTTATCATAGATGCCTGTATGCATGAGCTTGTGCTTGATCGATGAAGGAATATGCTGCAATTTGAATGTGCGGCCCTGAGTTTTTTGTTTTTTTTGAATGTTAAGCAGTAAACCTTGGCCGGCCTGGTCGATGTAGGTGCAGTAACGCAAATCTACGAGGCAGTTTTTTTCCATCATGGGAGCCAATTTGCGTAAATACTCCTTCTGGTCCACTTGATCGTCTATTTGGCCAAAGAAGCTTATGATGATACTTTGATGGCCTTGTTGAATAGAGTCGTAAAAAGTCGATCCAAAGCCAGCCTGTTGGAATTGCTTTAAAAGATCCTCAGCAGAGCTGCAAAGGTGTACACTGAAAACATCATCCAACCGATGAACTTTTGCCAATAGTTTGAGGCGAGCTTTAAAGTTCAAAAAATACAACGGCTTTTTCTCCTTCCAAGCTCTTTGCGAAATTTCTACCAGTAATGCTAGCCCTTCCAGTGATATATGGTCGACAGAGTCAAAGTCCAATACTATGCCATCTTGGCTAAAAATATCTTCTAAGGACTCTTTAAAGGTTTGAAGGGATTCATGATCATCCATAGCAGACAGCGAAGAAAAGGAGACAGTTTGAGTCGCAGAAATAAATAGGCGCGAAGCTGTCGGAGGCCTTGGAGCTGATCTATACAAGGGAATTTTCACCCCTAGCTTGTTGAGATTATGATAGACCAAGGCCGGCAAGATCAATAAAGGGAAAAGACAGAGGTCCTTCAAATACCTTCCCCCTAAGCGCCTAGGCTCTTGGATGCATCTAAACAGCCATTCTAACCCCATTTTCTGCATCCATCCAGGAGCTCTGGGCAGGACTTCCGTGTAAAGATCTATGGTTCCTCCTATCCCTATAGAGACAGGCACCCGAAGTTGCGCTTTGACTCTATTGTACCATAGTTCCTGTTTAGGATTGCCCAGATTGATAAACAGCACATCCGGCTGAGCGCTGTGGATTTGTTCTAGGATCAGCTTATCCTGCTC
>CAYMKI010000151.1:1073-7253 GCA_964390695.1 uncultured bacterium
CCAAAAATTCTCCCTGGCAATCTATCTTTGGACCTGTCATGCCGGCTATACGCAGCTGAGGATATTCGGTTTGGATAAAGAGTTTGCATAGTTTGAGGACCTTATCTTGTCCCCCCAAAACAAAAATAGAGGCCTTGTTTTTTTCCAATTCCTTTAGCAGTACAGGAAACAAGTCTACACCTGTGACTCTTTGAGAGACCTTCGCGCCTAAAAGCCGGCACGCCCACACAATAGGCATTCCATCGATAGTAGCTAGATGAGCCTGCCGCAAAATCCCTAATAACTCCGTATTGCGACCTCTCCGCCATCCCAATCTGTTGGCATTGACAATAAAATCGACGTTGATCGTGGCTATGTACTGTGGCAGGGAGGTATCTCCCGCTTTTATGATTATTTGCAGGACTTCATCCACCACCTCTTGAGGGGTAACATTCGAAACCACAGTTCCCAAAAAAGCTATAGGTAAATGCTGCTTATTCATGCCCATACCTTAAAGGAGAGTTTCTTTTTCAGCCATCTTAAAAAGAGTTTGAAATCATAGCCTATGCTCATATGGGTGGAATAATAGGCTTCGGAAGCGTACTGTTCATCTTCGCTTAGAGAGGAATCGAAATCCAGCTTAGCCAAAGTGATCAGTCCTATCTTTGATTTCAAAAACAGTTTTTGCCAATCTAAGGGAAGTTTAAGGATATCCTCCCTACTCCTCGGGGCCACACCTACAAAATGCACTTTGCCTTGTATGAGGAGCAGCAGAAGAGGAAGGGATTTAAAGTAGTTTTTGAACTTATTAAAAAAATCTTCTTGTGATGTTTGGAACACGGTCCATTCAAAATAAGACCATTCGGAAGGCTCCTCCGCCGCTGGCAGACACACCACAAAGGTTTTATACACCGGGCATGTGGCTTTTAGATAAATATATAACGGGGACAAAATGGCGAACAAGACCAAAGCCGCGAGCCTGCCAATCCAGCTGAAAAAAGCCATAGAAATCGATCGGCGAGCCAGATCGCTGAGAATAAAATCTTCGCGTATGATAATGGATGTCTCATGCGTGAGGTTTACAAGCAAATTTCTATCCACGATACTTTCATGCACGTCTAATTTTTCTCCTACGTAACTGTTTTGGCATATCACAGAACGGCGAATTTTAGAGTCGGCATCGATAATGCATCGGTTTTCAATCACAGCATATGGCCCGAGGTGAACGCCGGGGCGTATTTGGCAAAAATCTCCAATGAAGACCGGTGGTTCGATTGTAACTGTTGGATGTAACGATATGCCGCGAGATAGCCAGAGGCCCATTTCTACGTTTTGAGCCGAAGAGGGAAGTAGAAAAGAGTTTCCAGTAGCTGATATAGCCTTGAGATTGGCTTTTAAGAGATCTTGCAAAGTTTGTGTGGAAAAGAGAGGTTCTATGATTTTTTTTTGTGCGTGAGTGATTATCCAAGCTTGCAATGCCTCTTGCGTGATTTTTTTTGTGAAGGCTTTTAGCGTTTCCGCTTCGGTTTGCCACCAGCCGGACCATTGGTCATTGGGATAAAAGAAAGCACGGCACGGTGCTTGACAGTCCTCCGAGACGTCTTTTAGGGTTATACATGGAAGGGAATCCCCTTCGGCTATGATCAGCTTTTCTTTGCTCCAGCCATCTAAGGCGGGGTAGATGGGCATCAAAGGGTAATTTTCATAGGTGGCCAAATGATAGGTGATGCCAACACCCCAGCGCTTTCCATCGCCCAAAGCTTCTTCGATTTCATAGGGTTGTGGCCGCAAGATGATATCGAAATGCCGCACACCTAGATTCGCCAACGATTCTATCACATAAAATATCATCGGCTTATCGGCGATCTTCATCAGGTAGGTGGAGTGAAAGCGGGCTATGCTGCCCATGTTAGTTCGTGTTTTTGTAGCGAAAATCAGCGCGCGCATGGGGTGCCTTTGCTAGTAGGCCCCGCGGCCGAATAAAACCGCGGGTATAGTTTTGAGCAACAGCCACAGATCAAGGCCGAAGCTTTGGCTTTCGATGTATTCTAAGTCGAGTTTTACCTGTTGAGGAAAAGGTACATCGGAGCGTCCGCTGACTTGCCAGATACATGTCAGCCCGGGCTTTACATCCAAACGGCGCCTTTCCTTGAGGGTATATTTGGCCACTTCGCTAGGAAGCGGGGGGCGCGGCCCCACCAAAGACATCTCTCCCGTGACGACATGCCACAGTTGGGGCAGCTCATCTAGACTGGTTTTTCTCAAGACCCCCCCAATGGCTGTAATGCGGGGGTCTTGCTTCATTTTGAATCTCACCTCCGCCTGGTCTGGGGTAGAGGATTCGAGATTTTTCTTTAAAGCATCGGCATTGACCACCATGGTGCGGAATTTGATAAATTTAAACTCCTGCCCCCATTTACCTACGCGATCGGAAAGGTAAAATACGGATCCTCCATCGGAAATTTTGATCATCGCCGCGATCAAAAGCATCAGAGGCGAGAGTAGAATCAAAGCCCCGCCTCCTATGACAATGTCCATCATACGCTTCAGGCCCTTGAGCACGGAGATGGTTAAAATCCAAAAGTATTTCTTTCTCCAATAAAAGAAGCGGTGAGCGAAATCTTTCTCGGTACCATATTTCTGGTATAGGGCTTCAAGCAGGAGTTGGCGTTCTGAGGCGGGAGAGCTATTGTTCATATTCCTGGCTATTAAAACGATTTAACAGCTTCTTCGGCACTGTTAAAGATTTCAAAAATTTTATGCATAGACACTAATTCAAACATTGTCCTTACCGGTTTGTTCAAACCCGCCAACTTGAGTTCTCCGCCCTTTGAATGCAAGGTTCGCAATATCGAGAGGAAAGATCCTAAGCCCGAGCTGTCGATGAATTGTATCTGGTGTAGATCAAAGATGACATTTTTGGCCTTTGATTGCTCTATTAAGTCTAAAATCTTCTGTTTGAATTCCGGGGCTACCAGTGCGTCGATATTTTCTGACTGGGGTGTAACAACCAGGACCCCTTGTATTTCAGCATGCGTAAGCTCCATTTTGCCACCTTCTGTAATGATTTTTTTTGAAATATGCATATGATTCCATCCTTCCTGTGATTGTTTTTCTATATACATGACATGGTCGGCGATTTCACGAATTAAAAACCATCCATACCCATTTTCCTCAACCCCAGTCAAGTTAGGTTCTTGCACTTCTAGGGGATTAAAAGATATGCCTTGATCTGCTATATCTAAATCTATGCCGTCTTCTTTCAGCATGGCTTCGATGATAACTTTTCCTTGCGAGCTTTGCTTGTAACCGTGTTTGACGATGTTCGTAAAAGCCTCAACAACAGCTATTTGAAGCAAACTTGATAGCAACTGAGAATTTCCGGGCAGGCGGCTGCATTGCTGGTCAATATACGTCCTGACTTCTTGTAAGCTGGTAAGCTCCGAGCTAAAACAAGCCTGCTTGACTTTGGCGGCTTGCACCTTTTGCAAGGCGTGAATTTTTACCACGATAAGGGTTAAATCATCATCGAACACAGATTTATCGGAAAAAGAAATGACTGACGCTTTGATCAACTCCAGCATTTCTTTTGGAGACGCTTTGGGGTTGTTTTCTACCAGATAAATTATGCGTTCAGACCCATACAATTCTTTGGATGGAGATCTGGTTTCCGTTAAGCCGTCGGAGTAGAAAATAAACCAATCACCAGGATTATAGGAGACCTCATGAGATCTATAGACATCTTCATCGATGGTTCCTAAAGGTAAATTATCGCCTTTTAGCAAGCAAGCTTTGCCCTCACAGGCTTTATAGTGGACAGGTTTGGTAGATCCGCAATCAATATATTGAAAAAGCCCTTTTTGCAGTATGAAGCGACCGTAGAATAGACTGGCAAAATATTCGAGATAGATCAGCTTAGGCACCAGCTCTTTGTGCAAATGAAATAGAATTTCTTCCGGTGAAAATAAATCAGCTTCCCAAAACCCATGTTTTTTATATACTTTAGCTTGGCAAAAAGGGATGGCATAGTGCAAAAGCTGACTTTTAAGAGCAATGCCCACAAGAGCGGCGGGTATGCCCTTTCCCATGACATCGCCGATGACTAGATCTAAAATGTTTGGAGTGGGCTGGTAAAGCTCAAAAAAATCTCCGTCAATCTCTTTCGAAGGTATGGTCAAAGCTTCAAGGCTCACTCCCTCTATACCCGGAGGCATTTGACCCACCAAAAGCTTTTCATGGATGCGAGCGCCCAGCAGCAGTTCTTGTTTGAGGTTTTGGTGCGTGGCGGTCAAATCTTTATGTTGTCTCAATGTTAGGTCTTGGAGCTCTTGATTTTCTTTACGCAAGCGGTATTTTTCTATTTGGGAGGATATCGTTTGGCTGAGGACCACCTCCTCCCATGGTTTGAGGAGGATCTGGTTTACTTGGGCGTAATTGACCGCAGCTAATACAGAGTTTATATCTCCAGATCCGGTTAAAATCATGCGAATCGCATCGGGTTGAATTTCGCGGGCTTTAGCTAATACTTCGACACCGCTGACACCTGGCAAGCGCAAATCGCAAATCACCACTACAAAAGATTTTTGGTGCAGCTTTTGGATGCCAGTTTCTCCATCTTCGGCCGTGATGACATTATAGCCTTGACGAAGAAGGGTTTGCTCGAGAGATTTACGGATAATTTCTTCGTCATCCACGACCAAAATAGCGGGATTTTCCAGAGGATGTGATCGAGAATACTCAGCAAGCATGGATGCGCACGTATTAAATAAATATTTATTTTTATATTTATGTTATATTTTTTTCTTGTCAAGTAAGGAGTCTTTTGTTTTATAAGTATAATTATCCAGAGGGTTCATTTTTTTTTATAAGATGGAGCTTTTATGAACTATCAGCTAAAACAAGATCTTCGCCAATCGCAAAACATCAAACAACTCCAACGTCTCATTATGACGCCGCAGATGCAGCAGGCGCTTAATTTGCTGCAGCTACCCATACTCGAGTTATCGGCCTTAATTGAATCGGAAATAGAGCAAAACCCCATCCTGAGCACTGAAGATGAAGAAGCATCCGAAGGAAAATCGGCAGCAGAATTGGAGATTGAAGAGGTGGATGAAGATGAACAAGGGCCCGTGTCACAGGAGCTGGATTTTCGCGAGGATGATTTCGAGATATTGCGGCGGCTGGACGATGATTTTAAAGATCATTTTAAGGAGAGCCAGTCCTTTCAATCTTCTCAGCATACAGAAGATGATTCTCATAAATCCATGTTAGAAAACACACTGCAGTCCGATGAGACGCTCTATGAAAGTTTGATGCGCCAAGCCAGGGAAATCATCACCAGCGATAAAGAGCTGGCCATTGCTGAGGCGATTATTGGAAATTTGGACGAGAACGGCTTGTTGCTAGTTCCGATAGCTGAAATAGCTATTTTAAACGGAACAGAAGTTGATACAGTACAGGCGGTTGTTTTAAAGATCCAGGAATTAGATCCTCCTGGAATAGCGGCGACAAGCATGCAGGAATCGTTATTGCTGCAGTTAAAAAGAAAACAAAAACAAGATACTCTGGCCTATAAAATCATTGAAAACCATTTTCAAGAATTGTTGCAGAATCGTTTGCCAGCCATCCAGCAGCATCTCGGCTGTTCTTTCCAGGAGATCAACAAAGCCATCTATACCGAGATCGCAAAACTGGATTTACATCCAGGAGCTTCTTTTCTGAAGCAGGTCGCTCAACCTATCGTGCCGGACCTGAGTGTTCAGCTCAACGACAAAGGCCTGCTACAGGTATGTATTTTAGATGAGCGGCTGCCGACTATCCACCTCAATCAGAAATACTTAAAAATGATGGACGATGCAAATACCACTCCTGAAACCAAAGAGTTTATTAAACAGAAATTGATGTCGGCCAAATGGCTGATAAAAAATATTTATCAACGCAATGACACCTTGGAAAAAATAGGTCAGTTTCTCGTCAAGGAGCAAGAAGCCTTTTTCTGCGATCCCAAGGGAAAGCTTGTGCCGCTGACCATGAAAACCTTGGCTGAAGCTATCCAAGTACACGAATCCACCGTCGCCAGGGCTGTTTCCAGTAAATATTTGACCTGCGACAAGGGAATTTTTCCCTTGAAGTATTTTTTCACCACCGAAATCAATACGGATACCGGCGAAAAAATGTCCTCCAAAACGGTCAAAGACATTG
>CAYMKI010000152.1:0-7237 GCA_964390695.1 uncultured bacterium
GATTCAGTCAAACCCGACGGGTTTGACTGACAGCGCTAAAATTGTGCGCTTCGCGTACAATTTTATGTTTTGCTTCTTGTCAAATTCTTATTAATTCATGCTGTTTTCATTCGTTAACTCAACGTCTCAGTGCCCTCTGTGTTGAACTTGAAGCAATATTATAGATATCGATCTTTTAGCCTTTTCTCTCTGTCTTGTACTCATTTTCGCGATGAGCCGTTTTTTCCCTCTGTGGGCTCTGTGAGCTCTGTGGTTCAACTAGTTAGACGCTTTGTAAAGTGCTGAATAGTTACTTAAAAAATAAAGATTTTAGGCTGTCTAGGTGTGTTTATAATCAATGCAGGGCGTTGGAACTAATACATAACAAAAAGCCCCCCGGGATCTTTCTCATATCCCGGGGATGTTATGACTTCGTACTGGTTAGAGATAGGGAGGTTGATTGGAATTGTCAGGTTGAGTTTGATACTCCTCACCCGGCATTAAGGGCTCGACATAAACGGGCTGATCATTGCTGTTATTTTCTCCGTTTTCATAACCATGCGCATAGCCACGAGCTGCTGCTCCACCTGTGCCATACCCTTCCCCATGGTAGGTATTCGGACTATATTCCCCGCCACGATTATAGTTACCTTGGCGATTTACATTTTTATTGTACGTTCCCTCATGGTTATAATTCTCACCTCCATGATTGTAGCTGCCCTCATGATGAAATTCCCCTTCAGAATGGAACTCCCCTCCTCTTTCGCCTCTTGCGATATAGCCATTTTGAGCATAGACGCTTAATGTCGGCAACAACAAGATTAATAACCAAACTTTTCTAAATAAACAACTTGGATACATAACCCACCTCATGAATAATTCTCCTCAATTTCTATTATATATCCCTATGTATTTAATTAATATTTTATTTTACACCCCTTTTATTAAACCTCGTCATTTTGCAATTTAAATGCGTTTATCCTATTCTAAAAAAAAGTAAACAGGTAGCTATATATCCAAATAAGGAGCTTTGTCTATGAAAATTCAAGGTTTTGTGACCTCTATCCTCGGTGCCTTCATGATCTGCACAACCCTATCGGCTTTTGCCCAGGCTGCGCCCACCACATCTCCAGCCACCCCCCAAGTCCAGGCTCCGGTACATACTCCTCCACCTGGAGCTTCCAATGCCGATATCATCCTCTCAGATAAAGTGCAAGACGCTTTAAAGGCCGCCGCTCCAGCCACAGGCGAGGGAGTGAATGTAAATGTAGAAATCAAACGCGGGGTAGTGACTTTAACCGGTACCGTAGTCGACGCACAAGCGAAAGAAAAAGTCGCACAGCTTGTGCGCAACGTCCCCGGTGTCAAAGGGGTCATCAACAAACTCGAAACCCTTAAATAACTCTAAAAAAGCGGCTCCCAGCTTGGAAATCTCTTTTCGCCAGCCCCTGAGGTGATCTTCACAGCCTCAGGCTGGTTCAGGTTGATCATATAAATCTCAGACCCGGATGGACCCGTAGAATTAAAACTCAAATGCAGGCTATTCGGCGCCCACGTGGGATTTTCCTTATGCCCAGGGCCTTGTGTGAGCTGTTTTTCCACGTTTTTATCGAAATCATATACCCATATCTGCCTTACGGATTTTGTCATAGCGCAGTAGGCTAACTTCGAGCCATCAGGCGACCAGGCGGGAGCGGAACTCTCCCTATTGGCTTTCGAAATCAACTTCAAAGATATCTGCTTGATGTCCGTTCAGGGTGCGGGTATGTCCAACACAT
This sequence comes from uncultured bacterium, assembly GCA_964390695.1. Classification (GTDB taxonomy): domain Bacteria; phylum Chlamydiota; class Chlamydiia; order Chlamydiales; family Parachlamydiaceae; genus CAWACC01. The sequence continues at coordinate 1,758 of CAYMKI010000152.1, forward strand.
AAATGCGAGTCGAACCATCCTTAGAGGATACAAAAGAAATCAGTTTGCCATCCGGACTAAAGGCAGGAGAGCCCTGCGTGGCCCGCGGCGCCGAAAATATCTGTTGAGGCTTTCCCAAAATGCCCGCATCCACACTGAACGGCTGCAGAAAGAGATCAGGATTCCCGGTAATATCACCAATAAAGGCAATTCGGTCCCTTTGAAAAGACATCGCCGGCATCAGCTGATTGCCTTTTAGATAGCTTAGACGGCGCCCTTTAGGTTCTTTCAAACTAGACAGATAAATTTTGGGCTGACCGTTTTGATACGAAACATATAGATAGTTTCCGGGCGATTTGCCTGCTGCGGGCGGAATATAACTGGGATTAATACAATACCCAGCTTCACGTGTGACCTGGCGCGGATTTCCTCCATCGTAGTCGCATTCAAAGATTTCTGATTTCCATCCAGAAGCTCCTTTGGTTTTGACAGCATAGAGCAAATGCGATGAAGCTATCCCTTTCTGTCCGAATAAAGCGGTAAATATGGCATCCGCTAACGCATGTATCTGCCTGCGATCATATCGCAGATCTCCGGATAGCGTCAGATCGGCTATAGATTTTAAGGACTGCGTATTGACCGACAACACCCGAGCCGAGAGTTGTTTATCATGCATCCCAACCTTCACCACATAGGCTGCATGTATGCCTTTCCACAGCGAAAGCTGCCCGAAATTGTCCAACTGCTTGTCTGCTGCTTGTTTATTCGCCTTAGCTTCTTGTGGCATAACCTTGGTCATGCCATTATGGTCTAAATCGAAATACAAGATTTTTTCCAATTCGCGCACATACCCAGCATCAAAGGCCGTCTGGTCTGTTTGCATAGGTAGCAAATATAGAGGCATCAACCGAAATTCGGTATCCAAATTCACCACAATGGTTTCTTCAGGTTTGGCCTCAGCCATCGCCACAATGCCGCATCCTATCCATATTAAAATCACACGCAATATGATCAACATAACATCTCTCTCGGGTTCACATTCTTCTCAGCCTCGAAGGGCTCTCTTTTGGATAGGCTAATTTTTACGCCAGCCCCCTTATTTTTGCAAGCACTTCTCCGCCCTTTTGGTCTTCTGATCCTCTTGCATAAATAATCTCCTTACCTGTACCCAAATTGTTTTAAATTCCTTATCCTAATCCCGAATAAAGGGGATCAACCAATGAGTGTAGTGAGAGTAGTGTGAAAAAGTTTGAACCACTGAGGGCAGGAGGGCAGTGAGACAAGGTTGGGTTCATAATAGAGGAATGGGTATGTATCCATGCCATACATTATTTGAGTGCTCAAACTTGTCTCACTGCCCTCGCTGATCTCAGTGGTTCAAAACCTTTCATACTACTCTTGCTGATCTCGGTGGATTAAATCCTTTAATTCGGAATTGGGATAAGGAATTTAAAAGAATTAGGGATAGGGGCACGGAAAAGGGCAGGGGCAAGGAGATTAACTATGCATGAGATCCAAAAATTTTCTAGACACTATCTCTACACTTTGGCAGAATGGCGGCATCGAAATCTCACGGAGTAGTTATGCGGCTGCCAAACTTTGTAGTTATCGTGTGTATCTTGGCTTATTTCAACGCCTGGGCAGAATCCCCTAGCCCCAACTCTGCCGATAAAACCATCTTGCTGGCCATTCTCGCCAAGGATAAAGCGCATACCCTGCCGACGTTTTTGCAGTGCATCGACCACCAGGACTATGACAAAAAATTGATCACCGTGTATATCCGCACGAATAACAATAAAGACGCCACCAAAGAGATCCTGCGTGAATGGGTCGATAAAATCGGCAGCAACTACAAAAAAGTGATCTTCGATGATGCCGATTTGGAAAAGGTACCCGTGACCAACCCGCACGACTGGACGCCCGAGCGGTGGCAAATCTTGGCCAACATACGCAATGAGAGCCTGCAAAAAGCTCTGGAGAATGGTTGCGATTTCTACTTTGTAGCCGATTGCGACATCTTTCTCGCCCCTAGCACACTGAAAACCTTGGTCAAGCATGACAAGCCGATCATTGCTCCTATGCTGCGTACCGTAAATAATCTGGAAGATCCCTATAGCAACTATTTTGGCGATATCGACGCAAACGGATATTACAAAAATCACCCCATCTATATGCCTATCCTTCAACGCCAAATCATAGGCACTTTTTTAGTACCTCTGGTGCATGTGGCCTACATGATCAAAAGCGAATACATCAAGGACCTAAGTTATATCGACGGCACGCGTGAATGGGAATTTATCATATTTTCACGCAATGCACGCAAAAAAGGCATATCGCAGTATATCTGCAATGAAGAAGACTTCGGCACTATGATCCACCTACCCCACACCGCCACACAAGATGAGGAAGTGGCACTTTTTCAAAAAATCCTCAAAGACAATCCTCGCCTGGATTCATACAAAAGCCTCAAAGAATCTGCTCAACTCAAGCCGTCGGCATGAGTTGTTCCCAGAATAAAATGCTTCCAGGTCCTTTGCCTAGCATAAATCATTATTCAAACAGTATCTCCCAAACTCGTGTGATATAGTCTTGATCGCAGAACCACGCCCAGTCGGACTCTGCTGTGATTAGATAATACCGATGATCAAGACAAACCACCCCCACTGGATCCATAATATTTGCCAAAGGCTGTACTTCCAATAGACGTGTTTCCAAGTGCATAGTGTATACATTTAACTTCCACACAAAAGGTAAATGCCGCAGCACACCGTTTTCGGTAATAGTATAATGCCCAAAACCCACAAACTCCCCTTTAACAGCAGTCGCATAACCGGGCGTTCCCCCTCGATACTTGTTATCTGACTCACCAGCAGACCGATAAACTAAAAACGTTCGCTTAATATTTTCATCAAAGCAATACATTTCGAGGGGATAAAACCATCTCACCTGATAAAGTACTCCAGCATCACTGAGGTAGGTTAAGTTCTTTCCTTCGGGATAGTTGGGATCGCAGACTTCTGGACCATAAACGACCTCAAAGGTGGGTGAGAGCTGCTGATCATATATAATCGCAGTGCTTTTTACGCGCCTATTTTCTATCTCAACAGGATCGATAGTCGAGGTTTCAGCCTCTGTCACGGCTTTCAAAGTGCCTTCAGCCCCCATCAAGGACTCCTCATCTATTGCCGGAAGGCTCACGCGAATAATTTTATTGGCGTTATAGAAATTATCGGTAAGGTATATTTCTCCCCGATGTATAAAGCTTCTAGGATCCTCGCCCCTATAAATCACTCCATGATCTCGGAGGACTTGAAAATGTTCATCCAAAACAGCAAAACCCATTGCAATAGAGCTATAATGATGACGATAGAATGCTAGGAATCCATCCGCATAGGGTATCAAAGTATAAAAGATAGAAAAGGGCTTGGTGCCAATATGCTGAATAAACCGCAAATGGATCTTATCCACATCCGCTGTGGGGAATACAAGGCTACTCCCCTTGTGTTGATTTCGACAGTCTTTTCTATAGGTCATCTGGTCATTCCACTCAACGGCCATGAGGTTTAGACACATGAATAGACAACCTAGAAATTTGCTCCGATACATCAATCCACCAAATTCATAGATGGTGCCGATTATATCTATGATATTTGTTGTCGACTAGCTAAATGTTTTAAAGCTTTGATGTCCTCTTCCTTGGCTAGCTCATATTTTTTGGTATAGGTTCCTGATTTTCCTACAGAAGTCCATTCACGGCGCTCAAAATATAACACAAACTCTAGAGGTAGTTTATCATTTGAGGGCTGTCTGAAAAATAGATGCGTGGCGCGATTCATATACATGAGAGGCCCATACTCTTCGGTGTAGTAAGCCTGCTTTAATTCAGATCTAAGGCTCTCGTGAGGATCAAAGACAGGCAGCTGTTTATACATGTCTATGCTGACAAAAACCCCTAAAATATGGCGATATGTCCGCAACCTCTCCACAAGGGCCGGACTACATAATTCCTTCTCGTTCTCCTCTATGTATGTTCGAAAGGCCCTAGAGACCCTAGCAAGCAACCTAATATGGCTATCCTCTAACTTCTTAATCACCTGCACCGCAACATCGTTAGGGACAAATGGAATTAATTCAAAATGGGTATTCAAAGTTTTTATCCTATTTTTAGTTTATATATTAAGAAAATAATGATTATTCTAAACATTTTCAATTATTAACTCAATAAAGTAATTCCCAAAAGTAATTCACAAAACACCTGATTTATCAACAGTTCCCGCCAAGGATATAACATGCTTTAGAAAATCGTTAAACATGAAAAACAGTTGCTATGCAGAGGACGAATAGTCTCAACTCTTTGTCGCCTCAATCGCCATGAAGCTCCAGTCGAAACGTCTTGGCCTCCACCCCCTTAAAAAATACACCAAAAGCTGGCAACTGCAACGTGGGAAGCATTTTTTCCAAGTATTTTCTATTTACTGAACCGCCCCCTTCCGAAAAGGAAACTTTTTTGACTTTTCCTGTGCGATCTAGGGTTAAGTCCACGATCACCCGGCCCGGTTCGGGCAAGGTCAGCATCAGCTTTAAGACCTGCTTCAAGGCCTGCTGGTACTCATCATCCGGATCGACCTCATCACGGGCAACCTTGTCCACATAAGCCAAGAGTCTATCTGCCTGCGGCACTGCCGGCATGGGCTTTTTAGTAAGGGTGGGCGACTGAATTTTAGACATCGAAGCCTGGGCTTTTGCCAACAAAGCCTGCTTCTTGGGATCTATCGCTGGTGTTTTCGGCGGAGGCGCGACCTTTTTCGCCGGCTCTTTTTTTGCTGGGGGATTTTTAGGAGCTTTCGCAGGGGTATCCTTTTTTTTCTCTTTCGACACCTTGGCTGTCTTGGGCGGAGCTTCTTTTTTCGGCCGAACCTCCGGCTCTGGCATTTTGACCGGCTTCAGTTCGGGCGTCTCCTGGACTTTTTCCGCAATAGGCACAAAAGCCGGCGACTGTTTAACCTGCTCGGTGCGCGGAGTTAACTGAATGGTCTGTACACTCACGCGCGACGGAGCTTTAGCCGGCATTTTTTTTGTCTGAAAAGAAACCATTAAAGTAGCCAAAAGGACTACATGTAAAATCACAACCAGCCCTAGGCTGGCATAAAATACCCGCGACTCATAGCAGCGCATGCGCTCAGCTGGGTTTAAGAATAATGTCCATGTGCTCAAAACCGGCCTCTTCGACTGCGTTTTTTACCGATTGATACGTTCCAAATTGGGCTTTTTTATCGTGATAAAGATAGGGTGTCGCCTTAGGATGTGCGGACTTCTCCTGCTTTAACAAACCGGCCAATTCCTGGAGCTTAACCTTGCGTTTATTCAACTTGATAGAATTATCTGCTTCGACGTGGATGGCAATCGGACTATTTTCGTGTATCTCTGCCTTGCGCGTTTCTGCATCGGAGGGTGCTTCGGCGAGCTCCAGGTGGTCAGACTCCAAAAGAGGCGCGACCAGG
>CAYMKI010000153.1:0-7155 GCA_964390695.1 uncultured bacterium
GCTGAAGACATCCTTAAGGCTATTCAAAATGACAAGATAGCTGAGCAGGCTCTTAATATACTGAGTCTATATCCTAGAAATTTCAAATCCCATGACTCCATATCTAAGATTAAAAAAATACTCCAGAATTCAAATTCTATAAATTACCTACAGTTTATATTTGGCAACTTAGATGTAGAAGCCAAAGCAACAATATTTAACAACAACCTATACACAGAAAAGCTTCTGAAGAACGCCTTAGAAAATGATAATTTCGATGTATTCAAGTTCTATTTGCAACATGGAGCTAACCTCTTGATAAAACCAGATTTTGGAGACTCTCTATTTTATAAGATTTTAACAGCTAAACCTGACTGGCTAAAGCTTTGCCTAGATACATTTTGTCCTAATAAGGATGGAAGAGGCATCCCTCTTGAGGAAATCTTCAAGGCCATGAAGAACAATAAGCTATTCTCACCGTCTTTTCAAGTATTAAAGGAATATGGGGCTGGAAAATTAAAATCTGATACATTCGAAGATATAATAGAGATCATCAAGAAATGCAGAGAGGTAGAGCAAATAGATTTTGCTCTGAGTACACTATCAGACGAATCAAAAATACACCTCATTAACGATAACCCAGATGCTGGGGATTTGTTGAAACACTCCCTATACAGCAATAATCTTCCTCTCTTTGAGCTGCTGGTCAAACACGGTGCAGATCTACACCTTAAGCGTGGATACAGCACTCTGCTTGTAAATATTTTGCAGGTAGGGGCTATTGACTTTTTGCTCGTTTACCTAAATAAAAGCTGTCCGGCAAAAGACGGATTAAACATCCCTTTAGAAGAGCTTTTAGAAACTGTAAAGTACGCAAATATCGATGTAAAGTGCCTGCAATTGCTCAAAGAATACGGCGTCGGCCGAGGAAATGCAGAAGCAGAAATGATTTTAGAAAAAGCCATCATGAAGCACTCGGAAGGAGCACAATAAATGCCTTCATACCCGGATGGTTGTCGCATCCGGGCAGATAATGTCGAATTTAATTAATAGGACAGCAGAGAACTCTACTTGGTGCGGCTCAGCTGTTTGTATTGTTGTAGAAGGTCTTTTGCCACTTCTTCAGGTGAATTTTCACCGTTGATATTGGCCAACACGCCTTTCTTCGAGTAGTACGACACTAAAGGTTCGGTTTGCTCATGGTATACCCTTAATCGCTCTTTCACAACTTCGGCTTTGTCATCCGAACGCTGTACCAAGGGGCTGCCGCATTTATCGCATATACCCTCTTTCGCAGGAGCCGAGAAATACTTGTTGTGGATATGTCCGCAATTTTTGCAACTTAGCCGCCCTTCAATGCGCTTGAAAATCAATTCATCGGATACATTGAGGTTCAATACAACCACTTTGGTATCTTTACCCAACTTGGCGTCCAAAGCTTCAGCTTGAGGAATCGTGCGCGGAAATCCATCCAACAGATAACCTTTAGCACAGTCGGGTTTTGCTACCCTGTCAAACAACATTTCTATGACCAGCTCATCCGGGGTGAGTTTGCCGGCGTCCATATAAGCTTTGGCTTTTTTCCCGAGCTCGGTGCCTTTACTGATATTTTCCCGAAATAAATCGCCCGTAGAAATATGTGGAATTCCAAGTTCTTTGGTCAATCCTACAGCTTGAGTTCCTTTGCCTGAACCTGGAGGGCCTAATAATATAATCACAGTCTTGGCAGGCTGATTAGTGTCTGCGGCAAAAGCAGCAAATGCTAAAGTGGAAATCAAAACGCACAAAAACAATAATTTCATAGATAAACCTCAATTGTTTAAAAGATTAAAATATCATCTAAAAGCTTTATATTCAATGGAATTTTGAGCAAATCCGCCTGCGCACAAATGGAAACTGTTCATCAGCTACACAAAAATCAATGGTATTGCACTGCTGAAGATAACAACCACACGAGCCAACTGAGAACACGGAGGCAAATTGTGGTACTGAAATAACGATCCCATGAATAGCACTAACATTACAAACAATAAAATACAACAATAAAACATATATTAATAATAAAAACCAAATAAACTATATATATCAATTTAAATAAAATGTTATAATTCAATTAAATAGCAATTATTACAAAACTAATAGGTGTTATATGAACATATAATTGGATATCTATGAATTGCCTTTTAATTTCAATATAAGTCAAAAAGGTGAAATAACTATAGTCGAGATACCTAAAGAAGCCTCCTCCGAAGCCTTTAAAGAACTGATCAGAACCCTAGACAGATTAGAAACGCATCTACAATCTAAAGAATTTCGAACAACGGAGCACCGCGATTTAAATGTAGAAACACTCGCTTGTGCCATCAGAATACAAACAGCCGCCCAAAACGTTTTTGGCACAATAAAAAACAAAATTGCAGAGAGAAAACCTGAAAAAGCTATAGTGTCTATTGATATCTTAAAGCAACAAATCGGGCTTAGTTCTGCCTTCAAAAGCGTCGAAGAGGTAGTGAATAAGCTGCCCTCTCAATTAAAAAACAATACCCCCATAACAGTTGATGCAACGGGGATCAAAGCTGATAATGTAGGGGAAGATCTGACAAGAAGTGTTACGCAAAACAAATTTCAGGTAAGCTTTACAGGAAACGGTTTTGTCAATCCCACAAAAAATAAGGATTTAACATCACTCGACGACATAAAAGCTCATTCCAAAGATTTGATACGTAACTCTTTTAAGGCCTGCTATGGTAGTGATTTTAATCTTCAAACATACAAATCTCTACTCGCCTCAATAAATGAACTTCCAATCAACATTTCCGTTAATGATATTAAAGAATACCAAAAATTGCATCCAAAAAGCAAACTGAGCGATGAACAAGTTCGAGTGATTAAAACCAAAGAACTGATCAGAAAACGGATAGAAACGCAAAAAAATATCCCCCTAACGAAGATGCAGCAACATGTATATGGGACATTGGCATCTATAGAAACTCTAATAAATGACCAGAATGATATAACCATGGTATCCGAGAAACTCAAGCTTTTCATTTTAGTTGATTTAAGCAAGTCCCCCCTTCCAAAGGATAAAGCAACAGCATTAGTTATTTTTGCAACAATTTCACAAGAGATTAAAAACAATATGTCAGCACCCCTGACTCCTTTAAAGTTATGGGTCAAAGATGATGAACATGTAAAAAAACTTCCAAACTTAGATATCAAGCAACCTCAACAAACAATTGATATCAATATCAATGATAAAGGAAATATCGTAATTGATCGCACAATTACATTTGCTGCACCAGATATTAATTATACCCCTAAATTAACACTGGAAATCAACCCCAATACTGGAAACATAGAAAATGTAGATATGAGGAGAGAACTGGCTATAGATCCTAAAGCAGATCCAATAAAGAGTAATACAAGAGCTCTCAAAATCATCGAGGCATTGAAAAATATTGAGGATATACATGATGTAAAGCTTGGAGTTACCCTAGAGGGACCTAGCCGAAAAAGAAGAAGTGTAGTTAGAAGATCAGCTACAAAAAGGTCTCCATCCTCCACAGACACGACACACAAAACCAAAACAAGCACAGTTCACCCGAATACTCATCCTATTTCCTCGGCTGATCAAAAACAATAAAGCAGCAGTTGCTGCTAAAAAAACGCGTGGAGGATAGGAACATCTTCCACGCGTTCTTAAAACAGACTAAATTTTCTAGCAAAGGTTAGGCTCTAGAACGAGCGGTCAAGGACAAGATCACCCAAAACCAGCCAGCCAATACCATGTCAATACCTACAAACAGCCCTATCACCCACAGACCCGATAGCGGCCATTCAGAATAGATCATCGCCCCTAAAATGAAAGTGACCAATCCGTTGAAGAACACCCAGCCCCATTGGTCAAAACGCACAAATAAAGCCGTAAGCATTCGAAATAACCCAGCAATGAAACAAAACGCCGATATCCACAGCGTCAAAGTAATTGCAGCCACTGCCGGATGGAACATAGAAAAACCACCCGCTATGATGTAGAGCACCCCTAACAGTAAGGAAAGGAATAGACCACTCCATTTTCTTGCCATAAAGCCTTGAAAAATCTGGATGACACCACCCACTAAGAGGAAAGTTCCAAATAAAAACACCGAAAATAGGGTTGCATAAAAGGCCGAGCTCATGACGCCGATCCCTAGCAATACCAGCAAAGCTCCTAGGGCTAAAAACCAGCCCCAATTTTTCCTTGCATCGTCTATATCGGAAAACCGATGGGACAATTGACCATTCATATAATCTCCTTTATGTTAATGGATTTTTTAAGTTTGTGATAAGCAAGCCTGACTATTCAGCATACCTCCCGATTTAAACCATACGTTCTGTTCGGGGGTGTAGGAATGGCACAACGAGAGCGACTCTTGCGCACCCTTTGTGTGCTTGATAAGAAGGTTCAATGACACATTAGGTGCAATAGCCTGTATTCCCTCGATGGTTATAGTGTCATCCTCGAGGATTTTTTCATAATCATTGCCATGTGCAAAGGTCAACGCGAGGATCCCTTGTTTTTTGAGCTGGGTTTCAAAATCTTTAGAGAAACTTTTAGCTATAACAGCCACACATCCTAGAAAACGTGTCTCAATAGCTGCAATATCACGTACCATGCCTTCCCCAAAATTTTCTTCACCCACGATGACCCATCTAATCTGCTGGGCTTTATAACTCTTAGCGATTTTTGCGTAAGGTTCGACATTTCCTGAGGTTAGGTTCTTGCCTTTACCAGCAGCTGTCTGAAAGGCATTCAAGGCGCCCGCCAAGAAATTGTCGGATAATAGTTCTAGATTCCCCCTAAAACGCAGCCATTTACCTGCAGGTGATATGTGGTCGATAGTGCATTTGTCCTTAACTTTAGCCAACACCCTCAATTCACAGAAATCATTTTCAGACCATGCTGTAAAGGCGGGCATCAATTGAAGCCTTTGGCTGCCGGGACAGATTTTCAGCTCTGCACTAGCCTCAGTTTTATCCGGAGGCATAAAACCCGAGAGATTCTGAATAAAGCCTTGTGGCGGGTATTCAACGCCCTTGGGGGCAACAAGTTTGACAGGCAATCCATCTTGGTTGAACAACACGTCACAGAATGGATTAAATGTCATCGTTCCCGATAACGCCATTGCCATGACAATTTCAGGGCTGGCTAGAAAGGAATGAGTGCCGGGGTTTCCATCGTTGCGTCCGGCTGCATTTCTGTTAAATGAGGAGATGATGGCATTCTTTTCTCCAAAGTTGACATCCTGCCGTTTCCACTGTCCCACACAAGGTCCGCAACAATTTGGCAATAGCGTCGCTCCTATCTCCTGCAGCGTCTTCAAAATCCCCTGACAAGTCAAAGTGGTGCGCATCTGCTCTGATCCCATTGAGATGTAAAGAGGACATTTTGCTTTCAATCCATGTTTTAGGGCTTGCCTTGCAATCTGAACAACCTTATCAAAATCCTCGTAGCTTGAATGGGAGCACGAACCAATAAAAGCCGCAGCTATCTGGTGAGGATAGCTATTTTTATGCACCGCATTCTTGAGCTCGTCGATTTTAGTGGAAATCGAGGAAGCAAAAGGACCGTTGACCATAGGTTCGATTTCGGAAAGATTAATGCTGATGACTTGATCAAAGTAGATATCCGGGTGTTCCTCCACATCGCTATCAGCCTTTAACCCATCGCCTAAGGCTTGAGCCAATGAGACGATAGAAGCTCTACCAGTGGCTTTGAAGTATTCAAGGGTGCGATCATCGCAGGGAAAAAGTGATGACAGCGCTCCTAGCTCCGCACCGAAATTGCAGATAGCTGCTCTGCCGTTTATGGACAGCGTCTTGACGCCTTCCCCAAAGTATTCTAAAATAGCTCCTGAAGGATTCAATAAACCTGCCAGATGGAAGATGACGTCTTTAGCTGAAGACCACCCTTTTAGTTCCCCTGTGAATTTTACCCCTATTTTTTTGGGAAAGGGCAGCTCCCAAGATAATCCGGTCATAACTTCCAAAATTTCCGACTCCCCCACGCCAAATCCCAGCATCCCAACAGCTCCTGCTTGAGCCGTATGTCCATCTGACCCCAAGATTAAACCACCGGGAAAGACGTAATTTTCCAGCAAGATTTGATGAATAATCCCAGATCCGGGTTTCCAATACCCAATCTCATACTTGCGGCAGGCGCTTTCCAAGAAATCGAAGATCTCTTTATTTTCTTGCAAACTAGTTTGAAGATCTTCTTGTTCACCGCGCTGTACAACCATCAAATGATCGCAATGCACCGTTGCGGGTATTTGAGTAGGTCTATTATAAAAGGAAGCATAGTGCAAAAGAAGGGTCTGGGCATGGACATCTTGCATCGCCACCCTGTCCGGAGATAATTGCATAGAGCTCTTTCCACCATGTGACTTTGCGGGAAGCAGCTGAACTGCATGGGCATAGAGGATTTTTTCCGTTAGCGTCAACGGACGATTAGCTAGGCTTTTGGCTAACTGGACTTTGGTCAGGTAATCGGTATACCGCCTCTCTATAGCTTCGATATCAAATGCCATAAGCCTCTCTTTATAAAAATTACTATCCCATTACATGCCAGTCTTTAACGAGATGAAAAGACCGCTTCTATTTGTAATGTTTTAAATTAATTATTATATAACAAGAAAGACAATAGGAATCAAAGCTAATCTAGTTACGCTCTATTTTCCATTGCGGAAATTTTTCCTGAAGCCATTGGAAATCTTTATTTGTTAAAGAACTCCTCGAAGCCTTGAGGGTAGTGAAATTTTCACTAATTTTGCCTATAAAACAGATGCTCAACAAAAGGGATTGATTGATCTTGTCAGAATCATTCTGATGCGTTTCGACTCCGCCCTCATGAACAATCGCTTTAAATATGTCTTTTGTCACCTTACCTACTTTACTCAAGACGGGGATATGCGGCAAAGTCACTTCTTGGTGATTGATCCTAGTACCTATTGCCCCTGCTTCAATCACTTGAACCTTTTTCAGCTCGGGAGCGAGCTGGCTAAGAGAGGTCATCCAGGAAAATCGATCTAACCAAGCAAAGGGCCTTAGATCAAAATACGGGGTATTGGGCAAAAAGGTTTTATATTCCTCCAGTAAGGCATCCAATTGCTTCTTATAGCTGTTATAAGTCAATAA
>CAYMKI010000154.1:0-7069 GCA_964390695.1 uncultured bacterium
CCCAAATGCCACTATTGCAAAATATCCATCGTTAAGATAAAATTTACTTAGTCGTTTTGTTTTTCCATTTTAAATTTAATCAAAGGTAAATTTTGTTTAAAAAAATAATATTCGCTCTGTGTTTTTTTGCCGGTGTCGCCTGTTTTATTTCTGATGCCTTCGCAGAAGACCTTTCCCCTTCATCTGAAGAAGGGTTGTCGCATCATGTGCTCGTCAGCGTAGCTCCCTACAAGTACTTTGTTGAGCAAATAGCCGGTGATACCGTTTCCATCGGGGTTATGGTGCCCGCTGCCGCTAGCATACATACCTACGAACCTACCCCCAAAGAAATGGTGGCAGCCAGCAAGGCAGATGCTTGGTTTTTTATAGGTGAAGCTTTTGAATCTAAAGCTATAGAGGCTTTAAAGAACCATCACCCGTCAATAAAGCTCTATGATCTAAGAAACGGGGTGGATTTAATTCAAAGCCAGTGCCATCATCACCATCATCATAAAGGATGCATGCACGGAGCTGATCTACATATTTGGCTCAGCCCTAAAGAAGCTAAAAAGCAAGCAGTGGATATTGCCAAGGGACTAATGGAAGTGTATCCGCGACACAAAGACCTCTATAAAGCCAATCTCGAAAAGTTTTTAGTGCAGTTGGATGAATTAAATGCCTACATAGCTGGTTTAATGCGCACAGTTTCGCCGCGTACCATCATGGTCTCACATCCTGCTTATGGTTATTTTTGCCGTGATTATGATTTACAGCAGGTATCTATAGAATTTGAAGGCAAGGATCCCACGCCCCAACAACTGACGCGGGTTTTGAATGTAGCACGTAAAGATAATATCCATACAATCTATATTCAAAAGCAATATAATAACAAGGGCGCAAAATTGATCGCGGATTACCTGGGAGCGGCTATTGTAAATTTAGATCCCTACTCGGAAGATTATGTGGAAAGTTTACGATATATTGCCCGCCAATTTGCCTCCCCGCACGAAAAAAAATAGCGCTTAAGGAACAGCATGCCAACAGTTGTAGAAGTACATAATGTCCATTTTGCTTACGCCGATATCACCGTTTTGAAAAACGTCTCTTTTTCTGTGGCCTCTGGAGAGTTTATCGGCATCATAGGTCCGAATGGCGGCGGCAAAACGACTTTGCTTAAGTTGTTAATGGGCATACTTCAACCCGATGCCGGCCAAATCCGCGTTCTAGGCTCTCCCCCTTCGCAGTCTATATCCAGAATCGCCTATGTGCCGCAGGGGCTGCGTTTTGATAGGCAGTTTCCCATCTCGGTCATGGAACTTGTCCTGTCGGGGCGCTTGTCTCGACTGCCATGGTATGGCGTATACAGTGCAGAAGATAAGGTGGCTGCCTTAGACGCTTTAGACAAGGTGGGCATGTTAGATTTTAAGCATAATGCTTTTGGAACCCTCTCAGGAGGACAGGCTCAAAGGGCTTTAATAGCCCGAGCCTTGGTGTCTGAACCCGAGCTTTTACTTTTGGATGAGCCTACTGCAAGTGTGGATGCCCAAGCAGAAGCTTTGATATATTCAATATTGAAAGAGCTCCAAAAGAAGATGACCCTGCTTATGGTGACGCATGATCTTAAAGCCGCGATTGACCTTGTAGACAGAGTATTATGTGTACAGGGCGGCGTCTTGTCTTTATTACCGCAAGAAATATGTGAACATTTTGCTTTAGGGCTTTACCACGCTCCTCTTCAGTTGGGGAAATAAAATACGGATTGATCCATGATATCTTTTTTAGAAGCGCTTTATACTAACCCTCTCCTTTTAGCAGCTGTTATTGCAGGCTTAGCCGCTTCAGTGGTCAGCGGCATTATCGGTTCTTATGTAGTAGTCAAGCGCATAGGTTTTATAAGCGGCAGCATCTCGCATTCGGTTTTAAGCGGCATTGGTTTGGCCATATGGCTCGAACGCACCAAAGATGTGGAGTGGCTTTCTCCTTTGACAGGTGCCCTAGCGGCTGCCATACTATCCGCCTTGATATTGGGATGGATTCACCTGTATCACCGTCAGCGGGAAGATTCGGTCATAGCGGCATTATGGTCTATAGGCATGGCTGTGGGGGTGTTATTTATTTCGCAAACCCCGGGCTTTAACGTCGAGTTGACCAATTTTTTGGTTGGAAATATTCTGTGGGTCTCTCATGCCGATTTAGCTTTGTTGTTTTCCTTAGATATTTGCATACTCCTGTTAGTTTTTTGTTTGCATAAGCGCTTTTTAGCCATCTGCTTTGACGAAGAGCAGGCGCGCCTGCAAGGGATTGCTGTCAACCGTCTATATGTTTTATTGCTCGTTTTAATTGCCGTATCGATAGTCCTATTGATTCAAGTGGTCGGGGTGCTTTTGGTGATGACCATGTTGACAATTCCGGCAGCTATCGGCAACTTATTTACCTTTAAGCTGTCGCGCATCATGATACTGGCAGTAGTCTTTAGCTCCGTATTTTGCCTGGTGGGTACTGCTGCGGCTTATCAACTGGATTGGCCGGCGGGGGCGACGATTGCTTTGGTGGCCGGATTTGCGTATGTTCTTTCCTTGTTCGCGCGGCGCCGTGCAGCTGTTTCTAGGTAACATCCTCTATTATGCATCCAATATTTTGAATAGGGGATGATTAAATCCCGCCCTATCTAGAAAAAACTCGACTTGTTTTCTTACAAATTCAGTTTCTTCGCTGGCATTTGAAATTCCCTTTAGGCGGTACCAGGTTTGAGAGTGCTTCCCGGGAATTTCTATGACCTTAGTGGGCTTGCTATCTTCTACCGCTTCGATATTGCGCAGGATGTGAGTGCCGGGAATGACCTCATCCTGATCGGCATACATCAGGCATTTCCAGCCATGATGCTTGGAGAGGTTTTTACCGACATCGAATGCCGGCAAGCAAAATTGGGGGATCAAATTGGTGATGGTTTCTTTCATATTTTCCGGCACAACTCCGCTAAGTTGTTGGGCTATGGTATGTTGCACCATCGCATGGAAGCTGGAGTAGGTTTGATCGAGCCATAAAGCCGATTTGGGACGATGGCTGGCTAAGTTGGACGCCCATCCTCCCGACATGCACAGAGATTTGATGAGGATGTTCTCTTCTTTTAAACGGGCTTTCTTGGCTAAGGCATCGTAGGCTGCGATGATACCTTCGGTCAAGGTTTCTTCGTTGGGGATGCCTTCGCTTTCTCCAAACCCGGGAGGGTTGAACAGCATCACATTCATGCCCCTCAGCAAAAAGGAGGTAGCTTCGGATGAAAACATCTCATACACACTGAGGTTGCCTCCGCAGATCAATACGCCCTTATCGCTTTTTTGAAAGTTGGTTTCGGGGCAATCTGTAAATTTTACATCCTTAGGATTGGCCTGCATGGCAAATATAAAATCTTCATCTCCTATGAAACGGAATTCTCCTTGGTCAAGATAGTTGAGGCCCATTTTAAAAAAGCGCATGTTTTCTAATGCTTTAAATAATTCCACCTGTTTAGGACTGTTCGCGTCTAGTATCCATATGTCAGACGTGAGTACATCGACCGAGGCTCTCACACGTTCTGCTCCCGCGGCTTTGAGGATATCTCCTAGTTTATTCGGACGCATAATCATGCCGTCAAGATTGCCTGCACTGGTTTTAATCTTAACACGCTCTCCTCCTAGCTCAAGCATATATTTGCGAGATTCGGAGAATTGTTCAATAAGCGATTGAGAGGCTTCTTCGATATTCTTGAGCGCCTCTCTTCCCCCGAACATTTTGACCATGGCTTTAAGGTCGGACCCCGGATAAAGCCTGGCCCGCAGCTTTTCTTCGGAGAGCTTTTGGATCCAAGCTGGCCGGCGTACTGTATAGACTGTATTGGTATAGAATTCCTTGTCGGCATAGTTTAGGCCTTTGGTATTTGCTGAAAAGTTTCCCATAGGATCTAAGAAGGGAATCATTTCGGATTCAGGATCTACTATATTAGACAATAGCTGGCCGGCGATCCAATAGGTGGTAGGATTGGATCGCAAACTTTCGAAAGTGTCCGTGTCGATGGGCAGAGGGAATTGCCATACCTCCTGCCGCAGGTGTTCCCCTCTAGCTATCAAAACTTCTTCAGGTAAATCTTTCATGCTTTCATAAGACTCCATCAAGCCTAGATCATGGGGAGTTACCGCGCGGCGCGTATAGTCTGTTCCCTCTATTCCTTCGAGGAATTGGGTGCCATGCACAGTAGTGGCGTAAGCTAAGCTAGGATGAGTGGCATCCGGCAAGCGTTTCATGACAGAGGCCTTAAATTCCATGGCTTTGAGTATAGCCTCCGATTCTGCTGCGCTTTTTGCTGATCCTAAGTGTATACCCACAGTATGTACGGGGTCTCCGGCTTCATGCTGATGTATAACGGAAAATTTGGTCTTGATCGATTCTAGCATGTTTTGGTGATCAAGAAGGAATTTTTTAAATATTTCGTTGTCCTCCCTAGAGACGCCTGGTGAGTCAAAGACTTGGATTTGGCATTTATGCCCCGGACATGGGATGCGATTTTGTTTGATCAGATAATGCAAGGCATTAATTTGCGCGAGAGCCCCCCCCAGGCTATGCCCGACAAAGTGCATATCGCGGGCTTTGTTGAGATCTGGAATTTCTCGGCTTTCTTTGGCGTGTTCAATCAGTTTTTCTGTCCACGAAACAAGCATTGAACCGATGATTTCTTTGTCTGTTGCAGATTTATCCTTTTTCTGCAGAAGGTCAAAGACAACTTGTTCGTGTACCAAGCACTCATCCATGATCTTATCTCCCACTGATTTCATCAGTTTTTTCTTTTCTTCCATAGCATCAGGGATGAGGAGATGATAGTTTAGCTCTTGGATGAAAGCGTCGATTTCCGTGGCGATTTGAGGGCGCATGGATTCGGAGAAATCAGACAGGTCAAATTTAATATCACAGAGTTTGGCGATCAATTTTTCGGCATCGTTTTTAGCTTGTTCTAAATACTCGGCTTGTTCGGCTCTGAAGTCGGGCTTAAGGAAATATTCGGATCGCAGGTGTTCATAGGTTTTTAGGTCGATTTTTCCCTTTAAAAACAGGGAATTTAGGACGCCATTGTGCCTGCGGAGGACTTTATTTAGGGAATAGACTTTGGCTTTGTCTAATTCGTGTTTCCATAATTCTGCATTAGCTTTCGATAGAAGGTTGTGAATCTCTTCAGGAGAGGTATTATTGTCCAGAGCATCGGATGCTGCTAGTACATAGCCCGTCCATAGTGGCATGCTATTTTCGTAGATGTCTTGCGCTTCGTACAAATCGGTCTTGCCGAGGCCTTCATAGCCTGTGAGCTGCAGCGGATTGAAATCGGTGCGGATGGTTTTTTGTCCGAAAGCTGCATAGGGGCTGGAGGAAGTGCTGACGTAGAGTTTAATCAATGGCAAGTCTGGATCATATCCTACGGGCTTTAAGGTGTAATTCAACATGCCATATCCATTATATACGGCTTGATCCACCACCATCCATCGAGTAACACCCCCTTCGCCCACAGGGGCTGGCACCAAAACCCCCGTAGCATATTGTTTCGTAGGATGGGGGCGGAACAGGTGTTTTTTACAGACGACGTGGCTTAACTTTTCATGGTACAATTCCCAGTTGTTGGTTTTTTGGATAATTGGAAAAGTTTGCAGTAATTCTTGCTGGTCTATCCAAGGCTTATATTCGTGTTTTCCAGCTAAGGTATAGGCGGATTTGATGGGATAGTAGATTTCACGGCCGGTGAACATGTTTTGCCATTCTTCGGGTGGTGGAAAGAAAATACTGACCAATTGATGGATTTGTGCGGGAGAGAGAGAATCAATTTTAAGGTTGTTTTGAAGTGCGGAGATAAATTCGCTTAGAGTTTTGGTGTTAAGGGTGCCGGATTGAGCTACGGCGGCGTGCATCAATCCACGGATCTCCCTAAACGTCAAATTTTTTTGGAGCGCACTCTCTAATTGGGACTTAGTCAATTGTTGGGTATCGCCTAATCGCTGTATTTTTTCGAGAAACTGCTCGAGGTCATCGATGTCCACGCTGCTGGTTAAAGTATTCAAGCGATAAACATGCTCTGGAGTCAGCGGTGAGCCTTCTTCTAACAGCTGATCCAAATCAATCCTAGCTAGTTTACAAGCATAGGCTAGTTTTTCTGCACCTACTTCTGTGCTCAGCAGTTCGAAATAGGCATGCACTGTTTCGCGGTTGATTTTTTTGTTCGCTTCTACGGCTGTAGAACGCGGCTTCAAGATAAGCTGCTCGTTTTCAAGGACGAGGCAATATTTGCAGTCGGAAGCTTTAAAGTCATCACTTCCTCTAAATTCGGTTTCATAACGTTGAAAAGCTAGAGTGGCAAGCGTGCTAAACGGCGAGGTGTATTGTGAGGTGGATAATTTATCGTGAAAAGAGACTTCCGGCGGATAGCTGAATTTTCCTCTGACGCCTTCTTTCAGCTCTTTATCTGAACACGGAAGCATCCCGCTATAGGTTTGACAGTCTTGCTCATTTTGTATTTTCGACTGTCTGAGGTTGAACCGTGTAAATTCCTTCGCGGGTGCGTGTTTTTTGCTAGCTGTGCGTTCGGTGGGGGTAAATATATTCAAGGCTGATTCGAGGAGTGCAGCGGGATTGAAGATATCGGCTGAGGAAACTGTCAGCCGTAGAGTTTGGTCATCTCCTTGCTGGTGAAATACTGGAAAAATTTTACTAGCGATAGATGACGTTTTTTGCTTAATGTTGACGATCCATTCCTTGTTTCCAATGGTAATGACATTTTCAAATGGGGCATTGTCGGTTTTGGTATGGAGGATGTTCTTAGCTATGAGAGTGGCTAGATTAAAGAAAAATTCGTGGTTTTTATCATTTTCGGTTTCATTTACATTTTTATTGTCAATTTCAATGATTAGCGTTTTATGTTTTATATTATTAAATTTAACTCTGTATGAAGAATTGTCTATCCTTTGTACATCAATATTCATATAACCTCACGCTGTTAATTAATAATAATTTTGCGGTTATATTACTATTATAATTAAATAATTAATTATAAAACAAATGACAGGTTGATTTTGTG
>CAYMKI010000155.1:0-7042 GCA_964390695.1 uncultured bacterium
ACAGTAACTATCAGCAACTTTGGAGCCTTAGGAGGCAATGGTTTATGGGCTACCCCTATCATCAATTACCCTGAAGCGGCCATATTGGCCCTCAGCAAACTGCACCTCGCGCCTCTACATGTCCATGGTGAATTAGCCCTTCGGGAGGTGCTCAACTTATCATGGAGCTTCGACCACAGGATTATCGATGGCCATCTAGCCTCTTCCATTTCCTCATACTACTGCTCTCTGATAGAAAATCCGGACTCTTTATCTTAGAATACCTGTGCTTCAATATGTTACACACTTTGTACTGAAGTGAATAGTCAAGATTCAACATGCTCTGCACAAAATTTTGATGCTTTTTGAAAATAAATATGTTATGAAATTCAATCACAGCAAATCAAGCCTTGCAGTCTATTTAGTCTGCTTAGTTGTTAGTGTTCAGGCTCTCTAACCAGTTAACTGGAAAGCTTTGGGCAATATGAGGCAAGGGGCATGAACACTTATATATAGATCTTTAACTATTTCAATCGGAGAATAATATGAAAAAGATACCTATCTCCCTCGCCCTAGGCTTCACTCTTATGGCAAGTGTCATGCTCGAGGCAAAAAATGTAGAAGTTGAAACCGGCCATTGGTTTATTGATCGTACTAGATCTTTAGAGATTGACAATTTTGACTATTTTTATGAGCTAAAAGACACTCACCTTAAAGGGCGTTTTATAGAACTTTTAGACGGTTCTATTTGGGAAGTAGCCCCCCTAGGATCTGAATCCACAAGCTTTTACCGCGAATACAAAGACTCCTATGAAGTGGGATTTATCGAAGAGCTGGTCGACCTTTGGCAGCCAGGCGAGTTGCTGATTTTCCATAAAATTGCCGACAAATACATCGACCATCGAGACGGTTTTTTGGTCTATAATGTCAACCGGGATATGCTCGTGGATGTGACCGTACTCTCTCCACCGATCTACTCTTGTTTGACCGTCTCGGAAATAGATTCTGACAATCACTTCATTCTCTTGAGCGATTCTTCCGTATGGCAATACAGCGATTGGGACAAAGGAGGCGTCTGGTATCCTGGAGATTCCATCCTAGTAGCCAAAGATACCCCTTGGAGAAGCAACCACACGCATGTTTTGGTAAACATGGAATACTGCGACTGCAACGCCACCATGGGACATATCCACCGCAACCGTATCAGTGTGAATAGAGTGCAGTAAAGCAGTTTGAAAGCATTCAAACTCAACATACTCTCCTTGAGCACTACATTAAGCGTGCAATTTGAGGATGTTGAGTTTGAATTTATACCCTTCTAAAGCTATGAGTAGGCTTTAAGTTTTTGTTCTAACTCCACATCCGGATTGTGCTTTATCCATTTTTCCAACATGTTTTTACCATTAACTACAGGAGAAATCCCGGAATCTAAGAACATCGTAACGATTTTTTTGGCATCTTGATCTTCCAGCCTAAGGGCAAACTTCCATAGCATTTTTTTATCTTCGTCTTCGAGGCTGGACAGATCGGCTTTTATTTGTTGAGCAAACTCCACAATTTTCGAAATCATGGCTATATCGCCTTGCAGACTTTCTATCAGGAAATGACGTTCCATAAAAAATTCTGGCGTTACCTTATAGCCTTTTGAATGGAGCAGATCAATCATTTCAGGACGCCGTGATTTCAAGGCATAAAAATATGCCTCTTGTTGAGCTTCCAATGTGTCTAACTTAACCCCTTTTTGCAACAGAAAATCGACTAAACTACTATTTCCTTCTGTCAGGATGGCGTGAATAGGCAACAATCCCTCTTGATTGGGCCTATTGACATCAGCTCCCTGATCAATACACCACTGGATCAAATCGCTATCGGCCTTTAAAAGGATAAGTTGAAAAATGGTGCATTTTCCTGCTTCCAGCAAGGTATTGAGATCAAGCGAAAGCTTAGTTATGATTTTTTTTAATACTTCGGGAGAACTCTTACGCACCAGGGTTATGATCATTTCAATATCTTGATTCGATAGAGACGAAGCCTCGATTATGTTTTTCTCGATCAGGCTAACCAAAAGGGGTATCTTGTCTTTGGTCATATTTTTAACGAGTTGGTTTTTATTCTTAACAGTCGGCGAAAGCCCTTGTGAAAGTAACCAAACTATTGCGGCAGTATCTTCATTATTCACCGACAAGTGCCATAATTCCTTTTTTTCTTCATTTGTCAGTTCCTGCAAGCCTGTACCCCACTGTTTTCCCCATTCCACGACTTTCTGCATTAGGGGCAATCCCCCTAATTTATATCCCTTTTTTACCATTGTGTTGGCATGAAAAACATCAGGCGAGACTTTATATCCCTTTTCCACAAGCCTTTCCACCTGTTTTATGTTGTTATTTTCGAAAGCATACAAAATGACTAATTCCTGCAATTCAGTGGTGTTTAGCTTGCCCTCTTTATCCAAATGATCAATTAACCACTCGGTTTCGATCCCCCATTTCAAAGCTGTCGATACTTTCAACCCTTTTTCTAAGCACACACTTAACAATTGACGCCATTGCTCAGAAGTCTCTTGGAGGTTCTTCCTATTTTTAACAAGTTCGTCCTTGATCATTGTTGGAGATATAAGTCCGTCTTTCACAAAGGATGTCAACATATCGAGGTTATTGTTTAGAAGACTCAATATGAGCAATTGATGCACAACACCTCCGGGCGGAAGCTCGAACTTAAACAACTCTCTCATACTGTCGGGATTTTTCATTTTTGATGCGCGGTGCATGAAGTGATATATAAACTTCTGACTATGTTGTGAGAGATTCTCCGGGAACTTAAATCCCTTTGCAAGGAGTGAATCTATAATCTTTGGATCGCTCTCAAAAACAGCAGCCACTACCGGCACTAATCCCTTGGCATCCTGGACATCAAATTTTATATCCTTTTCTTGCAACAAGACCTCTACCAGTTTCGACGATCCATGCAATATTGCTTCAATGAACGGAACATTCCCTTTGCCATCCTTCTCGAAGGGTTGACCTCCATGCTTTATCAATTCTTGCACCAGGGAAATATCATTATTACGCACCGCCTCAGTTATAGCCGATGGAGCACCTAAGTTAGGGTTTGCACCTGCTGCGAGCAAGATATCTACCCCACCATGCTTGTAAAATACACATCTGCTAAGTACACTTTCACCACTTCGACTGACATAATTCAATGCCGCACCTTGTTTTAGCAGCTTCTGAAATAACTCCGGATACTTGGGCCATGTCAAAACTAAAGGCGTTATCCCTCTTTTATTTTCTATATCCAAACGTATATTTTGGCTCTTCAACAATAATTCGACAATCTTTGTATTATTCGCTGCAACCGCATAATGCAGAGGCGCATCCCCTTTTAAATCTAGCGCATTGACGTTAGCGTGATGCTCTATTAGATACTCAGCAAAACGAGTTTGCCTCTTTTGGATAGCATAGCTTAGAAGTGGGGTGTTAAAGAGATTGTCTTGATCGACCTTCAGCTGGCACTGTTTAAATACTTCCAGAGCAGCATCTCCACGCTCATAATCGAGCAGTAAAAAACAAAGATGCAACCTGTCTGCCTCCGTAAGATCGTCGCTTTTTACTATACGCAACAATTCCTCAAGAGATTGCTTCAACCACTCCTCACTGAACAGATCTGACTGAGGCTTATTTTTTCCTACGCTTCCGAAATCTTCCGTCAACAAGATATCTAATACGTCAGAGCGACTTTCCTGTCCTCCGGACGAGGCTCTAACGGCTGCAAGGCTGGGCTGCGTCGCATTAGCAGCCATTCTTAAAAATATGGCGTGTTCGACAGCAGTAATGGGAATTGTCTTTTGTTCATTCATATAGTAATACTGGCCTCGATGCTTGTACACACAATAATTTTGCCTTGGAGAGATATACAATCCCACCTCTTCAAAACTCATCTTTGCAGACTTCAAAGATCCGATAAAAAAGGCCTTGGAGACCTCGCTTTTCATTTCACTATAATAACCTAAATTAGACTTGATGAATGCGTCTGGGTTATTGGAAGCTAATTCTATAGACTTCAAAAAGTGATGACCTTTCCCAGGAATCATCGATAGTATTATCGGATCTTTCCCTTTGAACCTGACAGGCATCGCCACAGACAATGGATGAACATCGAGGTATGTAAAATCGGAGACTTCAATTATAGGGTTTATGTCATCCTTGTTCTTGTGCAACAAGTTATGTTGCAGTTCTATCCCCTTGAGCTTACTATACGTCAAAGGGTACCCCAAGCCGTGCTCACCCAGGGAACGATACCCCCCAGCAGCATCTGCTTGCGAGGGAAAGTACACTTTGATGCGATTCGCTGAATTTTTAGGTAAATCTCCTTCAATCTTTTCAATGACTTTTCTATAGTTTGCAGCAGTGGAATCCAAATTACCCTGCAAAAATATTTCTAACTCTTTGAAATACAAATCCATATTTTGTTCGGCTTTTTGACCGGAGTGGGTAGCAAAATCTCCAATCGATCTCACCACCACCGGAAAAGACAAAGAGCTGGACGGCTCTTCCAGATTTTTCTTATGTTTGGCTTTACTTAACTCGTTTTGATCCAAGCTGATCAGAGAACTTTCACCCCCAGAATGACAAGAAGAAATAGTTAAACCTTGACATTTCTGACGCTGAAGAAGTTCCAACCATTTTATGTAGCTATTTTTATGCAATCCCCCCACCGTTTTACTCGATCCATGACCGGCTAAATAGAACAATTTATGATGCTGGGGAGACTCTGAAAAAAATTTCGCGAGGGTATCTATAGTAGCTTTCTTTCTCGGTATCTGAAAGGCCTCTGTCGCGGATATGCGCCTTAGGCTTCCGTCGGATTTCAAATCCATAGCGTCTAACTTCTCCGCCTCATTTTTATCGGGAAATAGTGATACTGGGATGAATAACAAAAGGTCGTTGGATTCATTAGCATCACTCAATTCGAAAATCTGCCAACGCGCTTCATTATCAAAAAAAGTTTTTACCATAGCCAATGTCAGATCTCTTTTGTCATTGGCAGCAAAATCAGTTAATTCCATCTCTTTTAATAGGGATCGTGTTACTATAAAAGGCGTATTCTGACCCAGAAGGGACATGTATTGAATCGACATCGCACCATTGTGGTCGGGTGAATCAAAGTTACAGATAAAACCCATTTTGGTATCAATTAGTGGCTTTTCCACTTTAGGAGGCATGACTACGGGAATATGTTTGAATAAAGCTTGAATCTGCTCAATTTTATGACTTAAGGTCTGGAGCTGTTTTTTCTGAGGACATTTATGCAAGGCTTGATCAACCTCAGTTAATAATTTTGCGACCTCTTTTTGCATAGAGGCGTTAATCGGAGCTGTATGGCCTTTGATATTTTTGAATATGAGATCTAATCCATTATCTATTTGTTGAAATAATTCAGGTTTAACATTTTCTTTATTATTACTGTAATCAACTAATTCACGTTTAAAATTAATCAAATCGGCTTTAATTACATTCATAATAACACCACATATTTAATTAATAATATATAATATTATTATAAAACTATTATTTAATAATTACAAACCATGCTTTATTAAAAACTATTTACTAGCTGTAAACTATAGTTATTTTGTACAATACTTTTACTGGAAATAAGGGTGTATATTTATGGAACAAGGAGGTGCATATGCATGTAGATCCCAACTCTTCTTCAGTTTTCTCTCATGGTGTGTCGATTACGTGTGCATGCGATGAAAGCTATTTAACGTTACAGAATGAAGAAAGACAGTGGATAGAAAAGGCTCTCTCGGATGTCTCAAAAACGAATTCAGTGAAAAGCCTCGAAATAACCCTATCTCATCAGATAAGTTCTCTAAGTTCATTTACACCGGATCAAATTTCCCGTTTGCTCACCCTTTTCGAGCAAAAGATAAAACTCTTTTCTGATAGTCAAGAAGTTAGAAACTATTTATCTAGAGAAGTCGCAGATTTATTCGTTCAAAAAGATGTGGTTCATTTTGATAATTTCTTAAAAAGTAGAGTTGACAAAAGCTTAGCCATTCAAGCAATGACTCATGCTGTCAGACAGAAAAGAACAGAGCCATTTATAGCCGTGGCAAAACTACTAAACTATGGAATTAACACCCATACGCCGGAAGGCCAGCAGGCGTTGATTGAGATTGCCAAACTAGCAGCTCAACAAAATGGAGGGGAAACTTCCGAATATATTCAAAACTATGGGATTAACGCCCAGACGCCCGAAGGTCAGAAAGCTCTGATAGAGATTGCCAAGCTCGCTGCTCAACAAAATGGTGATAATACTTCCAAGTATATTCAAAACTATGGGATTAACGCCCATACGCCCGAAGGTCAGAAAGCTCTGATAGAGATTGCCAAGCTCGCTGCTCAACAAAATGGAAGGGAAACTTCCGAATATATTCAAAACTATGGGATTAACGCCCATACGCCAGAAGGCAAGAAAGCTCTGATAGAGATTGCCAAGCTCGCTGCTCAACAAAATGGAAGGGATACTTCCGAATATATTCAAAACTATGGGATTAACGCCCATACAGAGGAAGGCCAAAACGCTTTAGTAGAGATTGCCATGCTATCAGCTGAAGAAAATGGTGAAAAGACTTCCAAGTATCTTCATAAGTATGGAATTAACGCCCATACGCCCGAAGGTCAGAAAGCTCTGATAGAGATTGCCAAGTTGGCAGCTCAACAAAATGGATGGGGAACTTCCGAGTATATTCAAAACTATGGGATTAACGCCCAGACGCCAGAAGGTCAGAACGCTCTGATAGAGATTGCTAAGCTCGCAGCTCAACATGATGGTGAGGGAACTTCCGAATATATTCAAAACTATGGGATTAACGCCGATACGCCGGAAGGCCAGAAAGCTATGATAGAGATTGCCAAACTGGCTGCTCAAAAAAGTGCTCGGAAAACTTCCGAACATATTCAAAACTATGGGATTAACGCCCATACGCCAGAAGGCCAGAAAGCTCTGATAGAGATTGCTAAGCTCGCAGCTCAACATGATGGTGAGGGAACTTCCG
>CAYMKI010000156.1:0-6977 GCA_964390695.1 uncultured bacterium
CCCTAGGACCTCGAAGCGTTTTATGCGTAGTGGAAGTGACGATATGCGCAAAAGGCACCGGATTGAATTCACCCGTAAAGACTTTTCCTGCCACCAGACCGGCAAAATGGGCCATGTCCACCATAAATACCGCCCCCACTTCGTCCGCGATCTCGCGCATTTTGGCAAAATTTATGCGGCGTGGATACGCCGAGTAGCCAGCCAAGAGTATATCGGGTTTCTCGGCACGCGCCAGCTGGGCGATCTGGGCGTAATCCAGGCATTCGCTCTTAGGATCTACATCGTAGTGGATGGCATGCATCATTTTGGAGGAGACATTATGACGGTAGCCATGCGTCAGATGGCCTCCGGAGTTGAGTGAAAGGCCCATGATCTTCTGATTCAGCATCAACTGACGGACTTGCTCGTATTCTGCGGGTGTCAATTCATCTAGGTTTTTTTTCCCTAAACGCTCTATTTCTTTGTTTTGTACACGCTGCACTAAAATCGACCAAAAGGCCACAAGGTTGGCATCGGCTCCGGAATGAGGCTGAACATAGGCATGTTCGCAGTTGAATAGCTGTTTCAATTCATTTTGGGCCAATTCTTCAACGGTGTCCACATTGTCGCAGCCGGCATAAAAGCGGTGATGGGCATAACCTTCGGCGTATTTATCGGTCAGCCAGTTTCCCATAGCCAATTGCACAGCGTAGGAGGAGTAATTTTCAGAGGCGATCAGCTTAAGGTAGGCGCGTTGATCTTGCAGTTCCTGGATGATGCTCTTGGCCACTTCCGGGGAAAAACTCTCAATATGGTCCAAGGCTGCCAAATAAGCGACAGCCGGCGCTGAAATATTATCCTGCGGTATTTTAGCTAAATAGGCTTTTAAACGCTTCATATCGACCTCTCTCTTTTGCTTAGAGATCATAGCGCAAAGACCGCCAAAGGAAAAGGAAAAAATCACCCAGGGACAATGAAGCGATCGAGAAATAAAAGGGTTATACCCACCTAAGCTTGAAATTTGGGGGTATATTCGATATTGCCCCCTTTTTCCAGGCGGTGGTTATCACCGATTTCGTACTGAAAATCATTGATCAAGACTTTAAACTCACCCACAGGAAAAGAAGCACTCGTTTCCCATAACCACTCATTGGAAGAGATATTTTTCAACAGTATGCCATTCTCCCAGCTGAGCTCCGCCCCCTTGCCTCGGATGAATAGCTGATTGCCAAATCCCACATCGTATTTGACTATAATCCGCGTCACACCCTCTTTTTTGGACGGCGCGGCCGATTTTGAGAGCGAGGTGTTTTCTGGTTTAGCAGGTGGGGCGCTAAAAGACTTGGCTGGCACGGATGTTTTGGCTTCTAAATTAACATCGCTTTTTTTTGTTAACATAAAAATCCTTTAGATGTTAGGAATCCAAAAGGGGAAGCCCCGCATGGATTATGTTTCTATATTTCGGATCTTAATAAATAAATTGTTTTATGAAAAGAAGTAAAAATCAGATATTTTGCTTGAGATTTATACAAGGAAAAGTTAAACTTACCCATTATAAGGATGTTGATATTAAAGAACCTAGTCAAACCATTCAGGATAATTTATGCATAAAGCTCTAAAGCCCATTTTAGAAATTCAAGAACTTGATATGCAAATGATTCAACTTATGCGATTAAAGCGCGAAAGGCAGCTCGATCTTGATAACATAAATTCTGTGAGAGAAGACCTTAAAAACAAAGCGGAATCCAAGCAGACCGAAATTTTAGAGCTCAAAAAAAATTGCCGCCTCGTCGAAGGAGAAATCAACGAACTCGTCGCTAAACTGAAAAAACTCGAACAACAGCAGAGCTCCATTAAAAAAGTGGAAGAATTCAACGCCTTAAGCCAGGAAATGTCGCATACCGATAAAGAACGCGCAGCTAAAGAACAAAAATTAAGCGACCTGATCGATAAAGTCAGTGTCGAAGAAGACCTCTTGAAGCAAATCCAAAGCAGCCTCGAGACGACCCGCGAAAGCAGCAAGGCCTTGGAAGCCGAAATCATGGAAAGCATCAACCGCATCAATGCCGAAGGCCGCGTTTTAAAAGAACAAAGAGATGGCTTGGTGGCGGGAGCCGATCCCGAAATCTTCCGCATCTACGAGCGCCTGCTGAGAAATAAAAAAGACCGAGTCGTCGTGCCTATCGAAAACCGCTGCTGCAGCGGCTGTCATATCATGCTCACGGCCCAAGATGAAAACCTGGTGCGCAAAGGGGAACGCCTCGTATTCTGCGAACATTGTTCCCGTATCCATTACTGGCTGGAACGCGAGCCGGTAGAAGGGGAGGCCACACAGAAATTCAGAAGACGCCGCACCACAAAAACAACCGCCTAGTATATAATATCTTTCGGGAAGACGTGCAATCGCTGTTGTTTTTCTTTAAGGAAGACAAGAGAGGAAAGTCTGGACTTTACAGGAGAGGATACCAGTGAAAGACTGGGGGCCGTAAGGCTACGGAAAGTATCACAGAAAATATTCCGCTATGCCCTCCGGGAACATAGACAGGGTGAAATACCATACTTTAGGAGTGTGGATTTACTCAGAGAAATCTGAGAAAGGGTAAACCCTATCCAAAGCAAGAAGACTTGAAGCTATACAGTTCTCCGCTGTGCTTCTAATAATTCGCTTGAGAATCTCGGCGACGGGATTCCTGGATGAATGATTGCAACCCCTAGCGATAGGGGTACAGAATCCGGCTTACAGTCTTCCCGTTTTTTTTTAAAAAATCCCATCAAAATTCTTGCTTGATTTTAAATTGTTGAAGTGATAGAATAATTATAGCTTACAACAGCAGAAATGCATTTTGTAAAATACATCTTCCTTAGCGAATGACAAATACAGCAAATGAGAGTTGCAAATAATTGCCCTTATCGGCTATAAAACTAGGTCGATTGTTGTAACAAAGACGGACTGTCTTGTAGATTATAACGTTTTAACCTTTGAGGCCTATGCCTAGCTGTCAATCTGCAAAAACTCCTACCACCCACGCACTCAGTTCCTGTATTTCTTTTACAGATTGGATCCTCAGCGGGCGTTTTTTTGTAAATCATATTTTAAATCCAAGGGGTTTGGATGCCGGAAAGCAATCGCGGAGAACTTAATTTTGGCAGGTGGCGGACCTTTCTTTGGCCCGTGCACAATTATGAGCTTAAAAAGCTCATCCCTATGTTAGTCATATTTTTTTTAATTTCACTCGATTACAATATCATAAGAACCCTAAAGGATACTTTAGTGGTCACAGCTAAAGGATCCGGCGCAGAGGTGATTCCTTTCATCAAAGTCTGGGCCATGTTTCCTACGGCC
This sequence comes from uncultured bacterium, assembly GCA_964390695.1. GTDB lineage: Bacteria > Chlamydiota > Chlamydiia > Chlamydiales > Parachlamydiaceae > CAWACC01. The sequence continues at coordinate 3,323 of CAYMKI010000156.1, forward strand.
ATTTTAATGACCTATCTCTTTACACGCCTATCGAACCGATTCTCGCGAGAAGCGGTGGTCTACCTGATGTTTTCCTTATTCCTCGTATTTTTCTTTTTCTTTACCTTTTTCCTGTACCCAAACCGTGAGTCTATCAATCCCGAAGCTTCAGCTAATTTTTTACAAAGTGTTTTGCCCTCAGGATTCAAGGGATTGATTGCCATGTATAGAAATTGGTCCTGCACCCTTTTTTATGTGATGGCTGAAATGTGGGGTAATATCGTCCTTTTCGTGCTCTTCTGGGGATTTGCCAACCAAGTTACCCGTCTGAGTGAAGCCAAGCGATTTTACGGTTTGTTCGGCATCGGAGCCAATATTTCCGGGGTAGCGGCGGGACAGATTTCCGTGTGGCTGTATAGAGACAGCTTAGATCCAATGCTTCCCTTTGGCAACACAGGCTGGGAGCAGTCTTTGTTTATGTTGATGACCATCGTTTTGGTGGCGGGTGTCATCACTTTAGGGTTATTTTATTACATGAACAAGCATATTTTGACCAACCCGCTCTATTACGATCCTAAAGATGCTAAACGTGAAACAGAAGTAAAAGGCAAACTTTCCTTGCGCGAAAGCTTTTCTTATCTACTGCGCTCTAAGTATTTAATCTGTCTAGCCTTTATCGTTATTTCCTATAACGCCGTGATCAATTTGGTCGAAGTCCTTTGGAAGCATGAAGTTCACGAGCTCTATCCGCAACCGGGAGATTACAACCTATACATGAATCAAGTGACTACCTTGATCGGTATTGTGGCTACCTTATCGGCCTTATTGGTTTCGGGCAATTCCATCCGCAAATATGGCTGGACATTCACAGCTTTGCTTACGCCCTTCATTTTGCTCATCACCAGCGTGGGTTTCTTTGCGTGCTTTTTAGCCAAGAGTTCTTTCAGCGAGGCTATGTATGCCCTGACAGGTACGACTCCTTTAGCCTTGGCGGTGTTTTTTGGATCGGCGCAAAATATCTTGAGCCGAGGAGCTAAATATTCTGTGTTTGATGCGACCAAAGAGATGAGCTTTGTTCCACTGGCGCCTGAAAGCAAGATTAAAGGCAAGGCTGCGATCGACGGAGTGGCCGCGCGCTTGGGTAAGTCCAGTGGATCATTCATCCATCAAACTCTGCTGTTGGCTTTTTCGTCCTTTGCTGCCAGCGCACCGTATATTGCGGGAATTTTGCTGGCCATGATCGTATCTTGGATTTTTGCGGTAAAGTCTCTAGGTAAACAGTTTGTGGCATTGACCTCTACGAAGCCGGTACCGAATCAGGAGCCAGCTCCAGAGCCATTAACTCCCTTAAGCTCTTCTTCGAATACGGTGATAGCAGAACAAAATGCTGTTTGATTATTAACTACCCTAGGGTTTGGTATATATACTTTTTTTTAACCCAGCGTTTTTTGATTGATTTTTAATTATTTTTCATGATATAATATTGCTTTACAAGGAAATAATAATGACTTGTTCTTCAAAATCAGAGTTTAGTCCATTACGATCTTGCTTTTGGCCAATCCATAGGCATGAACTGACCAAACTCATACCCATGGTATTGATGATCAGCCTCATCGTCTTTGTGTATGATGTTGTCCGAAACATGAAGGACGCTGTCATTATCACAGCAGCAGGAGCAGAAGTGATCCCCTTCGTCAAAGTGTGGGCCCTGCTTCCCGGAGCTATTTTATTGACTTTGGTATTTGCCAAACTTTCCAACCGATACAGTCAAGAAAGCGTCTTCTACATCATGATCACGGGTTTTTTGCTGTTTTTTGCCTTGTTTGCCTACGTGATGTATCCCGCGCGTGAAGGATTACATGCTGATCAGCTGGCCGATTACCTGCAGAGCGTTTTACCCAAAGGTTTTAAAGGCCTAGTGGCCCTGTGCCGCTACTGGTCATTTGCCGTCTTCTATGTCATGTCGGAGCTATGGGGCAGTATCGTATTGTCCGTATTATTCTGGGGCTTTGCCAACGAAGTCACCAAAGTGGGCGAAGCTCGCAGGTTTTATAGTGTATTTTGCATCGGAGCTAACTGTGCTGCTATATTAGCCGGACAAGTCGCCTATTTTCTGCCGAAATCTGACACCAATCTGTTGAACGGAGTAGCTGATGACTGGCAGCTTTCCTTGAGCATATTAACCGCTCTTATTATCGTATGCGGTTTGATCACCATGGCTATTTTTCGCTGGATGAATTCCAATGTTTTAGCCGATCCCCAATTCTCCGATTTACACCACATCAAGGCTGATAAAAAAATCAAGAAGAAGCTGTCTTTAAGAGAAAGCTTAGTCTCATTGTCTAATTCTAAGTATCTTGTTTATATTGCTATTTTGGTTGTTTCCTACAATTTAGTGTTGAACCTTGTAGAAGTTATTTGGAAAGACCAGCTGCGCCGTCAGTATCCATCCACCGATGATTATTTTGCCTATATGAGCGCTTTGACCTCTATCATTGGGGTCATCTCGATGGTGACTTCGCTGTTCATGGCCCGCATTTTGGAAGTGTTCGGCTGGACCCGCACTGCTTTGATTACACCTATATTGATGTTTGTAACCAGTGCCGGTTTCTTTGGATGTATGTTTTTACAAAATTATACCGACGCACATACTTTAGCCTTTTTAGGCGCCACACCGCTATCTGTAGCCGTATTCTTTGGGGCTTCGCAGATTTGCTTGAGCAAAGCCATGAAGTACTCTGTCTTCGATAGTACTAAAGAAATGGCCTTTATACCCTTGCCCCATGACATCAAATTGCGAGGAAAGGCGGCGATCGATGGCGTAGGATCCCGTATGGGAAAATCCGGCGGTTCTTTAATACACACCGTATTTCTGATGTTGCTAGGCTCTTTGACGGCAAGTTCTCCCTATATTGCTGCCATGTTGACTATTGTCATAGGCCTCTGGATGTTTGCTGTGAAAGCTTTAGGTATTCAGTTTGAAGCCATCACCGCTGCTGCGGAGGATCAAGTGTCATCGCCAGAACCTATCGTAGAGCAAAAAGCTGTGGGTGAAACAGCTCAAGCGGCAACCTAGTTTTCGCGACTTTTGGATAAGCATCGCAATTGACAGCGACCTCTCAAGCTCGGTCACTGTCAACTGTCGCGATACATCAGGGAAAGAATTTTAAAACACATAGAAGATAGATCCCCAGAGTACACTGAGAATAAATCGCCCCTCTTTAAGCAAAGCTCAAAGAGGGGCGATTCTCTGTATACTCTGAGCCTCTGCATCGATACCACACCAATCCATAGTTCTCGTCCTTTCGTGTATAGCTTCTCTTCTACAAGTCCCAAACGTTGACATACATCTAAAACACCCGCACACTCTGTGGCTGATCGCTTCGCCATCCGATAAAATCCAACCTTTTCATCTATAGCATACTCGCCAGCACCTTCTGCGATATTTATTTGTCGCTCAAAATCTTAAATCGTTTTAAACGACCTATGATTTTTTCATTTGAAGCCCGTCTTGAAGAAATATTTGGGTTTATCCGTTTCTCTTCCTTTGTAAGAGACTTACCTTTGGTTCTTTTGTGGGGCAGTAGGCTTGTGGCAAAGAGAGCCTTTTGCTTTTGATCGATGTGTCTTCAATCCATCTACAATTTCTGTAGCAGGCGCTTTCACTAAGTCCATA
>CAYMKI010000157.1:0-6951 GCA_964390695.1 uncultured bacterium
TTCACTGCCCAACACTAAGAACAAACATGATAGGCAGGATCGCCTTCGGCGGCAGGATAATGCATTAGGTGATTGATCTAATACATCATCTACTGATTTAAACTCAATTTGGCTAGCTGATCTTCCAGGGCTTTGATGCGCTGCACATAAGAGTCTATGCGCCGTATGTGGACACTGATGCGGTTATGTTCGTTCAAGGGCATAGCCGGTACCCCTCCATATCTGCCTTTTGGCAAAGACTTGTCGGCAGCGCTTCGCGCTGACAGAATGACCCCATCATCTAGGTGAACATGACCGGTCAATCCGCACTGTCCGGCAAGCACTACGTAACGGCCGGTGGAAGAGGAGCCCGCTATACCGGTTTGCGCTATGATCATATTATGCGCGCCTATGCATGCACCGTGGCCGATCTGCACGAGGTTATCTATCTTGGTGCCTTTGCCGATTTTGGTGGATTTAAAGCGCCCTCTGTCAATAGTGGTGTTGGCACCGATCTCAACGTCATCTTCAAGGATCACATTGCCTATCTGGTTCAGTTTGACATGTTCGCCTTGCTTGCTGGTGGTATAGCCGAATCCGCACGATCCGATGACCGCTCCGGGTTGCAAGATCACCCTATTGCCTATTATGCACAGTTCGCGTACTGTGACATGGCTGTGAAAAATACAGTCTTGGCCGATTTTTACGCCCGCTCCCACATAGCAGCCGGCTCCGATAACGGTTCTATCACCGATATTTGCGTGCTGGTCTACGACGGCATGAGGGCCAATTTGAACCCCTTGTCCGATTTTGGCTGTCTCATGGATGACTGCCGTGGGGTGTATGCCCAAAAAGCCGGATCCAAGCTTCCTGCTTTCATAAAAGATTTCAAGGACTTGTTGAAAAGCCCTTGAAGGGTCTTCTGCTAGCAGGAAATTGCGGCCTTCCGGCTTTGGGGCCTCTGGATGGATGAATATCACCCCAGCGGAAGATTTTAGCATGGCTTGTTCGTAGCGCGAGGTTTGCCCAAAGGGCAGCTTCGCTAAGAAAGACGCATCTTCGGCTTCAGCAGACTCCAAGTCAGCAACATTTTTAATGATGTGATGCGGATTTCCCACCAATTGGGTGTGGGTTAACTCTGCAAGTTCAGCTAAGGTAAAAGATTTGTCTTTCATGATGTATACTAACCAGCTTTAGGTGCTGCCGTTTCTTTAGCCTGAGGCGGATTTTTATCATAATCTTGATCTAAGATGCTTATGATTTTAGCAGAAACATCTAAATCAGGCGAGATATAAAATGCAGCTTCGTCGTTTAAAACCAAATCCAACTGGTCGTTCTTGGCTACAGATTCTGTAGCTTTGAGTACTTGGTCTTGAAGCTTTTGGATGACTTTCATGTTGGTTTGCTGCAGAGTTTGCATATATTGGTTTTGCTGCTGTTGCATCTCTTGGCTTAAAGCGCGGAACTTTCTTTTGAGTTCAGTTTCTGCTTCGGGTGACAAACTGTCTAAATAATCGGGATCGTTGAGCTTGGAGCCCATATCATTTAGCGTTTTTTCTTTGTCGGCCAATAGGGATTCCATTTGTTTCTTCAAGCCTTCAAAATTGGCCTGCTCGAATTTGCCTATTTTGGATTCTTCGACGCATTTTTTGAAGCTGACGACACCGACCTTTAAGGCTTTACTAGCATTTTTGGTGCCTGCAGCAGGTGAACCAGAAGTGTTGGGGACTGCTGGAGCTGCAGAGCAAAGCAAGGCGCTGCCGGCTGAGAGGGCTAATAGGGAACATAGATGTTTCTTCCAGGATTTCATGCGAAAGTCTCCTTATAGTTTAAAGTGTGTAAATCAAAATCCAGCAATTCCCGCTAAATTCTCGTTTACCCAAGGGTTAGTAGCCCCTTCGGGGCTGCCTTCCCCTGGGCTGCCATCTTATGCCCCATTCTGGGGCTCGTGATTTTTTTTAGCGGAAATTGCTGATCAAAATCGTCCGCCCATTTGGAAAAAGAACTTTTTGACTTGGCTATTGCTTTGAGGATTCAAAGGATATCCCATGCCAAATGTAAGTTCAGGCAAGCTTTCCATGAGCTTAACCCTGACGCCATAACCTGCTGCCATGCTCAAACGTCCAAAGTGGAAATATTTATCGGAGAGGTGGCCTGCGTCAAAGAATATAAAGCCATCAAAATTTTTCATGATCTTTCTGTTATATTCCGCGGAATAAAACTGCAGGGAAATACCTCCAGCTGGATCATCGTCATCGGTGCCGAACTGCGGACCTAGAGCATAAGATCGATATCCGCGCACAGTTTCGTCGCCGCCCAAGAAGAGACGTTCGTCGATGGGCAAGGTATCGGGCTCAGTATCTCCATAAGGGAACAAGAACTTGAAGTCGCAACGGAATTTCATAGCCCCTCTGCGATGCAGTTGATAGTAGTAAGTATTCAGATAATTGAAGCCTATGAACGAATGGTAGCCGCCTACACCTGCAATTTCAGAGCCCAGCCTAGACTTCAAGCCATTGCTTGGATGCAAAGGATGGTCCGTGGAGTCATAGTACAAGGTCGTTCCGACAGCAGAGACTAAACCGGCATGCTTGGCTTCGCGGCGTAATTTTTCATAGCCTTTTTCTTTTTGAGCCAGTTCGTGGTTAAAGCGGCGGATTTCATCCGGGTCTGTGAGTTCTTCAAGTCTTCTTTGATATTTTTCCCTTTCTTCAGGATCGTCTTCGGTGACGTTGATATGTGTATTACGTAGACGATAATGCCAAGCTGTTCTTAAGAATGGGTTGAGCTGATAGGAAGCGTGTAAGGTTATGCCGCTGGCATCGATGTCGTAATCTTCAGAGATGTAGCGCGTATTGGATAATTCTAAATCAAAGCCTACTGTCCACTGTGTGTCCATGAAGTAAGGCTTTGTCCAAGATAATTCGTATTTACGGCTCTTATTACCGAAGGTAGCGCTGATGTTGAGATATTCGCCTCCACCTCTGAGGGATTTCAGGCCATCTTTCCAGAAGCAGCCTAATCCTTTGTAGTTAAAGTTCTTTTCCGATACGGACACGCTGCCGAAATAGCTTTCGACGCTGCTGATGCCGAAGGAAGTGCTGAAGTGGCCTGTTCCGGTCTCTTCGACTTCGATGTTGATATCTCTATAGTCTTCGCCGAGGCCAAAAGCACCTTCTGATTTTACCGCATAGACGTTGACATGCTTGAAATAGCCGATGTTTCTCAGGCGCTCTTCTGTTTTTTGCAATTTTTCGATATTGAAAACTTCTCCCGGCACCAGCAAGATTTCATGCAGGATAACACGGGTCTGGGTAGAGTTATTGCCATAGACTTTGACCAGTCCGACAAAAAATTGCTTGCCTTCTTCTACGCTGAAATCGATGGCATAGGTGCGGTCTTCGATGTTGAGCTTGGGCTCGAAGTTGACGTTTGCTTCAATATAACCTTTACGGCCATAAGTATTGGTAATATTGCGGATACTGTCGCGGATCTTATCGGGCGAATAAGGTTGTCCTGGAACTATCACCAGATTTTTTCTAAGACATTCGTCGTCAAAAAGACTGTGGCCTTTAAAAGTAAAGTCCCCGAAATAGTATAATTCACCTTTCTCTGCATAGATTTGGAGGATAATTCTGTTGGTTTTATTGGATTCTTCCACCTTGATTTCTACAGAGGCATCGGCATAGCCTTCATTTTGCAGATAATTCAGGATAACGAATTGATCATGCTGAACGACTTCTTCATTGTAGGTGCCTTGGTTGGTGAACCAGCTCGTGAACAAGTTGTACTCTTTAGTGGCTATCATGTCCAATAATTCGGCTTCTTCATGCGAGGTAAAGCCATGAAAAACGATGTCTTTGATGCGGCCGGCGCGTCCTTCCTTGATGACTATTTCAATATCGACTTCGTTGGTAGCTTCATCACGCGTGACCTGGTAGTCTAGCTCGGCTTCGAAGAATCCTTTTTTGACATAATACGCTTTAAGTTTGTGAAAAGCCTTGTTAAATGCTTGCCTGTCGAAAACTGTGGAAGCGTGAATGCCGAGCTCTTTTTGAAGCCTGCTTGTCTTGACGCGTTCGTTCCCTACATAGGTCAGGGTTCTGATGGTAGGCTTTGGCCATATCTTTAACGTGATATACATTCTGCCGTCCAGCGATTCCAGCCTGGGGAGTACGTGGTCGAAATCCCTGGCTAGCGTCTTTAGGTCAGCATCAAAATCGGTATGCGAAAATAGATCTCCCTTGTGAGTCTTGATGCGAGATAGTATCGCTTCGGTGTCGAAATTAGCTGTGGATTCTCCGCCGCCTAATTCGATGGTAATGTCTTCTATCACCAAGTTTTCGTAATGGATGGTTTGCCCCTCTAGCACAGGTGAGAAAAATAGTACGAGTAGCAGTCCTAAATAAAGTCCTAAAGTTAATATGCCTTTTTTCATCAATATCTCCCTATCGTTTCTGCAAGAAACTACCTCTTAAGCATGAATGAATTCTATATCAAGGACATTATCATAGGCGAAGCTAGGACTTGCCGCAAGAGAAAAAACACCCAGAAAGGGAAAAACTCATTAAGTAAAATTTTGGAGGGGGAGATCTGGGGGAGGGATTCCCCCAGGTTTATCTTATAGTTAATTAATTCGTATCAGTTTTTGGCTGGGTTTCAGGTAGGGTCATAGTGACATGCACGCGAGGATCTCCGTTCATATACTTGCCTGATGGTTGTGCATCGTATTTGAGACCTTCTCTTTGTGCAAAATTCTCATAAAAGGCTTTGGTTTTTTCGTTGTTGCCGCGAAAATGGAGTTGTAAGGTGTTGATGCCGATGGTGCGGCATTTGTCAACCACGCCAGTCATTAACACTTTTCCGATTTTACGGTCTTGATATGCCATGTCAACGGCAATATAGCTGATTAAGGCAAACGTTGTATTAAAATGAGTGGAGACGTAACCGACAATTTTTTCATCGAGCAGGGCCACCAAGGTTTCTCTTTGATGGATTGAATGATTGTAATGGCTCCAATTAATTGAGGCATGGATTTGGGCCACAGCAGTTCGAAACATATCTGCGGGAACATCCATTCCATTTTTTATAGAGATGGTTGTTGATAACATCATTGTACTCCTTTTACTAATATTTTTTTTGTATGGGATATATAGAAATTATTTTCAAAATCTACACTTTGTGTGAATTATTAAACCTCAAAGAACACACAGAGAAAAAAACAAAATTATCTCGTATTAATACTGTGTTTTAGGTGTTTGAAGATTCATTAATTTATGTGCTTTATGGATTAAAAATAATTTATAAGTATGTATGATTATTAAAATAATTATATATTATAATAATTAAATTTAATTATATCACAAACTGTGAATTTATGTAAAATGAATAGACCTCTAGCGCAATCTCAATTGCCCGATTCAATGTGAGCAAGGATTTAGGGAGCAAGTTGGGTTTGAAGTCGATGCCTCTAACTTTGCTAGTATGTATAAACCCGAGTTAGGGATACAATTTATGAAAACTTTTATAAGGCTTATACTTATCTATTTTTAACGATGAGTGTTGAGTTTAAACGCGGAGGAATAGAGGCGCAGAGGCACGGAGGATGGACTATGGGGCACACCCCTCAGCTTCGACTTTAGCAATTTTTAAGCACATGCTACCAAGTTGAAAACTTCTTCAAAGCTTATTTTTTCTATTCGGCCTTTTTTTTATGCTAGAAAATGCTAAAGTCGAGACTGAGGCCAGAGGTTTCAGTCAAACCCGACGGGTTAGACTGACAGCGCTAAAATTGTGCGCTACGCGCACAATTTTATGTTTTTGCTTCTTGTCAATGTCGTTAACTCCGCGCCTCAGCGCCTCCATACCCTCTGCGTTGAATGTGAAGCAATATTGTGGATATCAAGCTTTTAGCCCTCTTCTCTCATTTTTGTGCTCATTTACATAGCGAACCTCTTTTTCCCTCTGGGCTAGGTACTCATTTGCGTGATGTACCAAAAATAAATAAAAACATATAATTAATGAGGTTCTTCAATATCACACAAGCGATCATGTAGGGTTAAGGTCGGGCAGCTTTTCTCTCTTGTCCTTTTTTTGCTTGGAGATTCCCTCTTGAGGGGAATTTTTTATGAGAGGCGGGTGTGCGGTTTTTTTACTTGGCTCTTTGAGCGATGTGGGGGCTTCGGTGAGTTTTTGGATCTTCTTCTGCAGAGCCATGACCCAGAAGATAGCCGCTAGCAGCAAAGCGGTGAGTCCCGCAAGGAGTGCATAGATGAGTATTCCTGTGGATGTTGCCGAATCTTGAGAGGAGGTGGCTGGAAGATCTGAAGGCTGAGTTAAGACATTTGCATTAAAGGCTGTATTGAGATTGGGTTGAATGCGCACAGCTCTCGCTGGGAGGCGGGCAGTGGCTTTTTTATGATTATTTACATCCCACCATGCCACAGAGATTTCGGGAAGGGTCATTTCCCCCGCTTCTTGTGGAATTAAGGTATATCGTTCTTTGCGGTAGCTGTGTATGCGGCCTTCTTTAACTTCATCGCCGCTTTCGGGTTTGTCGGCATAGATCTTAAAACCTTGCACGGAGCTATGCTGTGGATGCAAATTGGGCAATTGACTAGAGGTCAATCCTTCAGCTGTGATTTTATATTCACGAGTTAACGGTTCGCCTACTTGTAATGTTTGCGAGTCATCCCACACTTCCTCTATATGCAGGGATTTGGCCGGCAGCCAAGGGGATAGTTCTGAAATCGGCGCTTGCACCTCCAAAACCGTTGGATTAGAGGCTAAGGTGAAGGGCTTGAGCCTTTCAAAGCCCGGCATCATAAACATGGCATCGAAATCGTCGTCGAAGAAAGATCCTCTATGCCCGCTGCGCTTCATGGGTAGACTGCCGTGCAAGGTAAGGGACGGTATTGTCAAACTTCCGGCTTTCAAAGGAGTGATGATAAAGCTGAATTCAACTACGTTGAA
>CAYMKI010000158.1:0-6919 GCA_964390695.1 uncultured bacterium
GGATAAAGTATTCCATCCCTCAAGATTTATTTACACAAAATTCTGGACACTCCCTAAAAAGCCGACCCTGCTTTGAATGTATGATCAACAAGGTCGGAACGACCTGGCTACCTTTTTTGCCATAACCTTTTGAGAAGTTACATTTTTTTTACTTTCGCTACTCTAGAAGGTTCTATAAATATTGCACAGTCGAAGTAAAAAGATTCAGATTACATTTTAATCTAATAGCAGGTATATATATCTGAGAGTTCATGCATGACGATCTAGATTTAATAAATAGATAAACAAAGAGGGTCGAGCAGGGAAAAGGGTAAGGGCACAAATCCATACATTATTTGTATGCTCACACTTGTCTCACTGCCCTCACTGTCCTCAGTGGTTCAAATCTATTCACACTATTCTCGCTGATCTCAGTTGTTCAAACCCAATTATTCGGGATTAGGTTTAACCTCTTTGGATGCAGCAGGAGGCACGGATGAAGCAGGAGGCACGGATGAAGCAGGAGGCACGGATGAAGCAGGAGGCACGGGCTCGGCAGACAGTACCTTTACGCCTATGACCCTCCACTCCCCTTTTTCCATGACCATGTCAAATTCCATACGCACCGAGTCGCCATTATTAGCTATCAACGTGCCTTCGATGGAATACACACCTTTCGGTTTGCGAGCGATATTTCCGAAAAAGGCGTTTTTGCTGTTGAGGAATTCCGGGTTTCCTTTGACAAAGCTGTCGAATTCCTCAAAGGTGGAGGTTTTCTTAAACTGTTCGGAGGTATATTCCTGATAGGCTTTCTGAATCTGATTGGCCTGGATAGTGGTAATCAGGTTTTCGATAACTGTAAGCAGTTTTTTATGATAATGACTCGCATCCTGCTGTGAGGTAGGCTGCTGATGCAGCTGTTGAACGGATTGACTGGCAGGAGGAACACTTGTTTGTACAGGCTGCGATTTTGCTGCAGCGCCTGCAGGAGCGGTTTTACTAGAAGCTGAAGGTTTTGCTGAAGGATTCGTTATGGCTGCAGCCTCCAGCTGAGACACGCCTAGTATGGCGCTCCATAAGATCGCTTGCTGCCATGTTGAAAAACTTTTAGACATACAACAACTCCTTTAGTCTTATTTATACTTATCTTTATTCAATTGTAAAGCCAAATGTTTTAAATTCTTTATTTAACGTCGACACACGCACCTGATAAGGACCTTTTGGCCACCCTTTGGGAGGAGGAGAAAAAATAAAGGAGAGCCTATTGTTTCCGCTTTCTGTCAAGGCCGCCGCGATAGGAGCCATCTCTGACCCTGAAGGCACATGGCGCAATACAACGCTTACGACTGCACCGGGTATGCCATTCTGAATGAATAGATTGAGGTAGATATCTTCAGTTTTGACATGCAGCTTATCTGTAGGATCCAGGATAGAGCCTTCATTATTTACCTCCGTACCTACAATAATTTTATCTATTGTTACGGACCTTGACAGGTCTATCTTAGGTTCTTTCTCTAGGGGTGATTTCTCTTGTAATACCGGATAGGTATAGATATGTAAAATCTTCCACTTATCGTTCTCCAGGATCAGATCAAATTCAATCGGTAAATACGTGGAATTATTAAGATATAGCTTACCCGCCAAGGTGGCAATATTCAAGTTGAACATTAATTTTTCAAAGCTTGAAGGCACCTCTTGCAGCAGTTCGGGATGTTTAGCCACAAATTCTTTAAATTGTTCAAGCGTATTGGCCTGTTGAAAATAATCCGAAGTATATTTTTGATAGGCCACAGCCATATTTCCCTTGTGCAACGAAGCTAAAAAAGCGTGGATAACGGTCATCAGGTCTCTAGTTTTAAAACCTTGCACGCTGCTATCTTCTCTGGGAGGGGTTTTCTCGGCGGATTTTTCGATGTGTATACCCGTCACCTTCCAAGCATTATTCTCTACTCTTAGACTGATCTCTACCTGCGTGAGTCCCTCTTCGTTGGTCATTTCCAAAGTGACCAAAGCCCGCTGATTCTCGATATAGGGTTCTTTTAAATTGTAGAAATGATAATTATAGAAAATGGGATTCTCTGTAAAAAAACGCTCAAATTCCTCTTCTGAAGTGGCCTTTTGCACATCGGAGGCGATGAAGTGCAGATAAAAATCCCCATAGGCTTTTTTCTTTAGCGTCTGCATCATATCCCTCAGCGTAGACTGCATCTGCTCGGATGTGGCCGTTTGAGGCGCTGGGCCGCCCTCGGCTATAATCTGCATGTATTGAATTTTCCAGTCCCCTCCTCCGTATTCCTGGTGGAGGTAATACTCGACAGGTACGGCCTCGTTTTCGGTGTTGAGGACCACTTCCACTTTACCCTTATTACCTTGCATGGAGTGAGCTTGGTAGGCGTAGTACTCAAATTGAGATAATATGGGATTTCTCAGTACAAACACTTTAAAATTTTCAAAAGATGTGCTCTCTAAAAAATCGCGCGAAGAAGGTTTTTGGTAGGCTTCTAGCACATCTCCCTTCTGCAGGGCGTCTAGTTGGGATTGTATCGGAGCGATCATCTCTGCAGTGGAAGAGGACTGAGTGGGAGTATCGGCCGCTTTGATTTTTTCCGTGCTTAAACCCACTACCTCTTTATTTACCGATTGCCGTTCCACATGGCTGTTAAAAAAATATAAGCCCGCTTGAATGAGCCCTGTAGATAAAATAAGCGTGGCCATAATGACTGCGAAAAGCTTCTTATTTCGAGATATAACTTGCATACGAATCCAAAAGTGATGATCCAATTTGAATATGTATATAACCTATAGAGAGTATTCGAAACGAGAAAATTTTCAGATTGTCAGGGAATATTCAGATTCCAAAAGATTTTCGAGCACAGGCAATGCCCATTCCCTGGTTGGCAATATCATAGTATGGCCAGATATTTAAGCCTTCGGGAGCAAAATGAAACCAGTACGTTTTTGCATCTAATCCACCAGTTACGCGAACTGAAACATCGTTTTTTTCTGGATTAACCCAACCATAATGCCGTTTTGTATTTTCCGACTTTTGATAGGCCATGAGCACACTCACTGCTGTATCGATGGGTTCAGAAATTTGGATGATCTGACGGGGATTCTCTTGAGTCTTCTTAGTGAAATTACTCCAAGCTAAATTTTTAACGCGGTTTTCACAAACTCCTATTTCCTTAGCACTCTGATCACTATATCCATAGGCTTTTAGATCTTCTTCTTTTGCTGCCTTCACATGCCCAATACGGTTCACATTTATGGCTATGACTTCGGTCTTTAAATATACCCAGTGCGATTTCCGGGGTTCTGTGTCTCGTTCGTCAATAGTCGAATCGAGTTCACCAAAACATGTTTCGAGATCTGTGATGGGTTTTTTGAACAGTTGTCCAACAGTCTTGAGTTTATTTAATCGAACAACCTCTTCATTTCCATTGTTATTGATCACGGTGACTTCTTCAGGAATAAAGGTGAGTAATCCGCCGCCCTCTTCAATGATTCTATAAACCTCTCTGGGAATAGGTATTTCTTTGCATATCTTGATTACCTTGATGCGTTCTTTCCATTCCTTCACCCCTGAAATATCTGGGTAGATCCCGCGTAATATTTTTAGAAATTGATCTTCATCCGCTAAAGCAACCCAATTTTTACAGACCAAAGCCATAGAATCGAGATTTGTCCTGGCATGCGTAAAGATAAGGCGTCCCAATTCTATGGGAAGAAAACAGCTCGCTCCAAAATTTATCTCGACAGCTTCCTGCGATTTTTTTGGTACTATTTGTGGAATATTCACTGTGGAAATCAGAGTCATAGCGACATAGCCTATTAGTACCTATATTTAGCATTAATTTTTCCTAAATGAAATACCATATCTTAATAATTTGTTTATTAGCAATATTAAAATATTCTCTTCGTATACTCCTACCAAGGAGATGCGAATCGAGATAAATTGTTTTTTTACATTTAACTGTTTTTTAAATTGTAAAAAATTCTCTAATATAGTATGATGGATTAATAAATGTAGAGCACGCACATTAATATTTTTAATTTATTTTTTCAAAAAAAACAAATTAAAAAACTCTAGGTTTAATCAAAAGCTTTTAAAGGACACAATATTTTGACTAGTTTTATCAATTTCGGATTAGATGCAAAAATTTTGCAAGCACTCAATGAAATCGGATTTCAACATCCCACACCCATTCAAGAACTCACCATTCCCAAGGTCCTTGAAGGAGTCGATATCATAGCTTGTGCACAGACCGGTACAGGAAAAACAGCGGCATTCATGTTGCCCACCCTCCACCTTTTATCCCAACCTGAATACCGCACCGCTAAAAAAGGACCTCTTGTTTTAGTCCTCGTACCTACCAGAGAGTTAGCCATGCAGGTGGCTGAAGAAACTAAAAAATTCAGCAAATATCTGCCTAGGACGAAAACCGTGTGTATTTATGGAGGAGTTCCCTACCCAACACAAAGAAAAGCACTAGCCTGCAAATACGAAATCCTCGTAGCTACTCCAGGCCGCCTGATGGACCACATGAGCCAGGGACGCATCGACCTTTCCCAAGTAAAATTATGGGTCTTGGATGAAGCCGATCGGATGCTGGACATGGGATTCGTGGATGATGTTGAGCAAATAGCCACCACCTTATCTCCCGAACGCCAAACCTTGCTGTTTTCCGCCACTATCGATAAAAAGATCCTTCCCATATCCCACAAGCTGCAAAAAAATGCGTATGAAGTCAAGGCTGAGGGATCTTCTTTACCCAAGGCAAACATCGAGCAGCAGTTGTTTTATGTGAATGACATCAAACACAAGATGCAGCTTTTAGACCACCTGATAGCTAATACAGACATAAATCAATGCATCGTGTTCACTTCCACAAAACGCCAAGCGACCGAATTGTCTTCTTACCTATGCGAAAATGGACATCTTTCCGATGAATTACATGGAGACATGAACCAACGTCAAAGGACGAGAACTATCAATAAAATGCGCACCAAGCAGGTCAAGTTTTTAGTTGCCACGGATGTCGCCGCTAGAGGCATCGACATCGCCACGGTTAGCCATGTGATCAATTTCGACCTCCCTTTCCAAGCCGAGGATTTTGTCCACCGTATTGGAAGGACCGGCCGCGCTGGCGCTTCCGGCACAGCCATCACCTTCACGACATATAAAGAAGAACCCTTCATGCTCAAAATCCAAAAAGCGCTGGGCAAAACCATTGATGTGAACTCCATCCCAGGACTAGAACCCTATCCTAAATCCGCACCAAAAGGCAAGAAGCCCTACAAATCCTCGACGTTCGAAAGACCTCGAAGGGCGGCATCTGAAAAGAAACCTTTTAAAACTTTCGCCTCGAATTATCCCAAGCACGGCAAATCCGAGCCGCAAGATAGCTTTAGCCAAACTAAATCTGAATTCAGAGAAGAGTCTTTTAAACCTCGCTGGAAAGATAACGATACCGATCAACGTCCTCGTTTCTCCAAAAGCAGAGCGCCGCAATTCAGAGACTTTTCAGACGACGACCACAAACCTGGTTTCAAACCAAGAGGCAATAGACCCAGCTTCCATTCGGATGGGGACAGCAAACCTGGCTTTAAACCTAGGGGCAATAGACCTGGCTTCCACTCAGACGGGGACAGCAAACCTAGTTTCAAACCAAGAGGTAATAGACCTAGCTTCCATTCGGATGAGGACAGCAAGCCTGGTTTCAAACCAAGAGGCAACAGACCTGGCTTTAACTCTAATGGCGACAAACCCAGTTTTAACCGTTCCGGCGGCAATAAACCTGGTTTTAGAAACGCCGACAGCAGACCCAGCTTTAAAAATAATGGCAACAGGTCGAATTTTAATCCTAAAAAGGCCGGCATCTCGCCTAAGCCTATTAAGAAGCCGGCTTAAGATTAAAGCCAGGGGATTCATTTGGTGAGTATGAAAAAACCTAACTTTTTATTTTTTCTAATACTATGTGCAGGCCTTGCAGCCTTGTTTATGTATAAACAGCATAAAGAGTCGCAAGGAATCACCCAGCCGATGATAGGGATCTACTGGGGGGCTTTTGATCCCCCTACAGATGCCCACCTGGCGATTATGAGAACCTCCCTAGAGACTTTACCCCTAACGAAATTGGTGATAGTGGTCAACAACCACTCTTATAAAAACTATACCTATCCCTTGGAAGCACGCACACAAATCATCCAGCATCATCTACCTGCTGAATATTTGGATCGTATAGAGATCTTATGGCAGGATGATACGAAGAAATTAGACTACT
This sequence comes from uncultured bacterium, assembly GCA_964390695.1. Lineage (GTDB taxonomy): Bacteria > Chlamydiota > Chlamydiia > Chlamydiales > Parachlamydiaceae > CAWACC01. Next base: position 6,264 of record CAYMKI010000158.1, read on the forward strand.
CGGCCTTAAGGGCGAAGTTTCCTAAGGTAGCATTTTGCGCCATTGCAGGATATGATGCTTATCAAAAGTGGATAGAATACTCTCCCGCTCATGAGAGAGCTGCCTATGATGCCATCGCCATTATTCCCCGTGGAGATAAAGATGCAGTCCTTCATGACGATAATGCGTTTTTAATGCCTATAGATGAAATCTACAGACACGTCTCTTCCACTCAGATCAGAGAATACCAAAATCTTATGGAAGAAATTCAAACCCAACATACCCCCTAAATCCTAGTTCACATTCATTCAGTTTGGATCTGGTGCACAGATACGAAGTCGTTACATAACTTAAAAAAAACGCAAAGAAGCGATAGGCACGAAGGCGCCAAGACTGGAAAATGAAATTTCATACAAGATTGAACCTCTTGCATAATTAGTCTCCTTACCCTTGCCTTCATCTACATATTCCCTCCTATCGGGGTTAAGGTTGATCTTTCATCAACTAGGATGCGCCCATGCTGGGCACACCAGTCAAACCCGTCGGGTTTGACTGACAGCGCTAAAATTGAGCGCTTCGCGCGCAATTTTAAGTAATTGCTTCTTGTCAATATTAACTCCGCGTCTTTGCGCCTCCGTGCCCTCTGCGTTGAACTTGAAGCAATAAGGATGTCTTAT
>CAYMKI010000159.1:0-2153 GCA_964390695.1 uncultured bacterium
TGGACGAACTTTCAACGATTTAATTCCAGCGTTGACTCCTTCGGTATAGGCCTGCAACAACTCTCTGTCCACTGCAGGTAGATTTTCCATCATCACCTGAGATCGCTTGCGGAATTGGTGGAAACGGCGGCTTTTATCAAAATCCAGTGTGCGTGCTCCAAATAGCTCCGAGAGTTCTCCCGCTGAAGCGCGGCGCATTAAATCCATTTGAAAAAAACGATCTTGAGCATGTAGAAAACCTAAAGCTTGGGCCACATCCAATCTGGAACCCGCGTGTATGCTCGGTATGCCTCTTCCATCTCTTTCGATGCGTACTTGATGGTTTAAATTACTGACGGGATAAGTTCCGGATAGCTGTGGTAAACTCCCTTTCAATAGGGAATAACCTACTAATAGAGCTGCGATTAAAATAAAAAACATAAACACAAGGGCGTATTTACAGCATTTTTTGGCTCTACAGCTCATTATTCCTCGGAAGTAATTGGTTTTGAAATAAGTATGATAGAAAACGTGTTTGATAAAAACAAGAAAAAAGAATATACTTATTTAATTCTTGATTACAAGTTCAACCAGCGGCTAAGGAGAAAGGTTATGGCTATAAGTGTATTCAATTTATTTTCCATTGGCATAGGACCCTCAAGTTCCCATACAGTAGGTCCGATGCGTGCAGCCAGACAATTCGGATTACATCTTCAAAATATACAAGCTCTTCCTGCAGTACATTCGGTCAAGATAGATCTATACGGTTCTCTGGCACTGACAGGCAAAGGGCATTCCACTGATATCGCCGTTATTTTGGGGTTGCTGGGCTTTACACCTGAAGACATAGACCCTAACCAGGTTGAGCCGTTGATAGCTCAAACTCGGCGCACGCGACAAATTCATCTCATGGGCATGAAGATCTTGGATTTCAACGAAGAACAACAATTGCTGTTTCACTATGACAAGCAGCTGCCCTATCACCCTAACGGCATGCGATTTTCAGCATATGACCACGCAGGGCGCGAGTTGGCGGTACAAGTCTACTATTCAGTGGGTGGAGGCTTCATTGTCAACCATGAAGCAGCCAGCAAAGATGTACATCTCGGTGAAGAAAATAGCCAGCTGCCCTTTCCATTTAAAACCTGCGATGAGCTCTTGAAAATTTGCCGCCAAAATCAGCTATCGATTGCTGAAGTGATGATGGTCAATGAACAAACTTGGCGGTCCCCACCAGAAGTCAGACAGGGCTTGCTAAAAATCTGGCAAGTCATAAAAGATTGTGTCGAAAGAGGATGCCAGCAAGAAGGGGTATTGCCGGGAGGCTTAAATGTCAAAAGAAGGGCGGCGGGCATAAAACAATCATTGACTGGGAATCCAAATAACCGTAAAAAAAATCCAGCAGAGGTGATGGAATGGGTCAGCCTGTGGGCTTTGGCAGTGAATGAGGAAAACGCTGCCGGAGGCAGAGTGGTCACAGCTCCCACCAATGGAGCCGCCGGAGTGATACCTGCTGTTATGCACTATTATGAAAAACTAGTTCCAGATGCTAACGAAGAGGGTATTATCAACTTTATGCTCACCGCCGGCGCTATAGGCATATTATATAAGGAAGGCGCTTCCATTTCGGCTGCCGAAATGGGATGTATGGGAGAGGTTGGGGTGGCGTGCTCCATGGCTGCAGCGGGGCTCACGGCGGCACTCAACGGCACAAACGAACAGGTGGAAAATGCTGCAGAAATCGGTATGGAACATAATTTGGGATTGACCTGCGATCCTATAAAGGGCTTGGTGCAAATTCCTTGCATAGAACGCAACACCATGGGAGCAATAAAGGCTATCAATGCCTCCATGTTGGCTCTAAAAGGTGATGGCACCCATCGCGTAAGCCTTGATCAGGTCATCGCAACCATGCGCCAAACAGGTATGGACATGAAGTCCATATATAAAGAGACTTCCCAAGGAGGACTTGCTGTCAACGTTCCCGAATGTTAAGGATGTAAAACTATGGAAGAAAGAGAAAGCGTAATCTTGCATAATGAAGGCCAAAAAATATTTTGCGTCTTTCATAAACCCAAACATAAAAAGAAATTTCCTGTAGTCCTCATGTGCCATGGACTAGCGGGCAACAAGATAGGCCGCTATAGAGCCTATGTGGAGCTTTCTGAAGCTTT
>CAYMKI010000159.1:2163-6906 GCA_964390695.1 uncultured bacterium
CCATAGGTATCGGTTCGTTTAGGCTCGACTTTCGCGGCTGCGGCGATAGTGAAGGTAGATTTGATGCCGTAACTTTGACTAGCGAAGTCAGCGATGCAAAATTAGCCCTGGATTACTTGCTCAACCAACCCGATGTGGACACTTCCCGCATAGCAATTTATGGTAGATCTATGGGAAGCCTTATAGCTATATTGACAGCCTATGAGTTTCAACAAGCTAAAAGCCTTTGTTTATGGGCTCCAGTATTCCATAGCCGCGATTGGGTGGAACAGTGGAAAAAAGCTCAGCAGCATCATCATGAATCCAAGGAATTCAAAGAACTTTTAACAATAGAAGGACAAATTCCCGGCAAGGAGTTTTTTAAAGAATTTTTCGGGATATCGCTGGATAAAAAGATGCCCTCTCTGAACAGTGTCCCTCTGTTTTTGATTCATGGGACCCAAGATACCATGGTGCCCCTGGAACATTCTCGACAGTATCTAAAATTTAGGGAAGGAGCGAAGGCCGAAACGAAATTTATCGAATTGCCAAACTGTGATCACCATTTTACAGACATCCATGAAAGAGATATTGCCATGAAGGAAACTTGCCGCTGGTTTCAAGATACACTATAATTTAGAGGAAGGGTATGAAAGATAAGACTTCGCTTCAGAATCTGCGTACCGATTATCAGCCTGGATTGCCTGAACTTCTGCGACATTTGCCCGGTCTCGTCATCCAAGAAGTTAAAAGCCCTAAGGCGTCTTTTCCACAATCTCCTGAGCTGTCAGATCGGTTCGCTCGAACATACCAGAAGCCCAAGGTTTCCTTTTCTCCAGGACCCGACAAGGTCCATAAGCCTCTAAAAGTAGGAGTGGTCCTGTCTGGCGGTCCCGCTGCAGGCGGACATAACGTCATTGCGGGACTTTTCGATGCCCTTAAAATTTTAAATTCTCAAAGCAGACTTTTTGGTTTTTATGATGGACCTAAAGGCATCATAGAAAATAAATCTGTCGAGATTACAGCAGAATCCTTGACTCCTTACCGAAACACCGGGGGATTTAACTTTATAGGTTCCGGTAGGACTAAGATTGAAACACCAGAACAATTCGCCGCTGCCGAACAGACGATGCAAGCAATGGAGCTGGATGGTTTGGTCATCATAGGTGGAGATGATTCCAATACCAATGCTGCTCTGCTCACCGAGTCCTTCTTAAACAAGAATATCAAAACCAAAGTGATCGGGATTCCCAAAACGATCGATGGCGACTTAAAGAATGAGGATATAGAAATTTCCTTTGGGTTCGATTCTGCCTGCAAGACTTATTCTGAAATGATCGGAAATATTCAAAGGGATGCCCTTTCACAAAAAAAATACTATTTCTTTATCAAACTCATGGGACGCTCAGCCTCGCATATAGCTTTGGAATGTGCCCTGCAGACGCAGCCGAATATGACTTTGATCGGAGAAGAAATTGAAAAGAAAAATTTAAGCTTAGCGCAATTGACCCAACAAATCGCCGATATGATAGTGCTGCGCGCTAAGCAAAAGAAGGACTATGGAGTTATTTTGATTCCTGAGGGAATCATAGAATTCATCCCGGAATGCAGGCTCTTGATCCAAGAGCTCAATCAGTCAAAAGCACTTTCAGAAGCATCTCAGACATGCTTCAATCTCATGCCGCAAACCATTCGCAACCAACTTACTTTAGATAGAGATCCTCATGGCAATGTCCAGGTTTCCAAGATAGAATCCGAACGCCTTTTTATCGAACTGGTGCAAAAAGAACTCGATGCCAGAGCTCAAAGAGGGGAATACCAGGGTAAATTCAGTCCGCAGCCTTTATTTTTCGGCTACGAGGGTAGATCCTGCCTTCCCTCGAATTTCGATGCCACATATTGCTATGCCTTAGGTCATGTGGCCGCGCTTTTGATAGACCAAGGTCTTACTGGCTATATGGCTGTCCTAAAAAATCTGGCGGAAGATGTTAGTCGTTGGTGTGCGTTTGGCATCCCCCTGGCCAGCATGATTCACATGGAAAATAGAAGCGGCAAGCTCAAGCCCGTGATCAAAAAAGCTATGGTGGAACTGGAAGGTGCGCCATTTAAACGCTTTGCATCGCTTAGGAACACTTGGATGTCAGAGGATCAATACCTGTTCCCAGGTCCCATTCAGTTCTTTGGACCTGAGGTTCTTTCTAGTTGTATTACACATACGCTAGCAGAGGAATCTCTTGCTAAGCTTAAAAGTCCCAACACACATTGACTCTTCAGTACCTTGGATAGTGCGTAGTATAGTTGAATCAAATGGTAAACCACCACCACAGAGCACAGTGAGAGCACAGAGGGACACAAATTGGATCTTTAAGGGATGGTGGGTAGACACTGCTGATCTATCTTATTTTATACCCTGCCTATCTTGCTCATTCTGTTATATTTATTTCTATGGTGAACCACAGAGCCCAGTGAGGGCACAGAGGAATACAAATAGGTTCTTTGAGGGGTGGTGAATAGTCACTGCTGATCTATCTTATTTTATACCCTGCCTATCTTGCTCATTCTGTTATATTTATTTCTTTTGAATAATGCTAGAATTAGTTGTTTTAACAAACCAATTGCATATGCTATAGTGTTTAAGAATATAAAATTGGTGTTATTTTATGAATGTTAATCAAATGTGCAGTGAAATAAATAATATATTTGAAATTGTTGTCGATCAATATAAAGATAAAATTCAACCAAAAGAAAGAGAATGGATCAAACAAGCCATAACCGAAATCAAAAATCCAGATAAATGCATTAAAATTGAAGATACAATATCGCGCCAAGTGGATGGTTTGCATTCTTTTACTTCCGATCAAATTATACACTTGGTAAATATGCTGCAATTAGGAATGAAGCAAGATACAATTAATGAACAAGTTCATAGCCACTTCTGTCAAAAAGTTGCAGCCTTTGTTTTACAGAATAACATACCCATAGATCGCTTGCTCAAGGAATCTGCAGATAAGAATTTTGCTTTAGAAGTGGTTGTTCAACAAATCAAGAAAAGTGGTCTACTTCCATTAAAAGCAGCAAAATCTTTGATCAGTAGTGGAATAGACACACATAGCACAGAAGTGCAATCGATGCTCATAGAGATCGCGAAGTTAGCAGTTCAACAAAATAGCGAAACAACCTCTAAACATATACAGAGTTACGGCATAGACGCTTCCAAACCCCAAGGGCAACAGGCGATGATCTATATTGCTAAGTTGGGAGCTCAGCAAGATGCTTTCGGTATATCTAAATATATAAATAACTATGCTATCGACGCCTCCAAGCTCGAAGGGCAAGAGGCTTTGATAGAGATAGCCAAGTTAGCAGCTAAGCATAGTGATTGGCAAATCTCCAAATACATAAAAAACTATGGCATCGACGCCTCTAAGCCCGAGGGACAACTGGCGTTGATCGAGATCGCCAAGCTGGCAGCCCTCTACAATGGCCAAGTAACATCCGAGTACATTAAGAAATATGGTATCGACGCCTCTAAGCCCGAGGGACAGCAGGCGCTGATCGAGATCGCTAAGTTTGCGGCTCAGCAAGATGGAGAAAGAACCTCAGAACACATAAAAAACTATGACATCAACGCCTCTACGTCCGAGGGGCTGCAGGCGCTACTCGAGATCGCTAAACTGGCGGCTCAGCAAAATGGCTGGGGAACCTCCTATTACATACAAAACTATGGCTTCGACGCCTCTAAGCCCGAGGGACAGCAGGCGCTGATCGAGATCGCTAAGTTGGCAGCCCAGCAAGGTGGCAGGGGAACTTCTCTGTATATAAAGAAGTATGGCATCAATGCCGCTACGCCTGAGGGACAGCAGGCAATAATTGAAATTGCCAAGCTGGCGGCTCAGCAAGATGGTTGCGGAACCTCCGATTACATAAAGAACTACGGTATTGACTCGTCCAAGCCAAAGGGGCGGCAGGCATTGATAGAGATCGCCATGTTGGCGGCTCAGCAAAATGGAGAAGAAACCTCCAAATACATAAAGAACTATGGCTTCGACGTATTTACTTTAGAGGGACAGCAGGCATTGATAGAGATCGCCAAATTGGCTGCTCGACAAAGTGGCTCGGGAACCTCCGAACTTATAAAAAATTATGGCATCGACGCCTCTACCTCCGAGGGGCAACAGGCGTTGATCGATATCGCTAAGCTGGCAGCCCAGCAAGATGGCAGGGGAACCTCCTATTACATACAAAACTATGGTATCGATGCAAATACGCCAGAGGGGCAACAAGCACTGATCGAGATAGCCAAGCTGGCGGCTCAGCAAAATGGCGAAGGAACTTCCATGTATATACAAAATTATGACATCGACGTTTCCAAACCTGAAGGGCAACAGGCGCTAATCGAGATTGCAAAATTGGCTGCTCGGCAGAGTGGCAGAGGAATATCTATAAACATAAAAAACTACGGTTTTGACGCCTCCAAATCTGAGGGGCAGCGGGCTTTGATCGAGATTGCAAAATTGGCAGCTCAGCAGAGTGGCGAAGCAACCTCCATGTTCATAAAGAACTATGGCATCGACGTTTCCATGCCTAAAGGACAACAGGCGTTTATCGAGATTGCAAAATTGGCAGCTCAGCAGAGTGGCGAAGCAACCTCCATGTTCATAAAGAACTATGGCATCGACGTTTCCATGCCTAAAGGACAACAGGCGTTTATCGAGATTGCAAAATTGGCAGCTCAGCAGAGTGGCGAAGCAACCTCCATGTTCA
>CAYMKI010000160.1:0-6891 GCA_964390695.1 uncultured bacterium
GCCATAAACCCGCCTTGAAAAGAGGTCCGGGCGGAGGCATAGGACTTTCCTTCGTAGGCACCGGCTGGTACAAGACAGACTATGCTCCCCAAACACCACCTGCTTCAGGTCCCACAGAGTCCAAACCGGCAAACTCCTGCTGTCCCTGTGGTAAAAACAAGGGCTCATGCTCCTCTTGATGACATCCTATACCCAAACGACCTGAAAATTTGTTTGGGTATACTTAGAGAACCTATGTTAGGTGGAGGCTATAAGATCTGTTAAATTATGCTCTACTACAACTTTATCAAACAGACCTGCATGGGAAGGTGGGAGTGGAACATTTAGAGTCGTTTCATGTTCGTTTTGGTCACCTATGGTAATTTTACCTACTCTTACACTAAATGAACGTCCCACAAGAGATGCAATATCACCAGTGGTAAATTCTTTGTTTAAGCAACCAATTAAGTGATATTTATCTCCTTTCACCAGGTACACAATCCATGAACGTCGTGGAAGCACTAGGGCTTCCCCTGGTTTCTCCATATTTTTTAAAATCGCAATGTCCTTTAGGTAAGAAGGGACGTTGTCTTCAATTTTATATAATTTGCGTTCACTGCTAATATATTCTTTAAGTGAATAATTAGCAGGTTCATTTATATGTACCTTCGGCGAGGCAATCTCAGTCTGTGCCAAAGGGCTTTGCGGTCTTGCGAGGCTCAGTTTGGCTAAAGCTATAGAAAGATCGTTAGTTGAAGAGGCAGTACTAGAACACGAATTGCTAAATGATTTGGGATTATCAATAGGGTGAATGGCGGTATTCGTTGAAGGTGTTATTATGCCGCTAGAGGCTACAAGATCTGTTAAATTATGCTCTACTACAACTTTTTCAAACAGACCTGCATGGGAAGGTGGGAGTGGAACATTTAGAGTCGTTTCATGTTCGTTTTGGTCACCTATGGTAATTTTACCTACTCTTACACTAAATGAACGTCCCACAAGAGATGCAATATCACCAGTGGTAAATTCTTTGTTTAAGCAACCAATTAAGTGATATTTATCTCCTTTCACCAGGTACACAATCCATGAACGTCGTGGAAGCACTAGGGCTTCCCCTGGTTTCTCCATATTTTTTAAAATCGCAATGTCCTTTAGGTAAGAAGGGACGTTATCTTCAATTTTATATAATGGGCGTTCACTGCTAATATAGTCTTTAAGTGAATAATTAGCAGGTTCATTTATATGTAACTTCGGCGAGGTTATCTCAGTGTTGTTTATGTTAAAATTCCATACTTGATTATTGTTACTGAATTTCAACATTCGATTCCCCTCAGTATCTTTAGAAACACTCCAATGAAAATAGGGTCCAACGACACCTGTGACAGATGAGGAGCTAGGCACAGCAGATGAGTTAGCAATTATGCTGTAGGTGATTTGCTTGATAGTCGCATCATCAAAATCTCCTACATTTATTTCATTTGACAACCTTTGTTCGGACATTTGGACAGAGATTTCACCGTTGCAGTTTAATACTCGGGCTACTATAGCACATATATCACCTACTGTTGTGGTGTTTGTTAAAGTAAAAGAAACTCCCGAAGAAGCATTTTTTTCTTGGATAAAGACTTGTCGGAAATTATTACTTTCAGTGAACTGTGAGCAACTTATAGCAGAAGAATCGTACATACAAAATTCCTAATTTTGTTTTGATTTTTTTAACAAAATGATTCTATGAAACTGCTCATAAAATCGATATCAGATCAATTTGTTATTGATCTGCCTTGCAGAGGCGTTAATACAAGGGATCATGCTCCTCTTGATAACAGGCTAAACTCAAAGCCTAGCCATTGATTCTTACTTTTCTCAGATACCATTTTCCATCCCCACTCCATTGTCAGAGCTAGGTACGCGTGTTTATCCTCGTCGAGGATCCCGGAACTATAAACCCGCACCACCCGCGGCAGCAGGGACTTCACACATTCCCAAGCTACGCACTGTTCCGAAGCGATCATATTGATGACGACAATACACTCCTCATCTAACTGATTCAATGCCTCGGGAAGGCAGGTGATGATCTTGTCGTCCACACCATTCAACACGGCATTATGACGGGTGTGCTCCAAGGCCATAGGATCGATATCCACGGCTATTGCCCGCTTAGCTCCCATAGCCACAGCCGCTAAGCTCAAGATGCCGCTGCCGCATCCTATGTCGACCACGGTTTTTCCTTCGACCCGATTAGCCATCGCTTCGAGAACTAAGGCGGTAGTAGGATGGGAAAGGTCTCCGAAACCGGGTCCGGGCTCCAAGATAAGGGAAGGCTCCGTCTGCGGATGAGCTGGGGAAATAAAGCCGTAGTCTACCAGCTGGATATGCACCTGGCCGCCATGAAAATCATGCCCATGCCATTCCCACTGCTGCTTCCAATCGATTTCGGGCAAGGTGTGAGCGTCGATGCTCAAAGCCTCAGGTAAAAGCACCTTAAGTTTTTCAAGCTCAGATTCTTGACCTAATTGAATGTATATTTCCTGCGTACCGGTTTCGCTTTCGTCGCTATATAGCACCGTGACGCCGTGCAAGCTGAGTTTTTCCCAAGCTTCATCTATGTTGACATGCGATGGCAGCTTTATACAGTAATTCTTCTCTGAATCTTTCATTGGTTTTTCTATAAGTAATCGTTATGGATTTGTTAGATGAATTATTATACTGCAGGGCTTAGATAGTTTCAAGCCTTAGAAACGGCCTTAGAAAAGACCACCCAGTTGCCAAGGTATGAATTTATTTAATCCACTAGGTGCTTTAGCCATCTCGATAATGCACACTCATCAACCCAAGGAGCTTAGTTGATGATGTTGTACCTTTGTAAAGGACGGTATTAGGGCTTTTCAAGCCTGCATTTTAGAACCTGTACTGTTGTCTCAGACTATTCTTCTACTTTATAATAGATTAAAAACTAGATGTATATTTCATGCCGTATGTAGCACCCCTACAGGGTGCAACATCTTCTCCATGCAATACCCAGGGCGATGCCCTTGTCATTACCCATTTTATTAGAAAATTTATTATAAGATATCCTTATTGCTTCAAGTTCAACGCAGAGGGCGCGGAGGCGCAGAGACGCGGAGTAAAGGCTTAAGAAGCAACAACATAAAATTGCGCGCGAAGCGCACAATTTTAGCGCTGTCATTCAAACCCGTCGGGTTTGAATGAACCCTCTGAGCATCAGCGACTCTGCAAATCTGTGTTTGAAATATAAAACGAAGATCCAAGTTATTTCACGATAGAGGGCGCTGAAAGCAGCTGTCTTGTTCTGTGAGGCACTCATTTGCTGCAAACTCTTTGTTATATTCCTCTGTGTTCTCTGTGGGCTCTGTGGTTATTTAATTACAGACTTTGTAGAACACTGAAAACTTACAGAAGTTTTAGAATAGATCCAAATGCCAGTTTTTTTAACTGGGATGTCTAGCAGCCTTTTCAAGCTGCTGCTTAAAGGTGTCCATGGTATAACCCTTCAACTGTGGAGGAGTGTTATTCTTTAGTTTACCTACCACCACCATCAAGACTTGGTTCAACCGTACTTTCATCAAAGCCTCAACTTCCGGCCCCAGGCTGCCATTTTGACATCCATCCAGTAACTCCTGTAAACTTGTTTGCGCTTGCAACAAAGAACTGCCGCCAGAGGCCACGTTTAATTTTTTCTCCATCCCCCAGATACTGGCTATCAGATGGCGCGCATCCAAAGCATGCGATACCAGGGCATAACCCAGCACGGCAGCATAATCGCCGTTTTCATGAGCCAGTAAATGCTTAAATTCCGACATGACTTCTAAAGTTTGTATATTCATACTCCGCGGCATAGTAGACAGGCCTGCGGCTCCATACGTCAAGGCTTCTGCGTTCCCTTCATTTGCGTTTAAAACCGACTTCAACAGCTCAATTTGAGCCGCTATAGGTGCTTTAAGGATATTTTCATAAACAGGGCGCAAATCCTCGGCACCTTTTGTTTCCGCAGGGAGCGATTCCTTTAAAATCGTTTTGATATTTCCCAAAGCTTTTTGTATGCCTTTCAAGTGCTCGATATCCGGTTTTGTATGTTCAGGTTGGTCTTTATCATTAATTTTCATAATTTTTAATTTATCCCAGCTCACATTTCCCACTTTTGGAGCACTCACCCAATTGGGCGCGGCGGTAGCTAAATAGGAGGGAAAAGAGCCGGCTAATCCCAAAAGCACTAGACTGCTGAGAGTAATCTCATCTTTACCCTTTGTATTATTTGCATTAAGTGCAGTTTCCTGCTTTTTCTGTGCTCTAATTAAAAGCGCTTTGACAAAGGCCGGATTGGACATCTTTTCAGCAAATTCCGGCTCCTGAAATAGAATTCTCTGAAAAGAATTCCTGCCATGCCAGCCTGTATTGTTAAAAGTTTTTGCATATTTATTCTTTAACTTGCCTTCGAAACTTTCAACCTCTTTTAATTGGACGTCTATTTCCGCCTGTTCATCCGCTCCAACCTTTATTTCGGGAAGTCTACTTTTGATTCTATCGGCTAAAGCAAGCAATTCCAGGTTTTCATGATCAATCGCCTCCAGAGTTTTTGTCAGCTTGTTTGCCTCAACAGCCATCTCTGGAGAAGCTGTGGATTTTGCTGCAGCAGATGTAGATACTGAAGTAGAAGTCGTAGCCGTAGAAGGAATAGGTGGCAGTGGCCGTGCACTAGGAGAAGAGGAAGAACTACGAGGCGGTCAGGGAGAGGATGCCTGCGCGCTTTCTTTGACGTACATACAAATCAAGGGTGGTTGATCTTGTGGAAATTGACTATCTAATGCGGCATTTGTGTTTAGGTCAATAGCTGTTCTCTTCGTTTGGAATGATTTAATATCGTCTAGTGGGCACAGCTGATTTTGTTGGTTTCTTATGTAGGGATAAGTGTGACCTTGTGATCCAAAGACAACCACCTCGAGGCGATAGGTCTGGCCGTTGATTACCATTTTGGGTTTAACGTTATTGAACCCCCCTAGGTTTTCTATATCTGTAGGGTTAAACATGACGACATTCTTAGACGGGTCTTTATCTGTTGTCTCACCAACGTCACCTAAGCTCATTTTTGTTTGATCTACAATAATTTCTCGTACGGCCATTTCAGCTAGGCGATCTCGGGCCCCCACAATTCTAAGTAAAGTAAGGATAAATCCTCGAACATCTCCACCTTCTTTCACTTGATGACTGTTTCCTACTATTTGCATTTTGATTTGATCATTTGAATTTAAACTGCTATTAACAGCGGTGATAAAAATTAAAAATTTTCCAATATCAACAGATTTATTGCTTCTGATATCGTCTAAGATAGTTTTTATCTGTGGTGTATTGGAAAAGGCCTGGTATAAAGGCTCAAAGTGGGCGATGATTTGCAAGGCTGTGTTGATATAACACGAATTGCCGAGGTGGGGTAGAGGCGCCTGATCTGACGATTGTATCTTCAAAGGAGCAGTCGAAGCAGGACTTCCCTTTGCTGCAGTTACACTGGATGGTGAGGGCGTTGCAACGGTAGAGGAAGGGGCGGGGGTGGAAGAAGTGGTTTTTGTACCCACCAATTGCAGAGTACCCGTACCACTAAGTCCATATTGTTTGAGATAAACATCAATTTTTTTAGCCAAGGTTTTGAATGAGGAGGGTGTATTGGATTGCTCTAAACTTGCTTTGAACTCCCCGAGTTTAATACCTTTTTCTCCTAGAACTTTCGACGGAGAAGTGCTGCCTAATGGGGTCACTATTCGCACTTTGCCATCGGCTTTTTGCAATAGACTGGCTCTAGTAATATCAGGATGTAAATCTTGTTGTATTTCCTGGATGGCTTTATGCAGGTCTATCATGGAAGCGATTCTTTGATGGAATACATGATTTGTGTCTTTAATTTGTTGCAAGAGTTGATCGTTGGTGACACCTTGAATAGCCTTATATTGGAAGGTGTATTCGGTGACTTCATGTCCGGAGCGGATAGATACTTTGATTTCCTTAATATCGGCATTTTGCGGATTTGACGTCACACTAGCATTTTCAAAGGTGGGATTAAGGTTCATAATAATACACCTCATTTGCAAGTCATTGATGTTTTATACCCAAATAATCAGGTTGTTTGGGTATATAAAAAAAACCATAGTTTCATTATATCATTTAAATTATTTAATTTTTAATATAATTAAAAACTTATATTTAACAATTTATTACATTTATCGATAAATACAGCTATTCAGCAAAGCACAAAGAGTGTAACTTATTAACAGTGATTACACGGTGAGAAAAAACATGACTATCCTCCCCCTCAAAAAACATAAGATGTTGAACCATATAAATCTCTCAATATTCCCTGTCTCAACTTTTGACTTTTTATGGAAATAAGAGCATAAATTATTCCTTAAAACAAGGTTCACAAATAATATCATTTTTATTAGAGTCAAATTTAGTTATTACAAGGAGAAAACTTATGATTAAATCATCAAACCCGGCATTAAGAGAAGACACCTTCACTAAATATGCGTATTCAACAGACCGCACAGAACAAATGACTGTTCAGGGCGTCGTCACTAAAACAGCGTTGGCGCTTTTACTGGTGCTATTATCCGCAGGATACACCTGGATGAAATTCTATCAATCCGGAGGGCAAGCGGCCTCCATTTCGATTTTTTTATGGGTCGGCATGATCGGTGGATTGATCCTAGCTATAGCTACGGCAATAAAAAATGAATGGGCACCGGTCACTACCCCATTTTATGCTTTATTTGAAGGGTTGTTCATAGGAGGCATTTCAGCTATACTGGAAGCGTCCTTTCCGGGTATCGTCATTCAAGCCGCTGGATTGACATTCGGCACTCTGGCATCTATGCTGGTGCTTTATCAAACCGGCATCATCAAAGC
>CAYMKI010000161.1:0-6806 GCA_964390695.1 uncultured bacterium
TACTATGACTCATAGCGCAAATGGAGTACCTAACAGTGTGTTTTTATAATTGAATATTTATATCTACTTAACTATAATTATTCAGTATTTAAAAATAAAAGGTGTACAAAGTGGCTTGTGTAGAATATAAAAAATTTGTTTGTGATAATGTTAATATAAAACGTTTTTGCGACTATATATCAATTGATCTAGATAATGAAATTGATGTTATTTACAAAAAAGTAATAAACACACAAGAACACAAAAATAATATCGAAACTGTGACGACTCGAAATTCTTTGCAAAAACACATTAAAAAACTCCAGATTGATGGGGTGCAATTTTTTGACAAAGGTGGACAATGCGCAGGGATTTGTGATTGGTTTGTTTCTATTTATCTTAATTTTAAGCGAAAGCATCCAGATATTCCTTCCCCTATATTGCTAAGAAGAATTGCTGATAACTTTGCTCAAGGAGCTGGATTTCAAGCAGCATTTCTGCAAAAATTTCGTAAAAATCCCAATTTTTATAATGAAGTCGTTAAAACGCTTAACATTGAAAATAAAGCAATAGTTTCTATAAATTTTTCATTGTCGAAACCAGATTTAGAGTCGAAAAGCGAAAAACGAGAAGTAACTATTTATTTGGAAAATATCGAATCTTCAGATATAAAAATAGAAGAAAAACTCCTGCAGGAAATATTGAATTTACCTTCGGGAGTATATTTAATGGGTTTTAATTCTACTCAGTGGCCAATTCCTATCATCGCTAATGTACTTGAAAATGAGAAACAAACTGATTTCGGTCATGCAACAATTCTAATAGTTGATCAAGATTCATTATTTTTCTTTGATCCCAATAGGGGCTTGTACGAGGGGACAAAAGTAGCTCAGACAGCAAAATTAATTTTATCAATTTCTAAGCTCTATTTTCCTAAAGAAAGAACAATAGATTTATTGAAAAATGGGATGAAAGAACTAGAAAAGAAATTAGCTCCTAATCAAATTGAATATTTGAAATCAGGTTATGAAGTCTTTATTGAAAGATCTCATGCAACAGCCTGGGAATTAGCATATTTGATCTCTCGTGCAGTGGGTAAAGAATATGAATTCAATGAAGAACAAGAAAACCTAATATTGGATTGTCTCTGCTATAAACCTGCCGATTTACAATTTGCCTTGAGATCAACCTCTGGAATAAGTATAAAAAAATATTAATTCCTGAGTAGCTGCACATTCACGTTAGTGATATGAAATATCTATTTATAACATTTGGTGGCTTATGAAAATATCGCTGTTCAACAGCTTGTGTTATACTGCGGGCTGGTTTTGGTGTGTCTGCATGGGAATTCAGGGTCAACACATACTAGCAGCGCTTGGAGCGGCGTTTTTGATCCTCGTTCAGTTATACTTTGTTAAAACCAACAATCACGCCATGTATATGCAAGACTTGCTGTTAGTGGTCTTTTCGATTCCCCTTGGGATCTCTTTAGAGATGATTTTCATGCAAACTAACCTAATTAAGTATGTCAACGCTAACAGCATGCTGCCTCCAATTTGGATTGTTTGCCTTTATCCTCTCTTTTCGCTGCAGCTCAATCACTCGTTGAATTTCATCAAAACAAGCTACCTAGTTTCTTTTGGTTTGGGTTTCTTAGGAGCTCCTTTCAGCTATTATGCAGGACTATCTTTAGGCGCAGCGACATTTCTGCATCCTCTTCTTCACACTGCTATCTTAATTGGATTCGGTTGGGGACTGTTCCTTATTGTTCTTACTAAAATCGCGAATGCCATTGAAAACGCTATAAAAACTAAAGAATGAGCCTGACTGCGAGTTCTTCTGCAGAGAGCTCTTCGGGATTTATGCGCGTACATAACTGCGGGTTGCGCTTTGAAAGGCCGTAGGCATAGGTAGAGTCGTAATATTCTAGGCAGGATTGAATGGCCTGCACTAAACAACCAGACTGGATACTGGCAACGATGTGTTGTGTGCGCTGTCCTCCCAAACGTTTAACAAGGCGCTGAGCCGCTTGAATTAAGAGCTCTGGCGAATAACATCCATACTGCAGTAGCAAATTGTGTAATCTTTGTTCTTTTGAGCTTTCAATAAAGACCAAAGGCGCCTCTCTCATTTGGTGATAAAGTTCGTCAGGGATCTTGCATCTACCTATCATACGGCTCTCGTCTTCTACCCAGATGGTCTTGTCTGGTGACATAGACCTAAGCTGCATGGCAATCTCATTTTCAAATTGTTCGATGGTAGGCTGTGAAGGGAGATTAAGGCTGCCGAAAGTGCTTCCTCGATGACAAGCTAATTGCTCCAGATCTAAAGTCTGCTCACCCAGCTTTTTTAACTCCTGCAGCACGTCCGTTTTTCCGCTGCCGGTGTATCCTCCTAGAATCTTGAACTTGTAAGGTTGAGCGAAGCTGGATAGCACCCATCTTCGAAAGGTTTTATATCCACCCGTCAACGTGATAGGGGAGTATCCTGCAATATTCGCAAGCCATGATAAAGACTGGCTACGCATACCGCCTCTCCAGCAGTGAATTTTGGCAGCGCCGGATGTTTGATGTTTTTTGAAAGCTTGAATGAAATCTGCTAGCTTGGGTCCAGCGTAACTCAAACCAAGCTCTATAGCTTCTTTTTTTCCGGATTGTTTATAGAGGGTGCCAACAGCGGCTCGTTGGCTATCCGAGAACAAAGGGAGATTATACGCTCCGGGTATATGTCCTTGGAAGTGCTCAGCAGGGCTGCGCACATCAAAGAATGTGCCCGGAGTGTCTAAAAACTCTTGTAGGGATACTTGTGTCTCATTCATGGCTAGCTTTAAGCAACCGGTATGAGCTTGGTAAGGCCTCCCAGATATTTTTGCAAGACTTTCGGAATGTTGATGGAACCGTCGCTGTTTTGGTTGTTTTCGAGCAGTGCCACCATTAAACGCGATGTAGCTAGGCCTGAGCCGTTTAAAGTATGCACAAATTCGGGTTTTTCTTCTTTGCGGCGGAAGCGCGTATTGGAGCGTCTGGATTGATAATCCGTGCAGTTGGAAACAGAAGAAACTTCATAGTATCTATTCTGTCCTGGCAGCCATACTTCAATGTCTACAGTGCGCGCCGCAGCAAATGACATGTCTCCTGTGACGAGCAGCATATTGCGGTAATGCAGTTCTAGGCCTTGAAGGATTTCTTCGGCGCTTGCGACCATTTCATCGAAGACTCGATTGCTGTCTTCCGGTTTTGTAAAGCAGAACATTTCCACTTTGTTGAATTGGTGTGTGCGGATCAGTCCACGTTCCTGAGAACCGGCAGCTCCGGCTTCTCTACGGAAGCATGGGGTGTAGGCCGTGTATTTTAGAGGCAGGGCTTCTTCAGGAATGATCTCATCCAAGTGTAAGCCGTTCAGTGAGACTTCTGCAGTAGGTATAAGGTATAAGTTAAAGACATCATCATGGATTTTAAACTGCTGGTTGTCAAATTTCGGCAACTGTCCGGAGCCGAACATGATATCTTTGCGTACCACAGCAGGAAGCATCCATTGTTCAAATCCATTCTTAACTTGTATTTCGAGCATGTAGTTGAGCAGTGCCCATTCCAGACGTGCGCCTAAGCCGCGGTAGATTGGCCATCCGCCACCCGAGAGTTTTGCTGCGCGTTTGAAATCAAATAGGTTGTGCTTTTCGTTGAGTTCAAGATGGTTTTTGAATGGAAAATCAAAAACAGGCTTCTTGCCAACTTCCTTCAGGACAACATTATCTTTAGGATCCATTGCTACTTTGATATCGTCCATAGGAATATTTGGAAGACGCGCCATCTCTTGGGTGAAGCTCTCTTCGAGTTCTGTCACTTTATGGTCAGCTGCGTGAATGTCATCGGCCCACGAAGCCACTTTCTGCATAAGCTCAGAGGTGTCTTTTCCCTGGCGCTTGAGTTCGCCGATCTTTTGAGAATGTTCATTTCGCGTAGCTTTAAGCTGCTCGACATGTGTTTTGAGTTCTCGGATCTGATGATCCAGCTGGACAATGTGGCTGAGATCAACATGAGGATCTTTTGTTTTTAACTTTTTTTCGATCTGTTCTTTATCTTTTCGAATGAGCTTAATATCGAGCATGGTAAATTCCCCTTAAACTTAAAAAGATCCTCATTATATCTGCTTTGGCCGTAAATTGTAAATACCAACTAAATATTTACCAGCAAATTTGATAAATCATAGGGCACATAATTTTGCCATAATGGTCAGAGTAAATGGCCAATGCGTGGATTTCAAGCTGAAAAATTTGCTTGCGATATTGAATACCGTCAGCACGATCAAGGCGGGATATACAGTTTCAAGTACAGGGCCTAGGAATTTCGCTATGCCTGAAAATTCCAACGTGGATACTAAGAAACCTATTCCCAGAGTTATCAAGAGCGCTACTGAGTGGTGGATCTTGTCTTTAGAAACTTCTATGCGCAAGAAATCTGCAAAGAGCGAAGTTAAGACAATCGCCGTGGTCATGCAGGCAAATATGACTGCTACACACAAGCAAGGAGCTGCCATTGAGCCAAGAGACTCCATGGCTATCAATCCCAGCATTTCTTGTGGACGTTGTTGAAATAATAGGGGAGAGTACATCCATCCCATCACAACTAAAACTAAATATACCGAAGATAAGATGCCAGCTCCGACCAACGAGGCTTTAAAGAATGTATTAAGCGGAGAGGATTCTTGAGTGCTTTGAGCTGCTTTTTGATACAAGTGTTTGATTACAAATTGCGAAAAGAAAAATGCAGCCAAAAGGTCCATGGTTTGGTAGCCTTGAAAGAAACCGTTTGTAAAAGCACTCCACCCTCCGATTTGCGTTGCAACTGGCATTTCCACCTGCTGCAGGCTAAAAAATGCGATCATAGCTATCGATATCAGCAAGAAGGGCGTTAGGATGGTACCCAGGAGCGAGACGATCTTATTTTTATTAACGGTTAGGAAATAGATCAACACACACATTATAAAACTGGAAAGCGGCAGCGATGCATTTGGAAAAAGCAAGAGCAAAGCACCGTGAGCTACTGTCAAACATCGCGCTAACACCCCAAAAGGTCCCATCAAGGCTAGGGCTAAGAATGAAAACACAAAAGTTCCTTTTTTACCGAAGGAGCTGAAGAAACTGTAAATATCACCTTGATACAGCATCATACCTAATACTCCCAGAAAAGGCACTACTACACCCGTTAACAAGATGCCCAAAGCTGCTAAAAGGTAATGTCCTCCGCTTTCTTGTCCCACAGTGATGGGAAATACTAAGTTCCCTGACCCAAAGAACATGGAAAATAATGCAAAACCGGTGCTAACCACCAAGCCTAATTTCTTCATACTCATCCTACAATATCTTGTTTTATATGCTTTACTTGTCTATTCCACCGGCTTTAAGCAGATGGAGAATGGATTTTTATTGCCCTGATTAAAGGCAAAAAAAAAACCGCACCTTTTCGGGGTGCGGTTTTTAACGTAAACCTTGTATGGCAAAAGCCTATGACATAGGTCCGCACCTTGTTTTCATGTGAATAATAATAATAATTCGCTGAATGGTGGGCTCTATGTGGCTTTTGAACATTTACTTGCTACTTTATGTTAAGATTAAATTTAGTATAGCAAATTCTCTAATATTAAAGCAAGACTAAAATTCAAAATTTTGAAGGCTAGTGACTATTCACCATCTCTTATAAAAACTTAAGATTTTGAAAGATCGCATAGACCGTAGATAAAAGACTTACTAGTTTTTGACTGGTGTGAATAGTCTCGATATACCAAGTCTCGATAAAGCTATTATGTTTAAATTATTTGATATTATACTCGTAATAGAGTATAATTATAAACTCGATAATATTAAAAAGTATTCCGTAATTTTTAAAATATAAAATGGATTAACAATGGCTTTTGTACAATATCTTATTTGTGGATCAAGGCATACGTCAGTAACCAGCTTCCGTAGAGATGCCTTTTCAAAAGAATCACAACCTGTCACTATCAATAATGGGAGAAATGCATTTGAGGGAAAAATAAGTTCTGCTGAAGATAATGGCCAAATCAAAACGGTTATTATTGATAATGTGGTTAAAATTCAAACACTTTCCGACAGTATATTTCAAAATGCAAAACATGCATGGAGCAACCTAAGGGCAAAAAGCACACTTATAGCTGTGGTGACATGCCTTGGCGGTGTGGCTGCGATTATTTCTGCTGCGGCTTTGGGTATAATTTTACCTCCTTTATTCGCTGTAGCCATAACTGTGGGTGTGGTGGGTCTTGCTCTCCTTAGTTGCGGCATACTTTCAAGTGTCAGGTCTCAAGAGGCATATGAACAAAAAAATGCTTGGCAGAATGCGGTGCAAAAAGCACAAAGTGAACGCATACGGATTGGAAATAGTGGATTTAGGTATGTTCAAAAAAATCAATGTAAAGGCAGTTTGATTTCTCAAGCAGAGACTGAAGATTTATGGCATAAGGACTTAGCCTCTTTGAAGCAGAAATTTCACCAAAGCGAAAATGCCGATGTGCATACACAGGCAAAGTTGATTAAAGATTTTTTTGATAATGGTCCCATTCAATCAGGTGCTCTTAGTTATGCTTTTGAAAACATTCCAGAACAATATTCAACAAATTCTACATCTTACTATGATCTGGCGATGAGATATTATAAAATCGCGAGACAGGCTATGGAAAAACAATCACTAGTTTATACTGAACAAACACAACAAATAAACCAAATCGCAGCTGTAACAGCCCAAAATAGCATGATGATTGAAGGTATGCGTGATCTTGGCCCTTATCATCATCCGCAACGTAGCATGGTC
>CAYMKI010000162.1:0-6788 GCA_964390695.1 uncultured bacterium
CCCAGATTCGAACTGGGGGATGGAAGCTTTGCAGGCTTCTGCCTTACCACTTGGCCATGCCACCGTATGATCATGAGTAATCTTATAACTTATTTTGTATAATCGAGTCAATAGAAATTGAAATTTTAGCCTAAAAAAAATATTGATAAGATTTTTTTTAATCTATAACGTAGGGCTGAGTTCGTAAGACAGCTTGATGCGCTGTGTGTAGACAGCTCAAGCTGCATACAAATTTTAACCTTTTGGAGGTGTTATGAAACTTATTAGCAACTGGGGATTCATTCTCTTGGCGGTGTATTTAATTATAGTTGGCCTTGGAATCATTGGAGGCGTGGCCATACCTGGTATCATCACAGGAGTTATTGCTTTAATTTCCGGCATCTTGATTCTTATTGGTAAATAAGCCGGGTGAAGACTCGATGATAGGGGCAGCGGGTATGACTCCAGCCAAAATGAAATACACAACCCTATCTTAATTATATCGAAAAAAAGGAATTCTAAATGTACAACATACTTTATCATCGAGTGATAGTCTATATTTGGCTAGTTATATTGTGTCTTGGATGTATTTTAGCAGAAGCTGTAGAAGGGGGAAAACTTACCGTCAGTGGCACTGCAACCGTATTCAAGCCGGCGGATATCTTGACCCTTGCTTTGTCGGTAGAAGTCTATGATAAAGACATCGCCAAGGGAGTGCAGAGCAATAGCGAAAAAATTCAAGCGGTGATCAAAGCTTTACAACAGGCGGGCTTATCTGATAAAGAGATCCATACAAAAAATTACACTTTGATACCCGAGACAGCGCCCGCGCCTAAAAATCCGCCTGCAAATTGGCTGCCATCCATTTCAGGATATAGAATACGCAATACCATAGAAATACGTACTCGTCAGCTGGATCTGGCTGGCAGGGTGATAGATGCATCCGTTGCAGCCGGAGGCAATACAATCGAGGCGATATCTTTTTCCTTGGAAAACGAAGATGAGGCTAAGTCCGAAGCAATCACCAAAGCCTATCAACAGGCTGAAAAATATGCTCAAGCACTATCTAAAGAAGCTAATGTGAAGTTGGATTCGATTCTTGAATTGAACGTTAATCAACCCTATGCCAGTCCGTTTGTTTTAAGGGCTGCAAAGTTCAACCAGGAAGTTTCCACTCCCATTTCTGCTAGGGACGTGGAAGTGTCAGCCACACTGACTGTGGTCTATGCACTTGAAACCTAACTTGCCTCCTAAATCCTAGCTAATATTGAATCGAAGTAAGTTCGTGCTTCTTTATGTTTAAATTTACAATTTACATGGCATAGTGTAGGCTCTGTTCAATAGACATTTTTTGAAATGGGCTTTGGTTGGAAATTTTGATGATATAGATGCCAAATATGGCAATTTTAACAGCCCAATGGAATTTCGAATGAAGTCTACTATTAACCCACCATTAACTCGGAGATTAGCATGAGTGAGCCTATGTCAACAGGAGTTGTAAGTTTACCTTATCAAGAGACCTTCCCTCATATAGCATTTAAGGCCATCAGGCCGAACACCCTAGCAGCTGCTGTGGCAGGCGTGGCAGTATTAGCCCTCAGTGCCGTAGCTGTAGCTTTCACTCAAATGGCGTTGTTCGTGGTTCTAGGAGGCTGTGGTGCAGGCTATTTGATATATCGCGCGGTGATTCAGTATCGAGAAGATGTCGCTTGGGCCGAATACGAGCAATTTCAACGCTCGGACCTCGATGGTAAAACTCGTGAGCTCTGGCTGAAGAAAGCTGCCGAAGACAAGCTGCCCGCAGCCATGCGCGAGTATGCCAAGCGCTTGCAATACACCTCTCCATATGAAGCCAGGCTGCTATTTGCCGATGCTGCACAAGCCGGCGACGCCGAAGCGCAAATTTTAGCAAGACTGCGCGGATTAGAGGTGTTGCTCTATAAGCTAAATGTTATTGTTGCCCAAAAGAATGAAAAGCTTTCGGATGAAGATAGGCATGTATGTGCAGTCATGTTGATGAATAATTACCTAAATCAAAAAGACAACAAAATTCTAGATGAACTTTTGCATGTCCAGCTCTATGTGAAGGAGCAGATAGTGAAGCTGGGATTCGACCTGGATAAACTATATGGTCAGGCTAAAAACAAAGGTTTTGACAACGTGATGGACTTCGTTAAGCGATTAGACCGTTAACCTGCGTGGAACAAGAAAAGCGCATTGTGCTTCTCTAGATCGGGCAGGGCTAATTTCTTCCAAGAGGCTACGCTCAGCGTCATGACTCCTTGTGAAGGCTGGGTTAAATCCCAAGCAGCACATAGCAGGGTATTGTCGTGCAGAGTCTCTATAAGGGTTTTCAGCATCTCGCCCGATCGATAGGGTGTCTCCATTAATATATGGGTGGAGTGCTCTTCGGAAGAGCGTTTTTCGAGTTTTTTGATCAGGGCCTTCTGTTTGCTTTTATCTCTATCCAGATAGCCATGGAAAGCAAAGTTTTGTCCGCTCAGTCCCGAAAGCATTAAGGCCAACAGAATTGAAGACGGACCCACAAAGGCTTGAACAAGCAGGCCTTGCTGCCTGGCCCGAAAGACCAGTTTGGCTCCGGGATCTGCCACACAGGGCAATCCGGCATCGGAGATCAGGCCCCATCGTTCGCCTTTTTTAATAGGTTCAAGGAAAAAGTCCAGGTCGCCATCTTGTGTATCTTTATTGTAAACGGCTACGGGAATTTGGGAGGCGGGCTTTTTGGTTGCAAAGCGGGATAGGTACCGGCGGCCGGCTTGGAAGCTTTCGGCAATCAAGCCATCTAGAGTACCTACAGCCTTATCTACACTTGGCGGCAAGTACAGTTGATGATGGGAAGTATCGCTAAGGAGGTTTGGCAGTAGCAATAAAGCGGGTTTTGGATTAGATTCAATCATAGTGTTAAATGGACCATAAGGAGTTCGTTGAGCACCTCGGGGTTGCCGAGGTTATTTTTAAAATGAAGTTCGGTTTCATCGATTTTTAATAGTCCTTTCCTTAGCAGGTTGGAGCCGTAGGCTTGAGCTTGCTGGATGTGGCGCTCGATGATAAAGGCGCTCATTTTGGGGAATTGTTCGCCGATTTCTTTGGCTCCTCCGCCTTGGGTCAGGATTGAGGATATCTGATATTCGGTTTCAAATTGAGAGCGCAGCTGCCGCAGCAGAGATACAAAAGGCAGATCATCCTCCAGCAGACCTTTGCTGATGCGCAAGGCTGCGGGAGTATCGCGTCGAAAAATCGCTTCGCCCAATTGCCAGACGGTATCGATGTTCGCTGTGGAACAGATGGCTTGGACGTCTTTTTCGGTGATTTCTTTGCGATCGCCGATGTAGCACAGCAGTTTTTCATGTTCTTGAAATAAAGTGGAAGTGTCAGTACCTACGCGTTTGATCAGGGACATGCAAGCTTGAGAAGAGAAGGACTTGCCATTTTCTTTGGAAAGATTCAGCAGCCATTCCTGGGCTATCTTCTCTTTCTGCCAGGGCTTTTCTTCGGGAATATCTAGAATAATGCCGATTTTTTCGATACATTTGTACAGTTTTGTCGTGGCTGTCAAGGCGGAAGCCGAGAGCACAAGGGTGAGGGGCAATTTAGCTTGGGTCAACGTCGGTTCCAATTTTTCTAGAAGAGCCTTAGGCGCTTTTTCCAGGCTGTTGAGTGCTAGGATGGGTTTGCGTGAAAAGAAGGAAAAAGAGTTAAGTTCTGTCAAAAGCTTCTCAATCGGCATTTCGGCAGCTTCGAAACGCTGCATGTTGAATTCTTTCTCCGGCAGGCCTTTAGACAGGTATTTGGCTAGCAAATCCAAGGCTTGTTTGCGTTGAAACTCATCTTTTGAAACGATCAAATAGACATCTACAAAATGCGTCGGAGACGAATCTTGCAGATGTTTTTCAAACGCGCGCAGATTGTTGTATTTCACAGGTTATGATTCTATGCTTATCGGTTTCATGCGCATAATGGTACGAGAAAGGCGGACCCACTGTTTCCAGTCATCTCGCAGGTTTTTCTTGAGGATTTTGATCTCTCGTTTCAGGTTGTAGATTAAGTCGACTTGCTGATTTTCTTGCTTGATTTTGCGGTAGGTGTCTTTAAGCTGGTTAAATTGCGTCAGTTCTCGCACAATTCGATCGGAGATTTCTTCGACTTTTTGAGATAAATCGTCGGTTTTGACATGCCATAGAGTTTTGAGCTGTTCCAGTAGGAGCGCCTTGCGTTCTGTAACTAAGCGGCGGCTGATCAGGGCGGGATCCATACGCTTTAAACCATGGACCAAACCTAATTTTGCCAGAATCCAGATGACCCACTTGGTGGGATCGAAATGATACCAGCGGATGCCATTTCTGTAATCGTTAGCAAAAACGTGATGATAGTTATGATAGCCTTCGCCGAAAGTCAGCAAGGCGAGAATGTAGTTGTTAACGGCGGTTTGTTCTTGGCAAAACGGCTTATCGCCCCAGGTGTGTGCGAGGGAATTGATGAACCAGGTGAAATGGTGCAAGGTAAATATCCTCAGCCAGGTAGCAATGAAAAAAGCTCCCCAGTAATCGTTGCATAGCCATCCGACGAAAAGGAAGACGAGAACATTCGAAACCGTGGCGCAGATGCGGTAGTATTTGTGTTGAAAGGCCACCATGGGGTTTTTGATCAGGTCGGGTACGATTTTGGATTCGATAGGTCTGGGTTTCTCCCAAATCCACAGGCAGTGGGCATACCAGAAGCCTTTGTTGATGCTATAGGGATCTTCATCGGTGTCCACGTGGGCATGATGCAAACGATGGTCGAAGGACCAGCGCAAAGCGCTGCCTTGCAAGGTCATGGAAGAGAAGAATAATACTAGAGCTTCTATGGGTTTAGAGGCTTTAAAAGCGCGATGTGAATATAAGCGGTGATATCCACCCGTAATGCTTATGCCGGTGATATACAATAATACGATGGCTGAAATCCAGATACCGGCATTTGAAAATGAATATGAAAAATAGATGGGCAAAGTCACCAGCAAGAGGATGTGATAGATGATAATGAAGAGTGCTGGACCCCAGTTAATTTGTTTTTTTGTCTGCATTTTGTTTCACATATTGTTGTGATGGTTTTTAACTTAACACTTAATCATACAGCAAAATTTGTGTTTCGTCAATAAAAAAATAGCCATATGTATCGCACCTCGCGAATGCCAAAAATGCACACTTCTAATATTTATACGGGGGGGTAAATTGTGGTAGTAATCGCGCCGTTTTTCCCTTTGGAGGAGTCGACCATTCTCTTTCCGGAGTTCCCAATGGGGTGCCGTAGATCAAGGAGGCATGCACGGACCAGACGTCGGCAATTTTATGTGCAAAATAGGTCAAGGCCAAGCTGCCTGGAGGAGTGCGCGATGTGGCTTCCGTAGCATTTTTTCTGACTAAGGCTTCATCTTGGCTGCGGAATAATTCAGAAAGACAGTACATTTTGAGTCTATCTGAAATCCAGTAGTGTTTAAGCTTTTCTTCGGCTGCTTTGGCCATAAAAGGAATGATTAAGTAAAACTTCAGATTGGAGTATTTGGCGTTGGCGTTTTTGATCTCTTGGATGAAATCCTCCATCTGTTGTCCGGAGTATGAGGCATCGTCCAAGCAGACCAGGTTGTGTATATTTTCATGTTGTGCTAAGTAATCGGGAAGCTGCGTATCCTTTAAGATTTGGGTCAAAGAGGTATCTTGCAAATATTTTTGAGCCAAGCTAGCTACCCAGAAGTTGCTTTTTCTGGAGCTTTCGGCCGGTACGACTATGATGTAAGGTTCATTTTGTATGGCCTTTTTAAAGCTGTCTATGCTGGCTTGCAGGCGTTCCAAAAATTTATCGTAAGAAATGTAGGTGATATTCTTGGTAAATCGCTTGGCTGTTTTTTGGTCTAGGGAAGGATGCTGTGCAATCCATTTTTGTTTATCAGTGTCTAAAGGAGGGTGTTCATCTGGCAAGGGAGGGTATTTGGGTAGACGCAGAAGGAAGGCGCTGGCCTTAGCTTGCGATGTTTCGGAATGGGGTATTTCCTGACCGTCAGAAGCTGGGATGAGGGTGTTTTCCCTTTGATAGGGCAACCATTTTTTGTGGTTTTCGATGACTTTTAGAAGCAGGGGAGTTTGATAGATAGGATGTTGGCGTATCCAGCGGATCATGGGCTTGATGATAGGGTCGTTCACCTTTTCTTGAATAAACTTAAAGGACCTGCTTTCCTGTTCAAATATTTTTATGGACAAATAGCTCAGGGCTGCAGCTGTCAATAGGACGTTTGTCGAAGATTGGTGTTGTGCTTCTTGTAAGTCGAAGCCCTTTAGCGGTTCAAAGTTGAGGCAGTATGTATCGAAAAAAGCCGGTGTTTCAGCATACCCTTTGCTGCTCATCTTCTGATATAATGGAAGATGGATGGTTTGATAAATGTTGGTTGTAGCGGGAAGGGTGTGTTCAAAGTAATTGGAGATCGAACTAGAGGTAGCTGCCCATTCTGGAAAAGCCTCCATGTCGGTATGATGAAAAAACGGATTTATTGAATGCATAAATTGATCTTAATTTAAATTAAAAATGTTCTAATTATTATAATGATTAATTATTAAGATGTTATTAATTATTTGTTAAGAATTCTGATAATAGTAGTTGTAACTATTCAGCTTTGCAAAAAGTGTGTAACTTGTTGAACCACAGAGTGGTTCAATATCTTATGTTTTTTTAGGGAGGTGAATAGTCCCCGTGATTTAGGGGCGCAAGTTCTCTAATTGCGCTTTTTGTCAACACATTTTCTTTTCCCTCATGAGAAA
>CAYMKI010000163.1:0-6788 GCA_964390695.1 uncultured bacterium
GTCTTGATCTCACTATCCAGCAAAGACATGGCTCCCTCAATGAATACGCTTAGAAATAGCGTAGCAGTTTTCCAAAAGAGCCTCAAAGACCTCGACAGATCCACCTTCATAGCCCATGGCCTAAAATTGTTGGCTCTCATAGATCCCAACCCCTCCAAACCGGCAGCTGTGGCTATCTATACGGCTTGGATGGAAAATCTTCTCGTTCAAATAGCCGCTTACCCAGAAACTAAAAGACTTACAAAGGCTGAATTCAAACAGTTTATAGACAGTCTTCTCAAAGCAATCTCTCGGGGTGAGCATCATCACAAATTATTAGAGCTTTTAGATGAACATCAAGAGGCTTTGTATAGTCATCTGCAAATGTACGGATTATGGAACGAAATTGTAAGCTTGTACGCTGCCTCTTCTGACCGAGCTCATCCTCCATTGGTTTATCGCACGTTTATTGCCGCATGCCGCCATTGGGCGCCGCTAATGTTAGGCAAAGATATTTCGTGGAAACAATTACAGGGGCTGTTAGATCAGATACCGATAGAAATCAAAACAGAAATACCTGAACAAATCGAGAGCTTGTATGGCATTTTATTCGACGCCTGCGAAGACAACCAAGATTACCCCAGCGCGCTTTTATGCCTTGAATCACAAAAAATGTACGCTGCAAACTTAGATGATTTTTATTTCCAGCGTTTATTTCGAACGGCGTTCAAACTTATTCCCAGCGATAAAGCCCGCTTGGTACATCAACCCTTATTGGCACTTAATACTCCGGAAGGATATGAATCTTGCTGGATGGAATTGATCCAGCTGCTCCTAGAAAACAACCAGATAGCCCTTTGCTTGGATATCATCAAAAACAAGAATACCTCCATAGGGATCAAAGACGACTCCCTGAAAGACAAATGGCTAGCGCTGCTAGACCTTATACTTATAACAGGAGAAGATTTATTCCAAGCAGAAGACCAGTCACGTGTTAAACAACGTGAACATTTGTACCGCCTTCTCGATCAGCTCATGTGGCACTGCCTACCCACCGACCCTAAGAGATGGACATCCTACATCCGCATGATCGCAGAAAAAGGGCCGATCGATATCGTCGAGAAATTATTTCAAAATATTCCCCTTGAGTTCTTCAAAAATCTTTCTATAGATAAACTACAGCGCATGGAGTATTGGACATGGATTTTGGAACGTTTTAGCAGAGAAGCATCAACCGCTGTTTTGGCGATAGAATGCTGGTGGACTACTCTAGTCAGTGACATCTCGACAACCCCCAAAAAAGAACATCAACCTATCCTTGCCTTGTGCATCTGCGCAGGGCACAAAGCCATTCACAAACATAAGGTCAGCAAACGCCTGCAAAACCTGGCTAAACAGTTTGCGAGTCATTTCATCGAATCCGATACGTGTATGCGCGTCTTGACCGATGCAGCAGAAGACAACCCCCGTTTGTACGTCTATCTAGCTGAAATCTGCTTGTTTGTGAATACTGAAAAATACTTTGATAATGCCCTGCTCATAATGGTCTCATCTTTCATGTATCATCAACTTGACCCCATCACAGAAGAAATGTTGATTAATTTTTTAAATTCCTGCATACGTATAGCACCGAAATATGCGCACAACCAAGATATCTCGCTCAAAATGTTGAATCTCATTAGATTTATCACTCAGCAAACCCAAGGAGCCAATGCCCATCTATTCCCTATCCTGGGTTATTTACACTTGATAGAAAAAAACGACGTAATGCAGTATGCTCAAAATACCGCTCAGAATTCCAGGGAATCTCATCTGTCTTCCATCGATTCGGCAATAGATTCTTTAGCAAAATGGCAAAAAGATACTCAAGCACTTTTCAGCGAAGAAGAGCTTCGCGTGCAAATTGCAAAACAGCATCTTCTCGAAAAGCTCACTACGCTTAAAATGATCCTCCAAGATCCATGGAAGCAACTCCCTCCCACAGATGAACAGAAGCGCTTGGTAATAAAGACCATTAATCAGTGCCATAACTGCTATGCCGTTGTCATCTATGACTTGCTGCAAGAATGTGTACAAGCTAAAGATATCGCATGGTACATCCAAGACCATAAACCCTTAGAAAAAAAAATCGCGCATATCAAGCGTCAAAAGATAGATGTCTTGGATAGATTCAAATCGGATATATGTCAAATTTCAGATGAAATGTATCAAGCCTCGATGCGATTGCAAATCATGCAGCAATCCAACCTGGAACACAAATACTACTTCTTACCTTCAGAGCAAAAAGCCATATCACGACTTAGTCTTAAATGTATGATTTTATTCGCCATTTTGGGAGTTTCCAGCTTCCTCTGGTATCAGGTGAGAAGCCAATCGCATACTCAAGAGCAATAGTGAAAAACTAAGGATCATCAAGTATTTATTGCATTTAATTAATAAATTATGATATACTAAATACTATGACACAATTAAACACAATCAAAAACACCTATTTATCCATCTGCAGCTACAGCTCAGGCTTTAATTTAAGCTTGCCGTCTGGATCTATCTCGTTGTGTTTTGCTGTCGTGGCCTATTTTTCCGTCGTCGTCGTGCGCTTGGCGCACATATAATCCCACCTACCCACATCTGATATGCTGACTTCAGGTCCTCAAGATCTGTGAAAAGCAATATTTTTAATTAGATAACCCTTATATAAATTACGATGACGTTAAAGGTGTCACCATGAGTTCTATATTAAAATCCAAGTCCACGGCTATAGGCCTGGCAATGTTCTCTATGTTCTTCGGGGCTGGCAATATTATTTACCCCTTAGCCATTGGCCAATATGCCGGAGACAAAAACCTGTTTGCTATGATAGGCCTGATCTTGACGGCCGTCATCATGCCCATTGCCGGCGTGATAGCCATGATTTTGTTCGATGGCAATTATAAGCAGTTTTTTGGGCGCCTAGGTCATATCCCGGGATTTATCCTAGCCCTAACAACTATATCTTTACTGGGCCCTTTAGGATCCACTCCAAGATGTATCGCCTTATCGTATACGACTTTGAAAACCTCATTTTTTGAGATGCCATCTATAGCATTTAGCGCCTTTGCTTGCGGTTTAATATTTGTTTTCAGTCTGAAAAAAAAGCACATCTTAAATTTGCTTGGCTGGATTTTAACGCCCTTATTGCTGAGCTCTCTGCTTGCGATCATAATACTGGGTTTGTTTACAGCCCCAGCCCCAACTATTGTCAGCGAACATCCATTAGAACTGTTTTTGCATGGCCTAGTCGAGGGGTATAATACCATGGACCTTTTAGCGGCCTTTTTCTTTTCCTCTACCATCATCCATCTGTTGAAATCGCACATGATTAAAGAAGGATCCAATGAACATGGCTATTTAAATATAGCTATGAGGGCCAGCATCGTCAGCGCCTTCTTGCTGACGGCTATTTATATCGGATTCAGCTTTATCGCCTCTTACCATGGCAGCGATATGGCGGTTAATGGGAAGGACCAATTGCTGGCCGCTCTTACGGTAAAGATTGCAGGTTCTTATGCCGGAGTTCTTGTGTGTATAACTATAGCCCTGGCTTGCTTAACGACAGCTATAGCCTTGATAGCCGCGTTCACAGATTTCATGCAGCGAGAGATTTTCAAGGATAAGCTATCTTATGAGATGATCTTAAGCGGCGCTTTACTCATCACCTTTGCGATCTCCACCTTTGAATTTAACGGAATCTCCGCCTTTTTGTGGCCGATCTTGCAAGTATTTTACCCGGGCTTGATCGTCTTGACATTTTTGAATATCGCCCATCAGCTATGGGGATGGAGGACGCTAAAAATCCCGGTATTTCTGACCTTTGCCATATCTGCCATTGCCTATCTCATGTAGGTGAGTTTATAAACTTTTGGCAAATTGGCGTATAAGATATATTAACTGTATCACAAAAATAGGCGCGCATGAGCAAGTTAAAATTATGGAAAGAGAGCATCCCTTGGGAGGAGGCCGAAGCAAACTGGGACCGGCAGGCTCTAGAAGCTGCGGCACAGCAACCGCTTAAAAAGCTAAACGTGCTGCCCGATATGCCCGGCATCACCCCCGAGACGGCCAAGAACTTGAAGTGGAAGAGTTTGAAGTGGATGCTTTTCGAAGACCATGAGAAGATCATCCCAAAAAACTTCTTTAAACACCCCATAAAATATGGCTGGGCGTTTATACGCTCAGTATTGAAAAAGAAATCCTTTAAGCGCGAAGGCGATTTTTTTCTGTACGGCATCTCTTCGCTAAAAGCCTTCCAAGAGCTTTTGCAACAAGAAAATACCCTTTTCGTATTGGGATTTTCATACTGCCACAAACCCTTTGAATGTCCTTCAGGACGTTTTACAGATAAATGTGAGCACGCGCGAGACAACCCGGTTTGCCAGCAATGCTTTATCGGTAAAGCCGTCCACGCCTTGCCAGAGGGAGACAATGTGCCTTTATTCATTCCCACCGTGCACTATATTGGAGGCAAAATCTTCGAACTCGTGCATAAACATCCGGACAAATCGGTCATATTTCTCATCACGGCTTGCGAAATGACCTTAGAGATGTTTGGAGACTGGGGAAACATGGTTGGCATCCAAGGCATCGGCGTGCGATTGGGCGGCAGGATTTGCAACACCATGAAGGCCTTTGAATTATCTGAAAAAGGTATCAAACCCGGACTGACAGTCGTGCTGGATGACACCCAAAAAAAGATGCTGGAACTGATCCGCTTAAGATACCGCGCAGGTTAGGAACCTACAGGCGCGGCGTCTTTACCTTTACCTTGAAAATATTTGTACCACTTCCTAAAAGGTTTATGTGCATTTTGGTGATGGTATGGGCGCAGCCTAGAGGATGTCTTGCATTCTGCCTTGCAACATCCCGCATGTTCATGCAGGCACTCTGGGCAGCACAAGAACAGATGATTGCAATCCATATTGGCGCAGTTATAGTACGCTTCCGTACCTTTGCCGCAATGATGGCACTTTCCGATGATCGGCGCCTCTTCCTCAGATATGGGAACCGAAAGGCGGTCGTCAAAAACAAACAGTTTGCCGAGCCAATGCGATCTGCCCACTTCTTTGCCGTAGTTGATCACCCCGCCTTGCAGCTGGTATACCTTATCAAATCCTTTTTCCTTTAAAATAGCGGAATACAGTTCGCAGCGTATCCCACCGGTGCAGTACATCATGACAGGCGTGTTGTTTGGATCTTTCTTTTCTTTAAGCTGGTCAGCGTAGGCTTCAAAATCTCTAAAAGTTTCACAAGCCGGAAGATCTGCATTTTCAAAATGGCCCAGCTGCCATTCGTAGTCATTGCGTACATCTATCAAGACATGGTCTTTTTCCTCTTCCAGCATCTTTTTCCAGGTCTGTGGAGAGACATGCTCGCCCCTCAAAGTAAAGTTGACAGGCTTATCGTAAGCTACCAACATCGGGCGATACTTGACTGTCAGTCTGGGAAATACATGCTCGTGATATTCATCGCACTTAAAGTGCACCTGTGCAAATTCCGGGCGAGCATGCATCCACTCCATATAAGCTTTTGCATCTTCTTGCGATGCGCACATTTGCCCATTGATGCCTTCTTCAGAGATGTAAATTCTGGAAGTGACATCTCTGTTTGCAAAAAACTCCTTGTGAGTTTTAACCTCTTCTCTGGGATCCTGAAGAGGGACGATGTGATAAAAAGCTAAGATAAGGTAAGGTTTTGACGAATGCATGATATTTTAATATTTATAAGTTTTGTATGCCTATAATTATACCTTTAAATGCCTTTATGATCAATCCTAAAAGCTCACCCCATAGCCAGGGATTTATCAATAGCTTCGGAAAGCTTCTCCTCTATATGGCTAAATCCATTTTTTGCGGCTATTTTTAACAATTCTACATAGTGTCTTTTGTTTATCTTATCCCAATCGATATCTGTTGCAGACATCGCCGAGCTGCTGCTCTGTGGATTAGCATAGAACTGTTCGATGTGATGTAGGCAAGAGCACTTGAATTCTTCTACATTATAAATAAATCCTAAATTCAGTACACCGATCAGTTCAGCGGGGGCAAGAGACTTTTTCTTTATGAGATTCATCATTAAGTCCACACAATAATCAAACAAGTCTGTCATTTCGATCTCGTGAGCATACATGAAAAGCTCCTGCAATGGCTCAAACGCCAAAGCAGACGCATCAAATTCTCCCTCATAAATAAATTGCACTAAATACTGCAAACATACTGCTGTATGAGGTAATTGAACTTCGCATTCTCGTCCTTCTTTAAAGCCGGATTTCAACATACGTTCAAAATAGGGGCTTTTTAAAGTCATCATCAACTTATGCACGGGTATTTTTACGTTATCGTTGCATATCAAAGTTAAATCGGTTTGTGTAGCGCTCTTTGCATATGCATATAACTCCTTTCCTTTTGAAGCTGGATGGTGCGTATATCTTTTTTGAGTTAGAAGAAATACTTTTGTGTTATTAAAATTAGTTGAAGGAGACCAGAGCATATCTAGTTTGTATATAGGGCATTCGGGAAATATAGAGTTATTGATGTCATTAGTTAGAGGTTCTGGTTCACCTTCTGGTACACCTCCTTTGATGGTTAACTGAAATAAGGCAGCCAATTTATTGTGTATAAATTTAGCTAGGTCCTTGGTTACCCATATACCTTTTGATGTGCTAAAGATTCCATTGTAATGATTCTTTTTCAGATCAAAAACCATATCTTGTATTTTTTTATCTACTCTATTTGCTACAAAAGGAACGAACTCTCTATATCGTTCTTTAAATTCTG
>CAYMKI010000164.1:0-6710 GCA_964390695.1 uncultured bacterium
AACTGGCGATCAAAAAAGCGGCCAGTTTGGGTGTTCCCTTAACCTGTAAAGCAGACAACACTGATAACCCTAAATATTCGCATGCTTTAATGGCCAAAAGTAAGCCTGTGCCTTTTGAATATGTGGATGCCTTGCGCGGAATTCAACCGGGAACCTATACCATGGGCGATGTAGGTCATATTGTGGCTGTTCCAAAATCCAGCTAATATTTAAAACCCAACATATTGCTCCAGGTGGTATTATGATAACTAGGCCAAACACGGCAAGCACAGAAGCTGCAAATGCATCGCAAACTTATATAGCTATTGCAGCAACACAACAGGAGCTGCAGAAAAAGATAGGGAAGCATCTTGCTAGTGGTGCGGGAAACATTCAAAATGCGAACCATACCTCCAATGCAATCGAAGTGAATTCTGTAAGCAGGCTTGTGGAAGAAGCTTCCGGTATAGGAGTAAAAGTTGCCCAAAAAGCTGCTTCAGCTTTGTTTGGATATTTACGAGATGGGTTCATGGCATTTGCCTGCGATGACCGTTCTGTTTGCTGTGACCGTGATGAACCTGCGGATTTACAGCCTTTAGTGGTAGAAGCCGAAAACAAAATTTTAGAGGGGGCAAATCCCGCCGAAATCATCAAGGCCTATGGTATCAATCCTGCATTGCCCGCACATCAGAAAATGCTGCAACGCGCAGCTTTTCGGCTAGCAAAAATACAAAGAAGCAGTATCTCATCCACCATTCATTTATTCTGCATCGATCGTTCTTCTTCAGAAGGGCAGAAGCTCATATACGACATAGCCATAGAGGCTGCCAAACAGTACGATCTGCAACTTTCAGAGCACATAAAAAATTATGGATTTGACGCAGCTACCGCTAAGGGGCAGGCGCAGCTGATCAGCATCGCTAAAGCTGCAGCATATCGCCATGAGTTTCTTCCCAAATATATTCAAAACTTCGGCATTGATGCCTCCTGTTCGGAGGGTGAAAATGCCCTTAAAGAAATTGCAGTAGTTGCTGCAAGGTTTAGGCTTACGCACATTTCCGAGTTTATCGCCAATTATCAATTTGATCCCCTTAAACCCAGTGGTTTCAAAGCTCTTCAAGAAATAGCTAAAGAGGCGGTTTATCACGATAAAAAGCTTTCGGAATATATCAGAAACTATGGTTTTGATCCGCGGTCCAAAGCAGGTCAAAAAACCCTGATAGAGATCGCCAAAATGGCAGCGTGTAATCGCGATCAATGTATCAGTAAACACATTCGATATTATGGCATTGATCCTGGTTGCGAAGAAGGACAAGCGGCTCTGATTCAAATAGCTAAAATTGCAGCAGAAAATAACGATGACACCTTAGCAGAGTATATAGAAAATTATGGCATTGATCCTCGCCGCAAAGAAGGACAAGAGGCTCTGATCGAAATAGCTAAAATAGCCGCAAAAACGAGCGGCGCTACCCTAGCTCAGTATATAGAAAATTTCGGTATCGATGCCTCACAGAAAAAGGGGCAAGCAGCGCTGGCGGAAATTGCTTTAGAGATTTCGGTTTTAGATGAAAACACCCTGGCTCGCCATCTGCATAAATTTGGCTTAGATGCCTCGACCGATGAGGGTCAGGATCTCATGATCGAATTGGCGTCCAGGTCCTCGCTAAGTAATAAAGTCAGAACAGCACCATACATCCTATCCTTTAACATAGACAAGACGACTGAAAAAGGTCAGCAGGCATTGATGCGCATAGCCAAGCAATGCGCTGCCAATGATAAAGAAGGTATTTCCGAATACATCTGCAGCTTTGGTATCGACGCCTCCACCTCGATGGGTCGAAAGACGCTGATCAAAATCGCCAAAATGTGCGCCTATGTCAATGGGAAAAATACTTCTGAATGGATACACCATTATGGCATTGCTAATCATACGCCTCATGGTCAAAGGATTTTGATCGAAATAGCTAAGATAGCCGCCATGCAAGATGGAAGAGGTACTTCCCAATATATTCACAATTACAGCATCGACACCAAAAGCATAGAGGGGCAAAAAGCCTTGATCGCTATAGCAAAACTAGCCGCACAGCAAAATGGAGGAGGAGCCTCGGCATTCATCCGGAATTACGGGTTAGATTTAAACCTGGCGGAGGTGCAGAAGGCTTGGGTGGAAATAGCCAAAATAGCCGCTTCTAGCTGTGGTGGAGGTATATCTGAGCATATAGTCAACTATGGCTTTCAGATTTCCCGTCAGGAAGGTCAGCGCTGCCTTCAAGACATCGCTAAAATAGCTCTTCAACATGATCCTGTATGTACGGCTAGACATTTTAAGAATTATGGCTTTGATCATACCGGCCCCGATAACCAGCAATGGTTGATGGATATGGCTTGGATGGCAGAGATTTATCTCAAACAAGAAATGTCTATAGCTGAATATATCCAGAATTTTAGTATCGATGCTTCCACGCCTGAAGGGCAGGCGAGGATGATCAAAATGGCTCTGTATGAAGCTAAAAGGTCTCCTAAGCCTATTTCAGCGTGGATTCATAACTTTAAGATAGACGCATCTTCGCCTCGAGGACGTCAAGCTTTAATAGACATAGCAAAATACGTGATGAAATCCGATGTCTTTTTGCTTTGCAAATATCTAGCGAATTCTGGTTTAGATCCCAGGACAAGAGAAGGACAAGAGGCTTTAATCGAAATTCTGGGGACAGTTAAACCTGAAGAGGGGAATGCAAGGCGAATATCGGAAATTGTGCACGAATTGGGTCTGGATCCTTCCTTGCCGCAAAGTCGTAAGGCTTTGATACGCCTCGCTAAGTTGACCTCTCGTGAACATGGCGAGCATACCTCCCAGCATATTCGCAATTACGGCATAAATGTAGCAGGTCCCGAAGGACAAAAGGCTATGATCGAAATCGCTAAACTGGCGGCCGCAAGCAGTCCTGTAGGTACATCGAGGTACATTGCTAACTATGGTATAGACCCTTCTTGTCATGAAGGACAAAAAGGGTTGGCAGAAATCGCCGCCCTGGCCATTGGCCTCAATGCCAGCGAGGTAGTGCCGTATATTTCCAACTATGGCCTAGATGCCAAATCGCCCCAGGGGCAAAGAGCTTTGATAGATCTAGTGCGTACTGCCATTGATTATAATCCGTGGCTGCTAGCAAGATATATCCGCAGTTATGGCATAGATGCGTTCAGTGCGGAGGGGAAAAAGCTATTGCAAGATGTAGCTGAGGCACTTATACAAAGAGGGAATTTTAGTCATATCGACAATATATTATGCCTGTATTATCCGGCGTCTACATCGATAGGTCAGATAAAGCGTATTCAACTTGCCGAAATGGCAGCAGAAAAAGATCTTTCGAGTTTGTGCGGTCATATTAGGGAGTTTGGCATTGACGGTTCTACTCCTCAAGGGCAAAAAATCTTGATAGAACTGGCCAAAAAGGCTGTGAAGGGATATGGCGGTTGTAAATTCCTTTATGACTTCGGCATAGATCGCTCATTACCGGAGGGCAAACAAGCCTTGGTGGACATCGCCCTAGATATGGCCAATCAACGAAACAACAGTCTTTCGGAATATATAGAGAATTATGGATTTAACACTTCTGATCCGGAAGAGCGGCAGCTGCTTATTCGGCTAGCCAAAGCCGGAGCGCGGCAGGGAGACACCGATCTCCCAGGCAATATTCATAAATATGGCATAGATCCGCTGACTGAAGATGGACAAAAAGCTATGAGGGAAATAGCTTTACTATGTGCTCAATTCGCATCTTTTAACCTTGCTCGGGATGTGCGCAATTTTAAGATCGATCCTGACTCCCCGGATGGACAAAAAGCGCTGATTCACATCGCCAAGGAAGCTCAAATCCACAACTCCTCCTATTTTGAGTATTATATTCAGTGTTTTTGTATAGATACCTCCACACTACAAGGTCAGCTAGCTGTGATAGAGATGGCAAAGTATTCTGTATGTCAACAAAAACGAGGGTTGAGTTCATTCTTCCAGAAAGACGGTATGCAGGCTTTAACCACGGAAGGGAAAAAGGCTTTGTTGGATATAGCTCTTTTAGAGGCTGAGCATCACGTTTGGATGTTGCCTACCATGCCTCGGCATATAGGTGTCAATCCGTCCACGTATGAAGGTCAGCAGGCTTTAATTCAAATTGCTAAAAAGGCTGCAAAACATAATCCAAAAGATTTTCTATCCTACTTGGATAATTACTGCATCGATGTCAATACCCCAGAAGGGCAAGATGTCATGCTAGAGATAGCCGCTATTTTGGTTGGAAAGGGTTTAAATATTGGCAAAGAAATACATAAGTTTAAAATAAATGCAAAGACACCGGAAGCCCAACGGAAA
The DNA here is from genome assembly GCA_964390695.1 of uncultured bacterium. Taxonomy (GTDB): domain Bacteria; phylum Chlamydiota; class Chlamydiia; order Chlamydiales; family Parachlamydiaceae; genus CAWACC01. The sequence continues at coordinate 4,349 of CAYMKI010000164.1, forward strand.
CTGCTGCAGATTGCCAAGCAGGAGGCAAATAACCATTATAGTAATACTTTTTCAAGATACCTGCCTAAATATAAAATCGATATGGGCAGCACCGAAAACTGCCAAACTATAGCAGAGATAATGGTGAGGGCAGCAGGGGTGCAATCCCAGGAGTTTTTCGAGCATTTGTATGCCTTTGAAATCGATGAGGAGAGTGCCGAAGGGCAAAAAATATGCCTCGAAATAGCGCGAGCCGCGGTATGTGGGAAAGGTTATGTTAACCCTTGTCTCTTAGGAATTGATAACACTACCCCGGAGGGAAGAAAAGCCCTTGAAGAGCTTGCCCGCAAATCTATTGAACGCAATGTAGTAAAAGTATCTACTAACCTGCATGCTTATGGCATAGACAGTAGCACGTCGGAAGGACAGCAGCTGCTGATAGAGCTGGCTAAAAAGGCCGTAAATAGAGATACTCAAAGTTTTTGCCGGTACATCCATAAATATGAAATAGATAGATCCACTCCGCAAGGTCAAAAAGCTTTGATAGATTTAGCTAAAAGTGCCGCGAAAACATGGAGTTCGGTATTGGCGCAATATATTCAAAATTTTGGCATCGATCACCATTCCGCTGCAGGGCAAGATGCCCTGATCGAGATAGCCGCCACAGCGGCAACGCATGACAAGTGTGGGGATCTGGCAAGATATATGCGCAATTTTGCTATAGACGCCTCGAGTGCCAAAGGACAAAAAGCGCTGATTGAAATCGCTAAAATTTGTGCCGGTAAATACCTGGGCGATGTGTCATGCTTCATACGCAATTTTGATATAGAGGTGTCTAGCCCTCAAGGGCAGCAGGCCTTAATAGACATAGCCAAACTGGCCATTCAAGAAAATTGTGCTTCTGCTTGCAGGTATATTACAGAATACGGTTTTGACTGCTTGGGAGATAAGGGTAAAGAGCTACTGGTGGAACTGGCTAAATTTGCAGCAGGACAACAGCAAACCAATATTTCTGAATACATTCAAAATTTTGGTGTAAATCCCCATTCGCCTGAGGGACAGAAAATTTTGATCGAAATTGCTGAAATAGATGCTAAAAATAGTTTTGGAGTTATATCGCAGCATATCCAAAACTACCGGATCGATACCTCTACATTTGAAGGTAGAGAGGCGCTTGTCAAAATAGCTAAGATTTCTGCTGTGAGTGGCTGTGAAATTACGTCACAATATATAAAAAATTACGGCTTTGAGGCATACTATCAAGAGGATAGGGATGTTTTATATGAAGTAGCTAAAATAGCTGCAGATTCTGGACAAGGCTATAAGATTTATAAGCACATCGCAAATTATGAATTTCAAAATCAAGGTTCGGAAGGGCAAAAAAAACTGATCGAAATCGCAAAAATAGCGGCAAGACATCCCGATGGCTATGAGATTGTCGCAAATATCAAAGATTTCCATCTGGATACCCACTCTGAAGAAGGGCAGCAAGCGTTAATTGATATAGCTTACCTGGTTGCCGATACAGCGGGCGCAGACGCAATATTGAAATACCTGGATCGCTATGGCATCGACAGATCATCGCCTAAATGTCAAAAAGCGCTCTTCGAGATTGCACTTATAGTTGCTCAGCGCCATGGAGGAGCTGTCAGCTATAATATCGGTAACTTTGGCTTAGATAAGACTTCACCGCAAGGTAAAAAAAATCTAATCATAATCGCTAAAGCTGCAGCCCAGCAAGACGGTCTGTATACCAGTCTACATATAAAAAATTATGGAATTGATCATGCCGCAATAGAAGGGCAAACCGTACTTATGGAGATAGCTTCATTAGCTGCTAAGCAAGATGGTCAAGGAACCAGTGAATATATCCAACAGTACGGTTTAGTATCCGATACGCCCGAGGGGCAAAGGCGTCTCTTTGATATCGCCAGAATAGCTATATCGCAAAATGCGCTGGGGACTTATGGGATTCTGGCTAAATATGGTTTGAACTGGACGACTCCGCAAGGACAAAAGATGGGAAAGGAGCTGTACAATCATCTGATTTTACAGATAATTTTGCAGGCTAATAATTGGAAGAATGATCTCTTCTACAGCGGTCTTTTCTCCGTTAAATTCGATGGGATTTGCATCGATGGGATTTCTACCTATAAAGCCCATAACGGAACAGCTTTTTGTGACATCTTGAAAAATATGAAAAACCAGGAAATTCAATCTCGCGCCGAGGCTGGATTTGAGCTGTGTGAAAAGGTCTTTGCGTTATCTTCTGCCGAGCTGGAATGGGCGCGCAAGTCGCTGGCTAAAAAGAGCCACGAGCCGTTCCTACAGAGACGTTTCCTGGAATGGTTTATGCTCACGGCAGGATTTTGCAGCATGCGCC
>CAYMKI010000165.1:0-6532 GCA_964390695.1 uncultured bacterium
GAATCGCCCCAAGTTGAGCTTTGCTCAAAGAGGGGCGATTTATCCTCAGCGTACTCTATGGCTCTGTCTTCTCTGTGTTTTACTAATTCTTTCCTTGATGTGTCGCGTCAGTGCCCACTAAAATTCGTTGGTAAATTCCATTTTTATAAATCAGATGGATATCTATCTCTTTTTCAAATCGTAAACTAATAGACTCAAACTCTAAAGCTAAACATATGTTGTACACCGCTAGCTAAAGCTGGCACAAACGCACCATTAAAAACACTTGCATGCAGCTAGAAGATTGGAGTATGATGCTAATGTAACAACTTGGAGAAGATATGGGAGAATTAATAAAATTATTAGATGACCACAATTTTGACAGTGGGATTCAATCCGGCGTGACCTTAGTCGATTTTTTTGCCAATTGGTGTGGGCCTTGCCGCATGATAGCGCCTATCATGGAAGATCTTTCAAAAGAATTTTCCGGAAAAGCGACTATAGCTAAAGTCGATGTTGATCAGGCGCAAGAAGTTGCCACCAAGTACAATGTAACTTCCATTCCAACCGTGATTCTTTTCTTAAATGGACAAGAAGTCAAGCGTGTCATTGGTGTGCGGGACAAAGGCACCTTTGCGACCATGTTGAATGCAGCCTTATAGAAGGTGATGACATGGAGGTAGGTAAGCTGTTGATGATTTTAGGCATATTGTGCTTGGGGATCGGCATTTTACTTACCTTCAATATCTCCATCCCTTTTCTTGGAAAGCTACCTGGAGATATTTCCTACAAAGGAGACCATTTCCAGTTCTATTTTCCTGTGACCACTAGCGTTATCCTCAGCGTCTTGATATCTATTTTACTTTATCTATTTTCGATCGGCAATTCCCGCTAAAACTTCTTTAATAAGAAAAAACATGATAGGCACAACTCATGCCTAATCTTTCATAAAGAGCCTAAGAAATAGGTTCGTGCTGGAGCCCGTAAACGCTTCCAATTCTCCAAACGCTAAACCGGTCTTGGTTTGTGTTATTCAAACTTGCGGTTGATAGCCTCGAAAAATTCCTTGCGCAATTCGTGATCGGATTCAAATTTTCCCCTCAAGACATTGGTGATGGCATGACTATCGTCATCTTCAATGCCGCGGGCCAATATGCAATAATGCTCAGCAGCAAGGGACACCGCCACATCTTCGCTTTCCAACACCGTGACCAAGCAATCTGCTATTTGCGCTGTCAGACGCTCTTGCACCTGCGGACGGCGGGAAAAATAGCGCACGATGCGGGGTATCTTGGAGAGGCCGATCACTTTTTTCTGAGGAACGTAGGCCACATACGCCGTACCAATCATCGGCACAAAATGATGTTCGCAAAAGCTGCTAAAATTGACGCGCATAAACACGATATGATTATGCGTTTCATATTTGAATTCGTTGTCGATATGGCTGATGACAGGGAAATTCGCATAATCCAACCCTGAAAAGACTTCGTTCACATACATTTTAGCCACCCGATATGGGGTTTTGGCCAAGGACTCATCGGACAAGTCCAGATCCAACACCTCCATGATCTCTTTAAAACGATCGGCTATGTAGTCGATTTTCTCTTCTTTGGAAAGCGTGGAGCGTTTCTTCACAATAGGTGAAGGAAAGTGGGTGATCGCTGGCAGAGGGGATTTTGCTGGAACTTTATTTTTTGATAATTTCTTCTTCATCACTTACTTCTTAGCCTTGATCTCTGCTTTTTTTATTAGATATTGTTCCAAAGGACCGTCAAAGATATGAACACCATCTTCTTCGAAGGCTATGATTTTGGTAGCCACGTTGGCTATTAAATCTCGGTCATGGCTTGCCACAATCACTGTCCCCTTGTATTCTTGGAGGCCCCACGCCAAAGCCGATACGGCTTCAAGGTCGAGGTGGTTATTAGGTTCATCCAAAATCAACATATTGTGATCCGACAACATCATCCCGCCCAGGATAAGTCTGGCTGTTTCTCCTCCGGATAGCCCAGCTACGGGTTTGAAGGCGTCATCGCCCCCAAAGAGCATCTTGCCCATGACACCGCGGATATCCTGGTCATAGATATTAGGGCGCCGCTCTTTCAGCCATGAAAAGGCATTGATGGAGCCTTTTTTCTCGATGATCTCCTGATGGTTCTGTGGAAAATAGCTGACAAGGACCTGATGGCCGGGTTCAACAGAGCCATGGTCAGGCTCCAGGACTGCCGCCAGCATCTTCAGCAAGGTGGTTTTACCGCGGCCGTTATTACCGATGACCCCGATTTTATCTCCTCTATGGATTTCCAAACTAAAGTCATCGATGACAAGCTGGCCGTCATAGGATTTTCTTAAATTGTTAGCTTTGATGATCACCTTACCGGGCTGTTTTTCACAGGGGATAAAGCGGATGTAAGGCCTCTGAATATTTGACTTCTTCAGGTCTTGCGGTTGCAGCCTGTCGATTTCTCGCAGGCGCGACTGCACCTGGCTGGCACGGGTACCGGCGCCAAAGCGGGCCACAAACTCCCGGAGTTGAGAGATTTTCTTTTCTTTCGATTTGGCATCTTGCTCCGCGCGTTCCCGCACAGAACTCTTGGCCACGATCATTTCATCGTAGTTGCCTGGATAGATGATGATAGTTTCATAGTCTATATCGGCGATATGTGTCGTCACAGAATTTAAAAAATGGCGGTCGTGGCTGATGACGATCATGGTGCCTTTGTATTCATGCAAAAATTTCTCCAGCCAGCCTATAGACTCCAAATCCAAGTGGTTGGTCGGTTCGTCGAGGAGCAGGGCCTGCGGTTCGCCGAAAAGCGCTTGGCAAAGCATTACGCGGAATTGCATATCTGTAGGAATCTGGTTCATAGCCATTTCATAATGCTCATGAGGTATACCCATGCCGGATAACAACTCTTCCGCATTGGCTTCCGCAGAATAGCCGTCTTCTTCCGCCACAATACCTTCGAGCTCACCTAAGCGCATGCCGACATCATCGGTCATTTCCACTTCATACAGTGCATTGCGTTCTTCCAATGCCTTCCATAGGCGCTGGTTGCCCATGATCACGACATCCAGGACTTTAAATTCGGCAAAATCTTCAATATTTTGACGCAGCAGCCCCACACGGTCGGGAAGGGTAACTGTACCGCTAGTAGGCTCTTCAAGGCCCATTATGATTTTCATCAAGGTGGATTTGCCGCAACCATTTGGCCCTGTTAGACCATAGCGGTTGCCTGCATTGAAAGTGATGGTCACATCGTCAAATAAGACACGGCTGCCGAAACTTTTGGAAATTTTATTTAAGGTAATCATATTTTCTTTAATTTTGAGTTGTTATAAGAACAAATTATATAACAACAAGCATAAAATTTAAATCAAAAAAAGCAAAGGAAATCACTATTAAAAAAAATCCCCTCTCTGCTATACAGAAAAAAATTTAAAAACCATAAAGAGGTGAGATTTATGAGTTGGGTCTTAAATGCATTTTACTCTTCAAAGCCCTTAACCTCATGTAAAGCAGAATTAAGACCTGCCACCGAGGACGAAATCAAAGCGCATTCTAAACCTAGAAGTTGGAGCTCTTACCTGGACCAAGCTATCAACTGCCTGTGTGTGCCTGTCTTGATGAGTTACCGCACCATCTTCGGTTATGTAGCCAAAAGATCCCCCGAAGTAGGATTGACACGGATTTATGCGGATATCTTTGCCACCAAAAATCCCGAAGTGATCAAAGCTGTCCTGTTAAAGCATAGAAACGATCCGCAAAACGGAGTATTTTCTCATGCTATAGTGTCTAAAGGGTTGACGGATGTGTTCCAACAATTTTATCCCAAAATAACAACCAACGACATCATTCTCACCTGCGATCCAGAGCATACCGAAATTTTCCGCAAATTTCTCAACCAGTTTTTCACGCCCCTATCTATGAAACCCTATCTGGAAGACATACATACTATCATTTCAGATATATGCTCAAAATGGGGCAGCCCGCAACAAGGGATCGTCGTAAACAAGGAAACGAAATTATTAGCTACGGCCGTGATGTCCCAAATCTTTTTAGGCTATGCTGAACCCTATGATAAAGTTTCCGCGGCATCTACCAATACTGTGTTATGGACTGCCGATAATTTGATGACCACGCTCAGCCCTGTGTATCGCTTGGGCACGTACCTATTGCCCTTTATGGCAATTTTATCCTCCAAAGACAAAGCCGAGACACAAAAAAATCTACGCGAGGCTGTCGACAAAGCCTTGCATCAAGCCTCACAGAGCGATGCCAAACCATCTCTTGTTAAAGAGATGGTAAACAAAAAATTCTCGCAAGAACAAATCCAGGCGATGATCCTCACCTTGTTTGTAGCCGGCCAGGACAACGTCTCGACTTCATTATCACATATCTTGCTGAAGCTAGCCCAGTCAAAGGAACTGCAAGCTAAGGTCCGGGAAGATTCCGAAGAGCCTCTACAATCCAAAACCTTAAGAGGGTTGATTTGCGAGAGCCTGAGGGTGTTATGTCCGGTAGGAGGAATTGGCCGAACTGTCGCCAAACCCTCATTGCTAACATTGACCCAACCGGAGACAGGTGAAGTGATCTCTACGACGCTGCTAACTGCTGACGCCAATTTAAATACCATGAATCAATTCGTAGCCGATGACCCTTCGATCTATCCAAACCCTGAAAAATTTGATATCGCACGACATCAAAACCAGTCTAGCTTTCTTCCACATATGCCCCATATGCCCTTTGGACATGGCACGCATATGTGTCCTGGATGGTACCTCTACTACGCCATTTCAGCCTTCACAGTGGCTTACATCGTGAATAATTTCGAACTGAGCACTTCTTTTGAAGGCGAACCCAAAACCAAGATCCGGTTTGTGACCCAGTTGGCGGAAAACATTACGGTTCATTTCAAAAACCGCAAAAAAACTGAGTAGCTAGGAGTGATGCAGGTCAGATTATCTACAAAAAATCCAGGGCAGCGCCCTGGATTTTTTATGAGCTTGTTACAGCTTAGACATTCTTTGTTGAGGTTGTATCAGGCTGGCTGAACACGGAAATTGTAATAGTTCCATCGGGCTTTGTTTGGACAATTTTACGCCTTTTAGCATCCTGTTTTTCAATCACAGAGGATGCAGGTGAGGGTCTTTTAAATTGCGCATTAGATGAGGGCTCTTGGACTAAACCAGGAGTCGCATCAGAGGGAGGATCTCTTCTAAGCCTACGTTTCTTTTGATCCTCACTAGATTTTTGCTGGGCAGCATCACCGGGCTTGGATACAGCTGCTGCAGGTTGATTTAACCTTTTATCACTCTGTTTAGGATCCTTGGGATGAAGTTCCTGTAGTCTTAGCTGTTGTTTTAACTGCAAGACTTCGGCTTCCAACGCTTGTTGTTTTTGCCTACTCGCTTCTATGGTTTCAGCTTGCATTTTATTATCTGCCATAAGTTGAATGTTTGCAGCCGCGAGAGCATTAGCTTTTTGAATTTCGAAGGTGCTTTTTTGAGTCTCTGCCTTCAATTGCTTTCGAGTATCTTCAAGGCATATTGATAAATCTTGCTCTTTTTTATAAGATGCCTCAATTTGTTTTCTCATGTCTCTTTGTTGCGACAGATGGGAGGTATTGGCTGCCTTAAGTCTATCTTCTGCTTCGACAGCTAATTTCAATTGCTCGTCATATTCCACGAGACGATTTCTCAAGCTTGTATTTTCTAACTTAGCATCTTCGATTTCGTACCTAGCTTGCTCGTACAATGTCTCTTCCTCATTGAGCTTACTGCTCAGCCATTCTATTCGACCTCTCAGGTGTTGTACCGTTTCATGAGTCTCTTTTAGTTCATTTGCATATTGCTGAATCTTTTCTCTCATTTGTTGCTGTATTTCTTTGGACTGCGCAGCTTCACGTCTAGAGTGTTCCTGTAGGGTTGTTTCTTTCTCTTTTAATGATTCTATTTCTTTTAATTGTTGTAGATTTTGCAGTCTTAATTTTTCGTTACTTTTGTTTTCATCTAACAGTCGCTGCTTTAAATTATCTTCGACTCTATCAAAACCCTTTTTCTCCTCCTCAAGCTTCTGGCATCTAGCTATCGATTTTTCACTGGCTGCTTTCACTTCCAAGATTTGCTTCGAAAGGATATCTATCTTTTCTTGCAGTTTTTTTCCTTTGTCTTCGCTATCATTCAAAAATTTTTGATAAGATTGTAATGCACGGTCTAGGTCTTTGTTTTCCTCTTGCAGCTTTGCATTAGCAGCTATAGCTTTTTGTAACTCCTCATTTAGGGTATTCATTTTCGTTATAAGCACCATATCAACGGCATGAGATACACCTTGGATCAAGGCTTGCGACTGATTATTGAGACTAGCTTGAATTAAATTAGCTTGATTAGAATTAACGCTCATTATTTTCTCCATGCATAATATTTTACAAATACATTCAATATAATCTATCACTGATTTATTTCATATTAATTTCACACACTCAACGAAAATTTAAAATTTATTTACATTGACAGGTTAATAAATGTTTTTTATAAATACACTGTACATGGC
>CAYMKI010000166.1:0-6381 GCA_964390695.1 uncultured bacterium
CGGAACTCCATTTGTTCTTAGCGTATCAGAAGGCATTCTGAGTAAGCAATTCGGACTGATCATCGAGCCGCTCTCCCCTTCAGATACAGTAATCAATGATTTGAATACCATTCAGCAAATCGATGACACTTGGTATGCGTTGGCTCTGACAGATCGAACATCTGCAACTGTTCTTTCCGCTGCAGGATGGACAGAAGGGCAAGTGAAGATCTTTGGAACAGCTTCGGCAGACACCGATATTATTAATCTGGCTGCAGGGGTCGATTTAAATTCCATCGCCGCTAAATGCAATCAATCGGGCTATGTCCGTACCTTTGTTCTCTATCATCAAGATGCCAATAACGATTTCCCTGAATGTGCGTGGTTTGGAGGCGTTCTCCCGCTCGATCCTGGCTCAGAAACGTGGAAATTCAAAAGATTAAATTCCATTTCTTATTCAAATTTGACCAGCACGCAATCCCAGAATGCCAGAAACAAAAAGGCAAATACCTACGAGTACATTGGAGGCGTCGGAATCACAAGAGAAGGAACCATGGCTCAAGGAGAGTTCATTGATATCGTTCGTGGAGTCGATTGGCTTACCTCCAGGATCCAAGAATTCGTCTATTCCGTCTTAGTCAACAGCAACAAAGTTCCTTATACCGATTCTGGGATTGCAGCAATTGAAGCGGAAATCAGAAGAGCTTTGCAGCTCGGTATTGGGAACAACTTTATTGCAAACGATCCTGTTCCCACTGTGACCGTTCCCAAAGCGGCTAATGTGCCTGCCAATGACAAAGCACAAAGGATATTGAGAAATGTCAAGTTCCAAGCGACGTTAGCGGGAGCCATTCATGCGGTGAACATCCAAGGACTCGTTGTAATTTAAGGAACAGTTACTGTACAATACCCATAATTTATCACCCAAGATAAGTTATGAGGGCTTAATGGAAAAAGAGATGTTAGAAAAAATGATTCAAATAGAAAAAATGAGCTTAGATCAAATTTCAAGATTTACTGGAACGCCAAAATCAACAGTGGCTTGGTATGTAAAAAAATTTGGTCTACAGCCTGCAAAGAAATATCTCCCTCTTAAAGAAGAAGAGCTAAGAGAATTTTACATCAATCAAAAACTATCAGCAAAGCAAACGGCCAAAAAGTTAGGCGTCTGGGAAAAATCTGTACTTTTTTGGTTAGAAAAATATGAGATTCCAATTCGTCCAGTAGGAACAAATCAATACAGTCATTTGCCAAAACAGGAAAAAATAAAGCCTCCAAAAAAAAGTAGGCGAATCAAAATTGAAACTGTCTTGGAACTGGTTAAATCAAAAGACTGTAAATTCCTAGATATGGCTTACATTAACAATAGGGCTAGAATTTTTTATACGTGTAGGTGTGGATTTGATCACTCCATGTTCTTAAGCAATTTTAGAAGAGGGTATGCGTGCTCAGAATGTAAAAGAAGAGCTTTTAAAGGCGAAAAAAATCACAACTTCAATCCAAAACTTACAGAGGAAGATCGATTAGAATTAGGTAGGTATGAAGAGGGCTACAAAGCTTGGAGACGTAAAATTTTCAGGAAATATGGATTCTCTTGCGATACCTGTGGTTGCTCTGAATCAGGAAAATTAAACGCTCATCATCTTAACTCGTATGCCAATAATCCGGAATTAAGACTCAAGGTTGAAAACGGTGTTTGTTTATGCGAAATATGCCATGTCAATTTTCATAAAGCAAACGGCTTTGGAAATAATACAGAGCAACAATATCAAGATTTCAGGAGAGATTATGTCAGTAAGAACCTACGACCCTAAGCAGGTCATTATCACAGTAGGCGGAGTTCCCATGAGCGGTTTTGCTGATGGAACATTCTTGACTGTCGATAGAGATGACGATCAGTGGGCAAAAGTCACGGGAGCCGATGGAACCAGCACCCGCATCAAAAGCAATAATCGATCGGGAAATATGACGATCACCCTAAAACAATCCAGTCCAAGCAATGATGTCCTTTCAGGATTTGCCAACGTCGATGAACTGACCAACGCAGGCGTTGTTCCAATTATTATCAAGGATTTGAGCGGAAATTCGCTCTACTTCAGCGCAACTGGATGGGTTAAAAAATATCCCTCTTCCGAATTTGGAAAAGAACTAAACAACCGGGAATGGGTTTTGGATCTGGTCGATCTAGACGTTTTCGTTGGTAGCAATGGAGTGAATGTATGATTGAAACGAGAGAAAAACAAATTCATGGAGCTGTCTATTCAGTGACGCAACTCCCTGCTAGAAGGGCCCTGAGACTTAAGGCAAAACTTTTACGCTTATTTGGTCCGGCATTGGCACAACTCTTCCTCCCAGGAGGAAGCGACGCAAGCATTTCTGGGCTGCCATTCTCAAAATCAGAGGCAGTTAAGGCTGTGGAGTCTCTGATGGCACAATTGGACGATAGAACTTTTGAAAGCTTGGTGCTTGAACTTTGCCAAGGTGTTAGGAAAGACGGTATGGAGCTGACCGATTCTGTTATCGATATTGAATTTGCCGGCGATCTCGGCACCCTAATGCAAGTGCTATGGTTTGTGATCGATTGCAATTTCGGTTCTTTTTTTGGGGAGAGCGGTATTGGGAGCCTATTCGAAGCTTCACCAGCGATGCCGCAGAATCGTCAGCCAGATACGAGAAAAACCTCCATCCGGACATAAAGAGCGAGTTCCTTTTCTGGCGTATCATTTTGGAAGGAATAGCCTCTTTAGAGGAGATCGAGCGCACATGGAATCTTGATGATTTGATGAGGGCCAATGCCCTATTGGATATGCGACTCGACCTGATGGAAGAATCTAGAAGGAAAGGGTCGAACAGATGACAGTAGTCAGAGAATTAGTCACAAAACTTGGCTTTCAAGTCGATCAACGTGGAGTTGAGCAATTCAACCGCACGATCATCGGCTTTAAAACAAAGTTTGCTATAGCTGCCACTGCAGCCACAGCCTTTGTTGCCAAGACCCTTGATTTTTTTAAAGATATTGCCGATGCGACCTTAGATGCAGATGATCTAGCGAAAAATATTGGTATTTCCTTCGAAGAGTTTATCAAACTCAGGAGAGCCGCTGAAGAATTCAGAATCGATCCTCACCACTTTGATTCCGCTCTCAATAACCTCAATAAGTTGCTTCGAGATGCCAAAAATGGAATGGGAGAATTGGCGACGATCGCCTATTACACAGGGATCGAATTCCGGGATAAATTTACAGGGGAAATCAAAAACGCTCGCGATCTCTTTGGCGACATCCTGAGAAAAATCAATGAGGTTCAGTCGGAAAGCGAAAAGATCGCTATTGCTACAGCCTTCTTCGGAGAGAAAGATGCGCAGAAATTCATCAAATTTGCTAAGGAGGCAGGCGATAATATCGATGTTTTAACAAGCAAGTTTGATGGATATGCCAAGTCCATCAAAGAAGGCATCCCCAATTTAGAACTATATTCCAAAAGTTTGTCCGGATTTAAGAATCAATTATCGCAGCTGACAGAGGTATTCGTGGTGAAATTCTTGCCAGCCATTACATATACCCTTGGATTGTTTACCCAGATATTGAATGGGGATGCGTTCAAGGGGTTAGGGGCAATCTTCGATGTCTTTTCTGTCGAAGGCATCAAAAGCGGATTTGCGTTTATTTCAGATGCCATTACCGAAGAAGTAGCCAAAATATTCGGAGGTGAAACTCTGAATATGGTCAAAAGAAAGGCGGAAGAAGAGGACCACTACATGTTTATGAAGCTAATCGAAATGCAAAAAGCTGGAAAGCTACCGGCGAATTTCAATCTCAATACAAAAATTGACATGCAAGTACCTCCTGGCACAACAGAGCAACAGCAACAGATCCTAAAAGAAACAGTCACTGAGGTTGTGGAAGACGTTTTAATCGAAAAAGCTCGCGAAATTTATAACAATAATCCTCAGGTGGAATAATGGTTCTCTCTCTCCTCTTTGGGAAAAAATACCCAAGTCCAAAAGTCGGATCGATCGATCTCGATGTCACGATTCGAGAAGAACATCGCTTTGCATCGCGTGTCACCAATTACCCGGTTGAAGATGGAACAATCGTTTCCGACCATATTATCAATGAACCAGATATCATTGTCCTTGTCGGTGTCGTCACAGATACTCCCCTAAATATTTTCGCTCCGTTTAACCGCTCCATCGATGCGTTCAATCGTCTGATCCAGCTTCATCAAAATCGTGAAGTAGTAACGGTCGTCACAGGCCTAAAAGTCTATCAAAATATGGCGATTGTTAATCTAGACGTGCCGAGAGATGTCAAAACAGGACAATCACTCACTTTCACCATCGAAATGCAAAGGATCATTTTTGATACAACTGTCCGCCTACAGCTAGATCAAGGAGACAATTTTGGAGGAGTCCAAAATAAGACACCGAGGGATATTGTCGCTTCCAACGACAATTATCCCCTCATTCAAAATGACCCTCCAGGAAGCTTGAAAGATCAGGCTTCTAGCGGGATTAACGTCGGCGTGCAGTCATTAGTCCCTATTCCAAGTAATATTCTGCCTAACGTGATCGTCACAAAAAATCAAATTTTAGGAGTGGCCTAATGCAGATCATTCCTTTCAAAGAACCGGCACAATGGCAGCAACAGATCGAGCTAGACAGCCAAACATTCGTCTTATCATTCCGATGGAATGCGATGAACGAATATTGGGTCATGGACATATTAACAAGGGATTTGGACCCTATCATACTGGGAATAAAGGTAGTGTGCAATTACGATTTGACCGCCCAATATGCAACGGATGGAAAGCCGAAGGGAGATATCGTCTGTGAAAATATTATTGGTGGACAGGGAAAGATTCAACGTTTCGACATGGGAGCGATTGCCGAGCTGATCTATTATACCCAAGGGGAGTTTGCTTAAATGACTAGATTCAATCGAGTAGCAAGCGTTGAGATCGGATTGAGGAATGCCAATTTTTCCGGTTATATCGGCACCATTAAACTTTCCAATTTGAGAACAGTTTTTTCTGTACAAAAGAATTTAGCCTGGTCGGCCAATACGGCATCTGTCAAGATTTGGAATCTAAGCCAGGAGAAAAGGAATAGGATAAAAGATTATGGAGATCAAGTCATCGTATCAGCCGGATACAGCGAAGATGCCGGCGAACAACTCCTTTTTATTGGCAACACCACGCAAGTCAGCCATGCTTATGAGCAACCAGAAATCATCACTACTCTCGACTGTGGAGATGGAGAACGCATTCTTAATCAAAAGCATATTTCCGTCAGCTTCAAGGAAAAGGTCCCAGTCCGCCAGGTTATTGAAACAATCGCGCAGCAGATGGAGCTTACTATTTCTGAGTTTACTCCTACTGACAATGTGGTGTATGAGCAGGGTTTTGAATACATAGGAATGGGGAAAAATGCGATTGATAAAACAGTCGCCCGCCTTGGATTAAAATGGAGCGTCCAGAATGGCAAGCTCCAGATCATCCCCTTATTTGGCACCACTTCAAAGCCAGCCGTTGAGATCAATGCTGATACAGGCATGATCGGAATCCCTCAAAGATTCACAGATAAAAGAGCCGCTCTATATTTGGGCGGACCTAAAACCGGCTACATTGTCACAACCACATTGCGTCCCGATATTCTCCCCGGTGATCTCATCAATGTGAAATCTCAACGCATCGGGCTTGATGGCCCCTATTCTGTTTATTCAATTAAACATGAAGGAGACACATTTGGTCCGAATTGGCGTTCCACTATGGAGATTATCCTCATATGACAACGATGACCGATGCCATGAGACAAGCAGTTTTATTTCAACTTTACGATGTGCACACAGCCTTGCCAGGAACCATTATTTCCTATGACAGCACACTTCAAAAAGCGACAATTCAACCTTCCCTCAAGAAAAGCTACCTAGATGGCACAACCCAAGAAATGCCCATTTTGAATAATGTCCCTGTTATTTTTCCAAGAGCAGGCGGCGCCAGCCTGACTTTCCCAGTTGTTCAGGGTGATACCTGTCTGCTCTTATTTATCGAAAGAAGCACAGATCTCTGGAAATCAGTGGGCGGAGTCGTAGCTCCAGATGATCCGAGAAAATTCGATCTTTCCGATGCTGTGGCCATTATGGGACTCATGCCTTTTTCGGAAAATTCTCTATCAGAGAACAATGAAGACGTGCTTTTAACGTATAAAAACTCTAATATAAGGATCAAGTCCAGCGGTGAAATTCAAATTGAAACTGCTGGAAAAATCGCTATAGGCAGTCAAACAACAGAGGTCTTAGACCTCCTGTCCCGCTGGCTGAATGTCCTAGGAACTCAAGAACCCCAATTAACTCAACAAACTCAATATTTAAGTTTTAAATCTGAGATTGATGCGCTCAAGGGG
>CAYMKI010000167.1:0-6376 GCA_964390695.1 uncultured bacterium
TTGCCCCTCAGGCGAAGCTGAGTCGATGCGAAATTTGTGTATATTCTTTGAAAGATCGTATGCATGGTATTGAGCGAGGTATTTAGCTATCTCTATCAAAGCTTTTTGACCTTTTGACGTTGATCTGTCGATGCCATAGTGATCCATATCTCGCAACATTTGGTACGCATCTGCTGTATTAGCAACCAGGTATGCTATATCGATTAGCCCCTGCTGTCCTTCTACAGAGTGTGTGTCTATATGGAAATTTTTGATATTTTTAATAATTTCATAGCCATGAGAATTTTTAGCGGCTATTTTTGCGATTTCGATCAGTTTTTTTTGCCCTTCCGAATCCTGATTTTGAAAATCGTAATTTCCAATGTGCTTATAAATCCTATGACCATCTTCGGATCCCGCCGCTATTTTAGCCACTTCATATAAAATATCCCAACCCTCTTGATCGAATGCCTCAAAACCGTAATTTTCTATATATTCTGACGTAATATCGCATCCAACCCTAGCAGAAATCTTAGCTATTTTGACAAGCGCCTCTCTACCTTCAAGTGTAGAGGTATCGATCCGGTAGTTTTGGATATGCTGCGATATAACTCCAAAACTATTTTCAGCAGCTAATTCAGCAATTTCGATCAAAATTTTCTGTCCTTCGGGCGAATGAGGATTTATGCCAAAATTTTGAATGTATTCAGAAATATGGGTATGCTTTTGTCCAGCAGCAAATTTAGCCAATTCCACCAACAGCTCTTTTCCCGTATCTCCCCAGCGGTCAAAACCATATTCTGTAATACACCTGCAAGCAGATTCCGATTTTTTTTGAATTGCCAGTTTGGCTATTTCTATTAAGGCCTGCTGCCCTTGAGGGCTAGACATTTCTATATCAAAATTGCGTATGAAGCATGACACATCGCCCCAGTATTTGCCTGCGCAAATTTTGGCGATTTCGATCAAGGCCTTTTGTCCTTTGGCACTCGAAGCGTCTATAGCAAAATTGCGCATATACCTAGCCACATCCCTATGGTCTACGTGCGTTGCCGCTATGGTGGCTATCTCTATCAGGGCGTCTTGCCCCTCAGCGGAATGGTTATCGATGCCGAAATTTTGAATATATCGCGCCAGTGCCGTACCGTTTTTTTCTGCGGCGCTTTTAGCTAAAGCTATCAAGGCTTTTTGGCCTTGCGGAGTGGACCTATCTATTTCATATGCGTGGATGTACTTGCAAAAACCTTCAGCGTTGCTTACTACAGACTTTTTAGCCAGCTCTATCAGCAGCAGCTGTCCTTCCGACGTGCTGCTGTCTATGCCATAAGCATGCAAGTTAGAAGACACAGTTTGCACATTGCGATCAATAGATTTGCGGACAAGTTCTTCAAGAGCTTTTCTTCCCTCTGGAGTGGTGCTATCAATTCCCAAAAGACAGGGATTAACCCACATTCCACTAACCGCAATAGCATGAGCTATTTCTTGGCATATTTTTTGCCCTTCGGCAGTCTCTTCATCGATTTCTAAGGCATAGAAATGATCGAAAAAATCCCGTTGCGTTGAGGTTACTCCACTCAAAGCTAGCTCTGCCATGGCTTTGCGATTTTCCGTATTGCTTGTATCTATTTTGAATCTAGGCAGAAATCTTGGAATATCCGAGCCATAAGAGCTATGTTTTAAATCCAGCTTAGCAATTTGCAATAGTTTGTATTGAGCTTCCGGTGATTGGGTATTTATTTTAAACTTTTCAAAATTTCCAACAACCGATCTACCGTTTTTAGCCAAAATGGCAGCTATCTCTAGCATCGCATCTTGTCCTTCTTGGGTATCGGTATCGATGCAGTAATTTTTCATGTTCAATAAAAAGCTGTACGAGTTACGTTCTGCCCCCTTCTTAGCAATCTGAAATAAAACCTGTTGTCCTTCACGCGTAGCGATATTTATATCTAAATAATGAGGTATGGTGGGCGACGTCCAAGCGTGATGCTCAGCCTCTAAAAGAGCTATTTCCAACAGAACCTTCTTGTCTTCCTTGGTGAAAGCCTGCCTGTCGATATTTTGGACGAATGAACTCATCTTTCCTTGTTCTTGACAAACTGAATACCTAGCCATTTCTATTAGAGCTTGTTTTCCCTCTTGTGTAGAAGCATCTATACAAAAATTCTGAATATATCTCTGAAAGTTGTAGGACTTGTGGAGTTGAGCTTCTCTGGCGATGCGAATCAGCGCTTGTTGTCCTTCCGGAGAGGTGGGATCGATCTTAAAATTGTGTATATCTTCTGCAAGATAAAAGGATGCGTATTGGGCACATAGTAAAGCTATCTCCCTCAAGGCTTTTTGTCCATCTTCAGTCAGCGCATCTATGCCATATTTATGGATATTGTCTGGGATATGGGTATCTCCCTGCCGCGCCCCCGCTTTGGCCAATTCGATAAGCAGCTGCCGGTCTTCAGGGTCTGAAGTGTTAAAGCCAAAATTCTGGATATAACCCGAAAGATTGTTTCTTGGTTTTTTAGCGATATCTACGGCGATGTCCATCAGGGCTTGTTTACCCACCGGTAAAGAGCGATCTATGCCGAAATAGTGAATACATTCACAAATCCTATTCTCTTTCATAGCCATTTTTGCCAGCTCGATCAGGGATTTCTGACCTAGAGGAGTGGAACCGTCGATGCCAAACTCCCGAATATGACGGCCTAGATTCGAAGGATGTTTTTCTGCGGCCTTTTTTGCCAGTTGAATGCGCTTTATCTGGCCTTCGGGAGTAGACTTTGGATAACACAAGGACAACACATTGTCAATATTCTCCAACAGTCCTTTTTGAATAAGCGCCTTAGCCACCTCTTCTAGTAGCCTTTTCCCTTCTGCACTGAACACGTTTATGCCAAAACTTCGAATGTATCTTGCTATCAGCTTTGAATCATGCTCCATAGCAGTTCGCACCAGATTTATCACAGCTCTTTGCCCCTGAGGAGATTTGGCGTCGATGCCATAGTTAGAAATATAAGGAACTACCTCGTCGGCATTGTGACGCATGGCAATGGCGGCAATTTCCACCAACCCTTTCTGTCCTTCAGGAGAAGTAGAGTCGATGCCATAGTTAGCAATGTATATCGACACCCCTTTAGGGCTCCTTGCGGCTGCAAATTTAGCGATTTCGATCATAGCCCTTTGTCCCTCGGGACATGCTACATCTATGCCGTACTTCCGAATATGCTGGGAAGTATGCTCGCCATTATTTTGCGCGGCCAATTTTGCGAGGCGTATCAAAGCCTTCCGACTTTGCGGCAAGGAGGAATCCAGGGAATCCAGACCCAATCCGTGCACAATTTCCGATATTCTCCACACGCTTAAACCAGCGACTTTCGCTGCCCCAAAAATTTCGATTAAAGCCTGTTGCCCTTCTTTTGTCTTGGGATCTATGCCATAAT
Organism: uncultured bacterium; assembly: GCA_964390695.1. Taxonomy (GTDB): domain Bacteria; phylum Chlamydiota; class Chlamydiia; order Chlamydiales; family Parachlamydiaceae; genus CAWACC01. Next base: position 3,411 of record CAYMKI010000167.1, read on the forward strand.
TCGGCAGATATTTACCAAGCAAAGAACCTTCAGAACTCATCACACATTTTGCCAGATCTATTAAAACTTGGCGTCCCTGACAGGAAGAAGCGTCGATCTTAAAATTAGGAATCCACGCAGAAATATCTTTAGGAGATTTTTTTGATTCATATATAGCCATTTTGATCATCGCCGTCTGTCCTTCAGGAGTGGAGGTATCGATGTTAAAATTTTGTACATACTCGGCTATAGACTCTGAATATTCACAAAGACAAACTGCCATCCCAGCCATATCTATCAACCATTGTTGGTTAGCGCGCCCAGTATGATCAAAGGCATAATTCCTAAAATATTTAGCCGTGCCCATGGGATCGTTTTGTAGAGCGATTTTAGCAATGTCTTGAAGACAGCGCTGACCTTCTGGACGGGTAACCAGAAAACCATAGTTTGCTATATGTGCTGATATACCTCCTCCGCTACTATAAGCGGCTATTTTGGCTATTTCCAGCCAAGCCTTCTGCACTTCAGCCAGGTTTAAATCTAGCCCGTAATTGCGGATGAATGCCGAGGTTCCCCCTCCATTTTGCTGTGCGGCCAGTTTTGCTATGGCAATCAAGGCTTTTTGCCCCTCTAAGCTTTTGGTGTCGATGCCATAATTGTGAATATATTGTGACGTGCCCCCTCCATCTTGCATGGCGGCTATCTTAGCTATTTCGATTAAATTCTTTTGTCCTTGAGGCGTATGACTAGCAATGCCATAATGGCGGATCCATTGAGAGGTATTTTTCCCATTGACATGTGCGCTCATTTTGGCAATTTTGAGCAGCGCCTTCTGACCTATGGAGGTGGAGGCATCGATGCCAAAGTTGGGGATATATTCAGAAATCCCTTCTTTATCATTGGCAGCGCATTGCTTGGCTATGCGCATCAACGCCTGCTGACCCTTTTGTGTCGTTTTATCTATATTAAACGATAGTATATATGGTGCTGTTCTGGCTTTATAACTCAAAGAGCACCTAGAAGCCAATTCTATCATGAGGTCCTGACCTTCCTCAGTCGAAGCATCTAGGCCAAATTTATGCAGATGGCGAGCCAGGGTGTTTTCATATTTAACCGAAATCTCTAAAGCTATTTCCGCCAGGGCTGCTTGTCCCTTTTCCTGTGAAGCATCGATACCGAAATTTTTTATATTTTCGGCTAGGGTGTCATCTCCATTTTCTGCAGCAATTTTAGCTATTTCAATCAGGGCAGCCAGTCCTTCTTCACAGCTAGGATCCAAGCCGTAATTTTGAATGTGTTTGCTGATACACTGATCTTTCTGACGCGCCGCTAGCTTAGCGATTTCAATCAGTGCTCTTTGGCCTTCTTTGGACTGTAGATCAAAACCATAGTTTCTGATATATTCCGACAGCTTTTTATCCCGAAAAACAGCCGCTTTAGCTATTTCTTCTAGAGATTTGAAGTCACAAAGATTATGGGGATCTAAATGAAAATTGGCGATGAACTCTGATATGTGAGCACACACATAACCTGCAGCAATTACAGCGATTTTTTTAAGAGCATTTTTCCCCTCTGGACACGAGGCATCAATGCCGTAGTTTTGAATATATTTGGGAAGAAACTCATCGCGATTTGCAGCTGCTTTGGCGATGTCGATCAACTGAGCTTGCCCCTCAGGCGTGGTTGCATCAAATCCATAATTCCTTATGTGTTCTGAAATCTTAGAATCATACTCATTGGCAGCTTTTATGGCTATGTCATATAAAAGCTTCCGTCCTTCCGAAGAGGTGCGATCGATACAGAACAAATGAATCGTTGAGGAGATATGTCTTACAGTCTGTTGAAGAGCTGCTCGCTGCAGTATTTTCTGATGTTCAGGCAATGCGGGATTGAGAGCATAGGCCTTGATGACTTCAGCAGGATTAGCCCCCTCTAAAATTTTGTTTTCGGCTTCTATCAAAGCTGTTTCTCTGGCCACTCTTGCACGTTGTGCTTCTAAAGCCTGTGAATTCATATATTCATCATTGTCATCATAGCCAAACGACATGATGCCATTTATTGGTCTAGGCAAGGCCGGCATAGCTTTTTGGTTGATTTTCTCTACTACAGCAGAGGTATCCGCTCTTAGCACGTTTACAGAGTTCGGTTCGATTTCTTTGGAGGTATGGTTAGCATTTTGACTGTTGCCTACAATAACAGCAGGGAGGTCGCCTATCTTTTCTTGCAGCTTCTCTTGTTTCGTTGTACTAGCAGCATAAGTCTGAGATGAATTTGAATCTTCTACGCTAGCTGTGTGTGAGCCATTTATCATAATACCTCCTGGACAGGTAATTTTTAATTACTTACGTGATTACTATAAAAATTTGAACAAACATACTAGCTTATAGCATAATTAAAATACAGAAAATTGTTGCCCCTGCCCCTATCCTAGCGTTTGCCTCTGCACTAGCATTTATATAAAATTGGATGTATAAACGACTTGACTTACATCATTCAAAGTATAGGTTCCGGTTTGAATCCCTCGCAAGGCATCCACATATTCAAAAGGCACGGGCTTTTCTTTGGCCATTAAAGCATGAGGATATTTAGGATAATCGGAGCTGTCAGCTCTACAGGTTAATGGAATACCCAAACTGGCGGCTTTTTTCATCGCCAGTGTTCTCAACAAGCCTGTAGGATTCTCACTGTCATCCCCTAGATACACCACTTCCTGAAATAAGACAGGATTTCCTTTAGCATCGATCAAGAGCCTGAACACACAGCGGGCCAAGATAACGCCTCGTTCATTACAGATGAGACCTAAACGATGTTTGCCATCCAAAAAGAACCCCAACAAACATTTGTTCTGCTCTGAATTTCCACTCACTCTCTGGCAGCTATTATGCACTTCGGTGCCCATCAATATGATATGATTTGGATCATCGGTATCTATCACCGTGAATGATTGCTTACGCCGCCCTGATTTTGCCGCTATGACCCTCTTAAGC
>CAYMKI010000168.1:0-6297 GCA_964390695.1 uncultured bacterium
CGCCTCCACTAGCTGCGGCAGACGTTTGGAAACCGAAGCCTGCGCCTTTGGCGGGAGCTCACTGACTTTAACCGATGCGGCCCTCATTTATGGAGCCTGCGCGATTCCGCATGCGCACCTCAAGACTATTCCCTGCTCGCACCAAGAAGCTGAAAAGGCCTTAAAATTGGCATTAGAGAAAATCATGATCAGTATAAAAAAGGTGCAAGGTAAGCACCGTCATCTTCCTATCATTTTGGTAGGCGGAGGAGCGGGCCTGCTTCCGCGCTCTTGGCTGGATACCCGCTGCATAGTCCCGGAGCACGCTTGCATTGCAAATGCCTATGGAGCAGCCCTGGCGGAAATCACAGCCACAGTGGATGTGACTGTAAATATGCACGACAGAAATCAGGTATTGGAAACACTTCAAGTGGATGTGATCGGCAAATTGGCTGCCGCGGGCGGAGATGAGTCTTTGGCCAGGATTGTGGACAAGCAAATACTGCCCTACCACTATATGCCCGGACATCAGGCTCGCATTATCCTCACAGCGGCAAGCCCCCCGAAATTGAGATGTGCCTAACGTTCTTAGACATATCGCTTTCAGAATGCACGATGCATTTCGAAGCCTAAGGAGATGATCTTATCTAGGATCTCTTCATAGGCAAAACCTGCATGCATAAGCAATTGCGGAAACATCCTGTTCTTTGGCAATCCTGGAACGGTGTTCAATTCTGAAACGAATATTGCGAGGTCCGGATCTTGCAGCAGAAAATCCACTCTAGCATATCCATAGCAACCGATGAGTCGAAAGACTTTCAAAGCATAACCCTTCAATGTTTCTTGGATATCCCCCGGCAAATCCCGCGGTGGAATGAATATCTGAGTACTCTGAGGACGGTACTTGGTGTGGTAATCAAAAAAGGGGCTTTCAAACTGCAATTGGCCCGGACAAGAGACGCTAGGAAATTCATTACCGATAACTGCCACTTCAATCTCAAGCGGAGATAGAACCCCCTGTTCGATTAAAATTCGATGATCATATCCAGAAGCCGCTTCCATAGCTGCAGTGAATTCATCATAGTGATTTACTTTTGTGATGCCTAAACTCGACCCCAAATTGGCGGGCTTGACAAACCACGGCAAGCGTAAAGATTCTTTACACCTTCGAAAAATCGCTTTAGGGTCTGTATGCCATTCCAAACGTGTCGTATAGCAATAAGGAGAGGTTGGAATATTTTGACTCTCAAGCATCATCTTGAAAGCAATCTTATCCAATCCCAATGCGGACCCTAAAATGCCAGATCCTGCACAAGGGATATTGGCCAGCTTACAGAGTCCGGGCAAGCTGCCGTCCTCGCCGCAGAAGCTCATAACCAAAGGAAATATAAAATCTACCGGACTAAATGCTACTTTTTCTGAAGCGACAGATATAAATCCTTTTCTTTCCGGATCCACAAGCAGATTGACTTCAGAACGAGAACAAGCTATAGGAAGCTGCATTCCATCTTTGAAAAACAACCAAGCACCTTCCTTTGAAATGTATACGGGGATAACTTCATATTTTGGATGCGCCTTCAAACATTTGACTACATCCGCAGCAGCTTCAATAGAGCCTTCATGCTCATATTTTCCTCCAAAGATTACGCCTATCTTAATTTTAGCTATGCTCATATTTTTTGTCTGCTCCCAGTCCCGGACGCACTATACCATACTCTTGACCCCATGCATCTGTCATTTGATTTCTAATATCCCAAAGTTCCGGAAAAAGATGCATTTCGGCATGTTGTCTCAAAGTTTCAACCGGCCTACCCCTTAATGACTTAGAATTATCCCCAATGGTACGAGCTATTAAATCCAGATGGCGCTTAAAAAATCTATGGTAAAGCTCATCTAATTCAGCCAGAGCCTCTGCGACTGAGTATGAGTCATCATGGCAATACTTGGAGCTATATATTTGCTCTATGGTCAAGTGCTTCTTTTCTAAATAACAAGCGGCAAAAGTCTTCCACAACTCCGGAAAAATTACCATTAAGGTCTTGAAACCAGGAGAAGTAACCCCGCTTCCCGCTCCCAAATGCAGACGTATAGCTTGGTAATCTGCCGGGGACATGGTTTCTAACAAATCCATCATATCCAACAATCTTTTTTGAATTAGGTGAACTCTCTGAAATAACGTCAACACGCGATAGGTTTCATCAAGCATCATATGCTCCCTAATATTGACTAGGGTATACCCCATCAGCTTCAATAACATTTCTTCAACTTGATGCACTATTTGAAATTGCAGTTCATCTTCATTGCAGAGTTCATGGAATTCTTTTTGACAAGATAGAATTTGGTCGGTCTTAAGGTATACTTCATAATCGGATAATGCTTTTTGCTTCATACAGGCAAAAAAATCTTCTTTATCCATTTGATACACTCCTTATTACACTTTGACATCCGAAAGTGACTAGATACGGGGTGAAGGCAAGGCCAATTCGTCTTTAATATTGCCGTCTGTTGCATAGAAGACCCTATTGTGGCATATATAAAATTACTCATTATCTCACAACATAAATTAACACAACTGTTCTGCAATATACAAAGTGCGTAACTTACTGAACCTCAAAGCCACCGGCGGAGCCTATGCCCAGCCGGCAGGCTCTAAGGTTCAACATCTTATGTTTTATATAGTGTAGTGAATAGCCACGATTTTTAACATACAATTAACAAAACCAATAATTTAACAAACTAAATAATTATATTTTTGCTATAATAAATTTATTAGTATAACAAGGAGGTTATGCTTGAATAATTTTATCATAGATTTTACTCCTGAAGCTGAAAGATTTAGAAAAGAATCTCTCACAAATAAATTATTAAATAAATCGGAATCGGTAAATTATATTAGAATTACCCAAAAAGAAGTAGATGAAGGACTAACGCCGGCTCAAATAGAGTTTCTAAACCGCATCGACAATCTTTCGCGCGTTTATATTATTGACCATGGCAGCCCTAATTCTCCCAGGATACACACCGGCCACTATCAAGATATAGCTGACCTGATCGGACAGAACATCCGCGACGTAAATCTTCATAACCCCAACTCCACCTTAAAAATCAGCCTCATCCCTTGTTTTTCAGGTCGCGGAGAACATTCTGGACTAGAAAGTTTTGCGGGGCTATTTCACCGCTACCTGGGACAAAATTATCATATCTATAGTGAAGTACTAGCCAGGAACGAGCTCGTATGGACCCATGGAGAAAAATCCACCGCCACCACTTTGGACTATATCATGTTAAACTTAGCTCAAGAGATAGGTATAACTTCCACTCAGGCCTCTACGGAAAATATCCTATCCCATCAACGCCCAGGGACCAAGATATCCTTGGTGTGGGATGCTAATGGAGATGAATGGGTAGTCGATGCCTATATCGACAAATACTTTAGCCTAGTCGCAATGATCATCGCAGAGTTAGAAAATACAGCCACCCTGCCTCTCAGCAAAAATAATGCAGAACTCCTAGCATCGACACTAAGTTACCTTAAATCTTGCCTAAAGAGTAAAGCCCAAGAAACTTATGGATGGGTCAAATCCATGGATTCCGCGTTAACCCGATTACAGGCAGGGCTTAAAAATAAGAACGCCTTGTTAAATGAATATATCCAAGAAGCTTTAAGTCTTTCTGAACACTCCATAGACGAAACCTCCATAGTCCCGAAAAATTCCCATATCAATATAACCTCTCCTTCAAAAGAAAAGGAGGAAAACATTAAACAAAAAGTAGAGGAGCAAATCACCTCTCCAATTCTAACCCTATTGGATCGTTTTCCAAAAACCCCTAAGGAGCAAGCATTAAAACAAGAGGCCACTGCCTTCATGCAATTGCTGTCCTCCATTGCCACGACTAAACTGAAAAGAGAGCAAAATTATAGACCGGAGCGCAACATGAACCGTTATATGGAGAATATCCTTTTGCATCTACTTGAAAATGATATACCAAAAGAACAACAAATTAAAAACATTGTCAAAATGAAAAATGCCATCGCCGACGAATTAGTAGAACAAATAATCGGATGGCCCGAAATGACAGGGGGTATACAAGGGGTACAAGCTGCTAACAAAGCCGGAGGATGGATCGGATTGAAAAATTTATTCCCTTTAATATCCAAGCGCTCCGCGGAAAAGACTCAAGACGTAAAACTTATCACCGAAAAACTTAACACCCTGATAGAAAGCTGCTTGAATTATTTAGAAGGGTCTTAATACATCGAGCTGGATCTTTATTTTTGGAGGTGCAGCTTTAAATTTGACATTAGGACGTCCAGTTAAAAACTCCGCACAGACCTCATCTCCAGACATGACCACGGGAAAAAAGGTACGTAAAAAGGCCGGAACTTTAGCATTCGAAAACCAGTGGCTCATCGATGAGTTGCGAGGATAGTGTGCCGTGAGCTGTATAGACCTAAGCTGATAATTTCCTTCGGGGAGATACACCTCTCCCCTGCCCTTCCATCCATCTATCCAACTCGATGGGTTAATGCAAGCGCAATCTGTCACAGGCTCTACTTTAACCTTCCAGCTCCCGAAAACACTTTCCCCTAAGACCAATGGAAGGGGGTATTCTGGCACCCAAGGCAGCTGCTGGACTAAAAACAAGTGTCTGCGGTCGATGTACAACCTGTGAGCCCCCATGCGAATTTCCTTGTTCGCAGCTTGCGTTTGTAGCAAAAATACGGTCTTTTCCACAAAATCTCGCGATAGGGCAAAATCCCCCCTTTCACAGATTTTTTTGAGCATATACTTCAGCGCAAAAGGATGTTGCACTTGCAAGGCACCGGTGTCGAGATGATATCCAAAAGGCGACCTCTGAATATGGCCTATCTCATTACCCAGGGTGCTGTCCAGATAGTCTTTCAATTCCCCCGCTTCCCGCCCTAGATGCTCGATAGATGACTCTATCTGCTTCCCAAATTCCCGGCTCAACCAAGGCAGAATTTTTGTACGAAACCGCGCTCGTATGAACTTTGGATCTTTATTTGTGGCATCCTCGAAGGGCGTCAAATGATACTGTTTGATTGCGTTTAGGATATCGCTCTTCGGAAATTTCAACCATGGCCGCCAGTAAGTAATCCCCTGCAGCTGAGTGATTTCAGCCATTCCGGCTAAATGAATTAAACTAGATCCCTCTAACATCCGCTTGAAGACGGTTTCTATAAAATCACCTGCATGGTGCCCTAAAAGTACGGCTTGGTAATCATGTTCATGACAAAGAGCCGCAAAAAAATGCAAGCGTTCTTCTCGGCAAGCTGCCTCTAAATTCCCCTTCATCTCCCGTGGATTTAATGTTTTCAGATAAAAAGGAAGACCATGCCTTGCAGCAAGCCCAGCTAAAAGAGCCGCTTCTCGAGCGCTCTCTTCCCGCCATCCATGGTCAACATGAGCAATGCCGAATTGGAGAGGGTGCCGTTTCTGAATTTGAACAAGAAGATGAAACATCAGCAGAGAATCCGGCCCTCCCGAAAGGGCTAACAAGACAGGCTTGCCCGGATGGTGATGTTTTACTAAGAACTCCACCAAAGCTTTATCTAGCGACAACATGATTTACGTTCTCGTGAGCAGGTAAAATACATATACGACCAATAGCATAGCCAGTAAAACCCAGAGACTAAAATAGGGGTCCTTTTTAAGAGCTATCACCTCATTGTCTTGAAGTAAAGGAGCTGTCGCTTGTCCTTCTTCCTCTTCGGGGGCTTCTCTAGGAGCCTCTTCCCGAAAAAGATCTTCCAACTCTTTTATTTCGCGTAGCGGTAACCAGTCGGATAAGCCTTGCCTCCAGGCTAGAGTATCGGGATTAATCCTTTCATCCCTTTTAAGATCTAAATAGCTAAAAGGTCCTTCTTTTTTTCCGTCGATGATGATAAACCAAATTTTTTCCACAGACAGGTCCTAATTATCCGGAGTTTGGACAAATATGATGTATCCCACATTCCGCGAGTCGGCTATTTTTGATTCGAATTTTTCGTTTTTTCAGCTGGATTTGCAAATTTTGCGGCAATATTAAATGAAATATGGCTCAAAATTTGTCAAATTCGGATCAAAAATCGAAACAAGAACAGCCCACTTGCGGAATGTGAGATGTATGTCAATATAGGTGATTTTCGTAACTTTCGCAATCATTTATTTGAGCTGTTCAACAGTCCCAACACGCATCACCACTTCGGCCAGAATAAGGGCCCTGAAAATGCGTTCAGCAAAGGCTGGCGCTCAATATACTTTTCCCATGTCAAAGTTTCAGCGGGATCGTATTCTACCCTAGCTGGTTCGGGAT
>CAYMKI010000169.1:0-6176 GCA_964390695.1 uncultured bacterium
AATTTTAAGATTTCTATCTTTAAACCGAACATGTGCCCCTAAATCACGCTTGAGCTTAGCCGAATAAAGATCTAACTAAGCTATTAACCTCTGTAACATCTTCGTAATGTAATTGTTGAGGCTATCTCCTTGGAGTTGTGCTGCTATAGACAGCTTGGCATGCAACTCAGGTGGTATACGCAAATTGAACTTTCCGGAGAAGGGTCTATCAGGCTCTTCACCTCTTTCCGTACAAAAAGCTAGGTAATCATCAACTGAGTCCTTAAATGCTTGCTCAATTTCATCTACTGTTGTGCCTTGGAAAGTAACGACGTCTTTAATACCAAGCACTTCGCCGTGGAAAATTTTAGCCTCATCATCATATTCAACATGGCCGGTATAGCCTTTATATTTCATCATGGTTTTACTCCTGCATTTTCTAAGAAACGACGCACAGAGATCAAGGCTCCCTTATCAGTTTCCTTCTTTGGATGAGGTCGGTGAAAGGTAGCGCGAATTCCGTTTAATGCAAATCGTACTCGCGATCCTTCTCCCTCAGTAATCTCGGTATTCAAATGTCGCATTAAAGACTCGATATCTTTCCAGACAATATTGGATTGAACCGGTTGTTTAAAAATCGCTTCTAGTGTGCGTTGATGTTTCTTGTTCATAATTATATGGTACCAAAATGTAGTATTATCGTCAAATCTGATATTTCATGTCCCAACAGCAAAAAGATTGGCAGCAAAAATAGAATTTTTTACCTTGTGTCAGAATCTTCTTCCGAAGTGATTTTGATATTTTGATTGGATACGATCTGGTCCAGCTTACTTTCTATGCTTTTCAATACATCTGATGTATACATCTCTATAAATAAGCTTATCAATAGGCAATGCTGTAGGATTTGCACCTTGGTTACTTGGAATCATCCGTTTAATGCAAGTCCTGCGGCTCATTTGGCAACCTCTTTTGAGTTGGATCTTTAAAAATTGTTTTAAAGATCCATAATATGCTAGTATGCAGCCAAACTCGAACGAATGAAATATTAGTTTTGTTATGATAAAACGTTTGCTCATATTAAATCTATTTGTGCTCTACTCGACAGCATACGGGACGTTAGCAGGGGGTCGCCCTAATGCATTTTCGCAGGGCAAAAATGCCTTTTCAGGAGTCGTCAATCCAGCAAATGCTGTGTGGATCGCAGACCGTTTTGATATCGGAGGTTTTTGGGTTCATCAAAAATCGTCCATCAATAACCATGACAACAATCCTCTTTTTCCAGCAGGGAAAATAGATCTTACGTATAGATCAAAAAACTTATTTACCGCTGATGCAGCTATACATAAACAATTTAAGTTGAACCTTTGTTCAAATACTTTTGACACTTCTGTCAGCCTGGCAGCTTTCACGCTGCCAAGTTATGTAAAATTGCGAACGAAACAACCTCTCCCCGTTAACGGTACTACGCCCACGATTATATTTTATAGGACAGATGCGCTTTCTGCTATTTTTTCACTTAAACTCAACAAGTCTCACTCTATCGGGTTTTCAATAGAATATTTTTATTTTTCACATCGCAGAAACGGATATCAAAATTCAGATAATCCATTGAAATCAGTCTCGCCTGGACATGTTACAAACAATGGAATTGATCACTCAAATGGAATCGGCTTCAGTATTGGCTGGAGATGGAAGATCTCGGATAAGTTAGATTTCGGTGCGGCTTGGTCAAAGAAAAATTACTGTGGGAGATATCGAAAATATCGCGGTTTTGAACCTTTTCATGCACAAAATTATACACCTCAAACCATTGGAGCGGGGTTAAACTATGATTTTAATTCGAAGCTATCTGGGCAGTTGGAAGTGCTTTGGTTGAATTTAGGCAATCTGCCGTATGCCAATAACCTCGTCCAGCCTGATGGAAGCCTTAATTTAAATAAACGAGGTTCAAAAAAATCTCCCGGACCAGGGTTGCAAGATGCTACATATATTAATATCGGAATAGGTTATCAATTTACTGCTAGGCTATCGGGAGGATTAGGCTTTTCACACAGGATAAAATTAAATAAAAATGCCAATTTCTTATCTCATATTTATAAAATCCAGACAGTCTACGAAATTCTTTCTCTTGGCGTCTATTATTCCTACCAGAAGCATAACCTATATTTGGGCTTTACCTACGGCTTTAAAAATAAAGTCTGTGGATTTTTACCAAGAGAACTTGGGGGAGGACAATTTTCTGGAGAGAAACAAAATACATCTCTTTCAATGTCCTGGGGATACTCGTATTAAGCCAGGTTTTTCCTGGATATTTATTTTATAAAATTAATTATAAACCTAAAAATTTGAAAGCGATATTTTGAAGCGACATACCAAGCTGGCAAAAATGATCACATTATTCCATCACCGACATCCGAATAGGCTAGATATGTGGCTCCGATGGATTCAGGTTTCACAGGATATAAAGAAGGAACAAATGGCCGGTCAAGAGCAGTTGGAAGATAAGGTATAATAATGAAGAAATGGAATCAATATCCAGTCATTTATGAAATCAACACCTGGGTCTGGCTCAATGAAATGAGCAATAAATACAAGAGGGTCTTAAACCTCTCCACAATTCCGGAGGAGGAGTGGGACGCCATCGCATCATACAACTTCGACGCCGTGTGGTTCATGGGTGTTTGGGAACGAAGCCCTGCAGGGATTCAAATCGTCATGCAGAACAAAGGGATCATTGCAGATTTCCGGCGAGCTCTCCCCGATTTCAAGAATGAGGATAATGTAGGATCCCCTTATTGCGTACGCCGCTATGTCGTCGACGAACATTTCGGGGGGCCTGAAGGGCTTGCAAATGCCAGGAAAGCGCTTGCAAAGCGCGGCCTTCGACTCATTCTCGATTTTGTGCCGAATCATGTTGCTCCAGATCATCCATGGGTTAGCGATCACGCTGAATACTTCATTCAAGGAACTGCTGAGGATGCGAAGAACGACTCGGCTTCCTTCATCAAAGCAGGAAAAACAGTATTCGCCTGTGGTCGTGATCCTTATTTTCCAGCTTGGCCCGATGTGCTCCAGCTTAATGCCTTTCATTCAGGTCTTCGTCAGGCCGTCATCAAGACTATCTCAGAGATCGCCGAGCAGTGCGACGGGATTCGTTGTGACATGGCGATGCTCATGTTAAACACCATCTTTGAACGTACTTGGGGAGCTCGTGCCGGAGCTAAGTCTTCTGAAGATTACTGGAAGATAGTCATCGCGGCAGTCAAAGCAAAAGAGACTGAGTTTAAATTTATAGCCGAAGCTTACTGGGATTTGGAGTGGACCCTTCAGCAGCAAGGATTCGACTTTTGCTACGACAAAAAACTCTACGACCGGATGGAGCATAATGATGCAGAAACCGTGCGTCAGCACCTTCTAGCAGATCTTAATTACCAGAAAAAGATGGTCCGGTTCATTGAGAACCACGATGAGCCAAGAGCCGCAGTTACATTTCCAGACGCAAAAGGCCGCGCGGCTGCCGTAGCGATCCTCACTCTCGCAGGTACCAGATTATTACATGAGGGGCAATTTGAGGGATTAAAGATCAGATTGCCAGTCTTTCTCGGACGTCGTCCCGTTGAGCCTATCAATCACGATATGGTAGCTTTTTACAAATGTCTTTTGCAAGAAACGAAACGTGAGGTCTTTCGGAATGGTGACTGGTGGTTATGCGACTGTAGCGGTTGGTCTGATAATCATAGCTTCCAGAACATTCTGGCTTGGTGTTGGAAAAAAGATGAGGAACGTTACTTCATCGTCATCAACTTTTCCGAAAAAGACTCTCAGGCTAACGTCAGAATACCATGGAATGAGTTACGAGGAAAAGACTGGAGGCTCAACGATCCGCTATCGAATAAATCGTACGATCGAAGAGGAAACGACATGCTAGATACCGGCATTTACATAGATCTTCGACCATGGCAATTCCACTTTTTCCAGATGCAGGCACTTTAAATAAGCTGAAAATACCTATGAACAATATTCATAATTCAAAAGATGCGACAGATTTTTCCCTTGTACTTGGAGGACCGTTGTTCCAGTTGCTGATGCGTCTGGGACTTACCACTCCAACACTCAATCTATTGAAAAAAAGAATTATCGTCATTACCTTGTTAGCTTGGTTGCCCCTTCTACTCCTTTCTTTAATTAATGGCAAAGCCTGGGGTAGTGTGGGTATGACGTTCTTATATGATATAGAAACTCAAGTCCGATTTTTGGTTGCATTACCATTACTTATTGCCGCTGAAATACTTGTACACGTGCGTATACGACTTGTTGTTCAACAGTTCGTAGAAAGAAATATTATTACTGAAAAAACACTTCCGAGATTTAATGAATTAATAATTTCAGCAATTAAATTGCGGAATTCTGTAGCAGCTGAGCTGTTTTTACTCATACTTATCTTCGTCATAGGAAATTACCTTTGGCATCTCGCAAGTGTAATAGAATACATCCCTGGCGCAGGGTCTTGGTATGCCAACTCTGATAGCACTGGCACTCATCTTTCTCTGGCAGGCTATTGGTTTGTTTTTTTTAGTAGGCCTTTATTTCAATTTATCCTTTGTCGCTGGTATTTTCGCTTATTCGTATGGGCTCGTTTTTTATGGCAGAGTTCACGTCTTAATTTACAGCTTATCCCAACTCATCCTGATCGTGCCTGCGGTCTTGGGTTTCTTGCCATGAGCAGTACCGCGTTACTACCGCTGATTGCAAGTCATGGTGTACTTGTGGCAGGCCTGATAGCTAACTCGATATTTTTTGCAGGCGGGAAGCTGACTGAATATATAATGCTAATAATGGGTGTTGTACTATTCATCCTGCTGATAGTATTGGGGCCGTTACTTGTTTTTTCACCCCATTTATTGCGTGCGAAAATAGAAGGCCTACACGTATACGGCATTCTTGCAAGTAGATATGTCAGTGCATTCGACTGCAAATGGATACACGGTGGTGTAACCAAGGATGAAATGCTCATTGGCAGTAGCGATATTCAGTCTCTTGCTGACCTTGCTAACAGTTTCCAAATTATTCGCGACGTCCAACCATTTCCATTTAGTAAAGATACAGTCATCCAACTTATCATCTTTACCCTGATACCAGTACTGCCACTGGTTTTGACCATGATCCCGCTGGAAGTATTATTAAAGAAATTATTTGAAGCTATTTTTTGATATTCATTCCATAGGATAACGAAACAAAGTCTAATAACCAAGAAGCCTTCCCCATTTAGCCATATATAATGCAGAAAGGGATTTCAAGCGAATCGCTGCAGCTATATGAAATGATGGCATGTTCATAGCCATCACCGTTCCTTTTTCATTTGAAATTTACCAAATTTTAAGCAACCGGTGGGAAAAAGCTACAATAAAAATGATCCAAAGCATATGCCGACGCTGAAAAATAGCATTATTAAAGCTGGTAAGCACTTTTTCAAAGGGTCTCTAACTTTTATGTGCATGCACACAGCACCTAGCATCATCAAAGAAACTACCAGAGCTGAAGGAAAAACCAACAATGGTATCCACAATCCTAAAAGAAGTAGGAGAGCTGCGCTGATTTTGATGAATCCAATGACATAGAAAGACCATAAAGGCAAGCCATATGCAGCAAATTCACTTTTCAAAGAGCTAGCATTGGATCCCCGATAAGCTGTTTTCTGATTACTTCTTATGAGCCAAACGTTTAGCAAGCCAAATGCTACTAATAGTTGAAGAAATTTTGTGATTAAATCCATGGTAGATTTTACTCTTAAGCGTTCATATCTTATGGCACTTTATACTTAACGTGTATTCTCTTGAAAATTTTATTTCAACAGAAAAAGACGATGCCTCATTGAATCATGTGTGACGTTTTCCCTTTTTTGTGGCAGCCTTACAGGCCTCGCTCCGCTCGACCTTGGCTGTATCATTAGGGCTTTTCAAGCCTATAAATTAACGAGCATACTCTTATTTCTAAATAAATAAGTTACCTCCTAAAAAGATGAGATATTTTTTTTCTACAAGAAAAAATGACCATAGAGAGACTTCACCAAAAATAACGAGTTGTGAAGTTCGAAATCAAAGTTACCATCGCAGCTAAGCAACTTCCCCAGGCAATATCTACAACGGTTACTATCCAAGGCCAATTTTTAAGTGTAACTTGATTGGTCAGATCATTGG
>CAYMKI010000170.1:0-6109 GCA_964390695.1 uncultured bacterium
GCATTTAAGCGTATTTTACAAGAGAATAAAGTCAGCAATAGAAAAAGTAAGGGCTTTCGTTTCAAAATTCGGTTGGTATTAAAAGAGGCTCAGGATTTATAAACCTGAGAAAGCTTTGAAAACACTTTGGAAGGTATTGGATGAAGAAAACGAAAGTATTTTATGCTGCCGGACCGGGAGATGTGATTGGTACCTATAGCTTTTGGAAGAAAAATCAAGAGGATCCTTGCGTGATCTGGAAAACCGATAGCTCACAGTTTTATGATTGGGTTAAAGAGGTCGATGCTGAAGCTATGGTAATTTCTTACTGCCAAAGAGAAGCCTTTTTACAGGACGGTGCTTTTACCTTACAGCAAATTCCCAAAAAGCACTACCGAGGCATTTTGTATCATCTGTACCAAGTGTGGTATGGAATCATGTTGTGTCTCAAAGCAATAAAATTTAAAGCCGATATTGCTATAATTGAAGAGGGTATGAGCCATTGGTTTGTCTTTTACTTGCTCTGTTTCAGTAAGATAGCAGTGATTCCGTCGTTAAAATGCACCCTTTGGCCTCCTTTTTTACCTTTATCCAAGACGCAGAGAATCCTTAATTTCCTAAATCGCAAATTGTTTCAGCGCTATTCTATCGCCATCCTATCTATAAGCAAGAAAATTTCAGAGCAAGTCTTTGAATTGACCCATGATAGACACTCTCCGGTGTATCAGTTTTTGACTATATATCCGCGTGATTATTTTGCCACTATTGCACCGCCAAGATGGGAACAACGCCCCTTCAATCTATTATTTGTAGGCAGAGTGGTCAAAGACAAGGGCATATTCGATCTGGTTGAAATCGCCAAAAAGCTTGAACTCGCTGGCCTCGATAGTTTTCACATTCATATTTGCGGTTTGGGTTCGGATCTTCCAGAGTTATCTAAACGCATCGGTGCTGCGGGGCTGTCCTCTCGCTTTACCTATCACGGCTACTGTGATCAAACTAAATTAAAAGAGATGTTTTCATTGTGCCACGCGGTCATAGTGCCGACAAAGAAAACGTTTATTGAAGGTTTGCCAAATATAGTTATTGAAGGTGTTTTAGCCAAACGCCCTGTGATTACATCTGCGGTCTGTCCAGCTATAGACTATGTTTTACCGGCGATAGTAGAAGTTCTTCCAGAGGATATTGAGGGATATAGTTGCGCTATAGTTCAACTCTATCGGGATAAGTTATTTTTCGAATCTAAGAGCCGAGCTTGTTATGACTTGGAAGATCAGTTTTATGATACCAACAATAGCTGGCATCAGTCATTGGTCAGAGCGGTTGCTAAATAATGATTCTAAGTTTTGACGTTGTCCAGAGACTTTTTTTTGTTGTAATGTAGTTCCAAAAAGAAGTTCTGGACGCCTTTCATAGGTTTCAATATCTGATAAGAAGAGATACTGCCGTTGTTCCGACTTACCACGAAAATACAAATGGCACCTGATTGCTTTCAAAACCATAGGTATTGATCGATGATATGGAGTAACAGCACTTATCTTTGCATCCTGAGTAATCTATAAAATCTAATGGATCGTTTGCGCAAACTTCAGATATCAGATGCTCACAGCGATAGATTCTATAGGAAACAATACAATCCAATGGTTCCCAGCTTAAGAAAGTTAGGCACCTTTTTTGAGCTCCAAATTTATCACAGCATCGCGAAAGAATGGGATTTTGGGGCAGAAGTAAATTACCATTGATGGCTGCTTTGACTTGATTGTTTGCTTCCTGGGATATAAATTCCCAAGTTGCTACAGCAAAACCGCAAGATGCTAATCCCACGCTGGTATAAAGGTTTTGTCTTTCGTTAAAAACAAGTTGTGGTGTTTCCCAGTTTTGTCCAAATAGCTTGAAGGAAGTTAGTAAATTGCCGTTGTCAGTATCTGTCCAGATTACGATTAAGTTGCCGTCTTCATCGACTGCTAGGGTTTCTTGAGACATAAAAGGATCGCTAGAGCTATTGATAGAACTGATGATGTCTGGCGTTGTCCATGTCCCTCCAAAAGGAAGTGTTGATGATAGTAATTGACCTGAATTGCTTGTCCAGGTCGCGGTTGCATTGCCCTGAGCATCCATCACGACCATGGGATCAATTATAGAATTGGCATTTGAATCTAATGTAACAGCTGTCAACCAGGATGTCCCATTAAAGTAGGCGGCTTTCAAAACAGAGGTGTTAATCCAAACAGCTACGGCTTGGCCTCCGGGAGCTATGGCACATCTAGGATTTAACGAGATAGCGGTATCAGACGCAGCGCCTGAATCCAATACCACCGGAGCGCTCCATGTTGTCAAATTGGCGTCGTATGTCGCAGCGGTGATTCCGTAAGGATTACCTGCTGAACTAAATCGAGTGGTCCAAACTACAACGACATTTCCATCGGAGTTGATTTGCACGCAAGGCTTATTGTCGTCATCGCCGAGGACATACTCGGGTGAGGAGATATTATAGGGTGGCGTCCAAGACCCAGAAAATGGCAAGAAGCTGACAGTTGTGTAGTCGAGGTCGTTGACTGTGTCAGTTTGTCTCCAAGCAACTACAGCTGTTCCTGATTGATTAACGGCCACGTTGGCGTTTCTTGCCATTATATCTCCGCTTTCAGATGATATATTTGTGACGGGACTCCAAGTTCCATCATTATTTCTGAACGTAGCGATGATGACACTAGGAAATTGATCCTCAGAGTACTCTCCCTCCCAGGCTGCTACGGCATAATTTGAGGAGTTCATGGCTACATCGGGATCGCCTTGAGCGGTATAAAGCTGCTTGTTAGCCGAATTAAGGGCTAGTCTGCTAATGATATGAGGAGCTGACCATCCGATTCCCTGAGTATAAAAGGAAGAAGCAATGACTGGATCGGTAAAGGTATCATTGTCGAGTTTTTCGTATGTCCAAACACACGCTGCATTACCTTGTGGGTTTACAGACAAAACAGGACCACCCTTAGACGTAGGTACTTTAATGGCGGGATCTGAGAGTGTTTCTGCAGGTTGCCAATCTGCGTGTACGTGAGCTTTGGGGATAATCAAAGATGCTAAGCATGTGCTTAAAAACAGGATGTTTGAAAAAAAAGAAATATAATTCATAAAATAACATGTTCCTTGTAGTGTCTTTACCAATGCATTCCTATGCCTACGCCGGCAAAAAGCCCCCCAGCATCGAATGACCTGTAGCGGATACCATTGCAGCAGCGTTTGCCGAAAATGGCTGAGTAGGAATAATCTAAGTAGAAATTTAAAAAGAAGTTGCAGCTGAGGTCGATCTCAATTCCAGACTTCAAAATTATAGTAGGGCTCCAACGGTTGAGTTCTTTTCTTACGTAATCCGCTTTGTCGTGAAAAGTTTTATAATCTACTCCTACACCTATACCAAGATATGGGGTGAAGTATCCGCCGCCAAATTCTTGGCTGAAACAGCAAAGATATTTTTTTGCACCAAAAGTTAAGGACCGAGAAGTTAATCGGCTATGTTTTTTTTGACATGTGGAGTGTCCAGATGTTTCATAATAAGTTAGATTGATCCAAGGGGTTAAATACCAGTCGTTGTTGTAAGAAATTTCGAATTGACCATCTTCCCATCCATTCTTATAAACTTTTCTGAGGGTACTATCTTGGGGAAGAAAAAAGGATGTGCGAAGTTGAAGATCAAAACAATCGGCATGAGCGATGTTGATCAACATTGAAAAAAATATCACAAACAATCGTATCATAGTCATTTTCCTTATAAAATAATATTTTTTATAGAAGAAGAGTAGCTGTTGTCAATATTTATTTTGATAAAATATGTGAAATGAAAAAAATGTGCTGTCAACAACAGCTGGCATCAGTCATGGGTCAGAGCGGTTGCTAAATAGCGATTCCAGATTTTGGCGTAATCCAGCGGCTTTTTTTCGTTGCAGGGGAGTGCCGAAAAGGAGTTCTGGACGGCTTTCATAAGTCTCTATATCGGACAAGGTAAGATACCGTTTGTGTTCAGATGTAGGGGCAAAATCGGGGTTATCGGTGTTTTTTTTGCGTACATTGTGCGGGCAGGCTTCTTGGCAGATGTCGCAGCCAAAGGCATAACCGGGATTTTGCTTGCGGATATCCTCTGGAATATCTTGTTTAGATTCTATCAGATGATAAGCCAGGCATCTGGACGCTTCCAGTTTATATGGCGCCGTAAGAGCTTGTGTTGGACAGGCATCTAGGCAGCGGGTGCAGCTTCCGCATTTGGGCAGGCGCATTTCTTCCACAGTGTGGCAGACTTCGATGGTTGTGAATACTCCGGACAAAAGGACATAAGTCCCGAATTTTCGATGTATTAACAAGGTGTTTTTGCCGAACCACCCTAAGCCGGCTTTTACCGCTAAGGCTTTTTCCAACACGGGGGCTGAATCGCTAAAGCCTCTTGCGATGTCTTTAGCTCCGGCACGCGCTTCTAACCAAGAAATAAATTTTTTCAGACGTTTCTTGTGGATATGATGATAATCGCGCCCACGTGCATAAGCGGCGACCAGGCCTGCCTCAGGGTGAAAAGGCAGGGGTTCTTGCTTATAGTAGCTGACAAAAATAATCGCGGTCTTGGCACCCGGTAGAAATTTTTCGGGAAAGCACCTTACGTCATTTTCCATATAGTGCAGATCGGCATGCGAATGGGATCCGATCCATTCGCGGTAGGAGGCGATGTCTTCTTCGCGGATAGTTGCCGAGGTGGCGCCGGCATCGTCCCAGCCAAGTTGCAGGGCTGCTTGGCGTATTTCTTCGAGGGTTATATCAGTATTCACTTACCTTATGATGTGGGATTTGTTTTGAATATCTTCAAGAAAATGTCGACGAATTTGGCCATCTGTGATGGACTTTTTGACGTTTGCTTACCATAGGCCACTTCATGCAAGTTTTCTATGGCCACAAAAGCTTGAGGATCTAAATCGTGGATCAGCTCTTTCAGGTCGGCGAGCTGAAGGCGCTCGGCAATGACATACAGGATCTCTCTCTCATCGCCGGAAAAACCTCCTCGTCCATACATAATAGTAAGACCCAAGCCTAATTCATGAATGATAGCATCGGCGATCTCTTTGGATTTCGAGGAGATGATCATGACGGATTTGACTTCATCTAATCCTACGATGACAGAGTCCATGACTTTGATGACGACCATGTAAGTGATCAGGGATAGTAAAGGAGGGTGCCAATCTTGGAAAACCACGCCTGCAAGCCCGAAGACGAAGATGTTGCATACCAGAACTACCTGGCCTACAGTAAAGCCCGTGCGACGGTTGATGATGATGCCCAAGATTTCTGTGCCGTCTGTACATCCTCCATAGCGAATGATCAATCCGGCGCCTATTCCCAAGATAGCACCTCCAATCACTACGACTTCAAGGGTTTCACCTTTGAATCGCCAGGGCATGGTATGGTCGATTACTACCATGGACAGGGCAAACATGACCACAGCGAATACCATGTGGATCACAAAGGTTTTTCCTATCGAGCGGTAGGCGAGAATGACAAAGGGCAAGTTGATAAGCACCATATAAAGGGGGATTAGACTTGTGTTGGTTTGGTTGCCGCAGATCATGGCTAGGCCAACAGTGCCGCCGTCGATTAGGCGATTCGGCACAAAGAACACTTGGATGGCAAAAGCCGCTAACATAGCTCCCAAAGCCATGAAGAAATATAGCACTATTTGGGAGGATATGGATTTTGTATGGGATTGTTTGGGTAGCATGTGTTTCCTCGTCAAGTATTGAAGTGAAGTTGTTAATATTATACATGAAGTAAATTAAGAAAACAACCTTCTTTGCAAGGTGGGTGTAGTACAAGTCAGGAAACTTAGGGGGTAAATTGACTCTGCGGATAATTTTTTTTTGCCTTTAAGATGGTGTTTGAGTGATGATGTTAAAAAAAATAACAATTTTCGCTTGTGGAAAAATAGCCAAAAAGGTTAAATTTAATTCGTTTTAGGGAGGGCGTATAGCTCAGTTGGTAGAGCGCCTGTCTTACACACAGGTGGTCATAGGTTCGAGTCCTGTTGCGCCCATCATTCTCTAAGCGGGAGTAGTTCAATTGGTTAGAGCACCGCCCTGTCACGGCGGAAGTTGCGGGT
>CAYMKI010000171.1:0-5968 GCA_964390695.1 uncultured bacterium
ATAAATTAGTTTTTTATTCATGGCTCCTCTTCCAGAGTATTTAAATATTCTATATCAGCTCTACTTTGATGATAGTTCAGCAATGCTTGGATATATCTTTCCCTTATTTCAAAAAGAGTCTTTTGAGAATCAAGCATATCCAGATATTCAAATTTTCCTTCTTTATAACCTTCTTTTGCTAATTCAAAAGACTGGACAGCAGATTTTAGGACTGTAGATCGAATCTTTTCTGCTTCCTTGTAGGCTCTAACTAACTCTTTGTGTGATATTGCTAGTTTATTCTCTAAAGCTAATTCTAATTCCAAGTATTGAGCTTGAGCTTTGTTCATTTGGGCTCTGGCTGTGTGTATGTTTCCTTGGTTGCGATTAGATAATGGGATAGGAATAGAAGCTCCAAGAATCATCCCTTTATTCCCAGTATCTTGGAGGGTTTTATATCCTAATATAAGTGTAACGTCTGGAATAGCTCGTGATTTTTCCAAGTGTAAATTCTGATGAGCAGCCATATAGTCCATTTGAGATTTTAATAACTGAGGATTGTCTCTTAAACCGCCCAAACAGCTTTCTACAGAGATAGGCTGATCAATCTCATAAAATGGATAGATTACTCGATCAAAGTCTGGGCACATAGCTCTCCAAAGTACTGCCAATCTCTCTTTGCTTTTGAAGAATTCCGCTTTTGCCTTATCTAAGTTTATTTGTGCCGTAGATAAAGCAATTTCAGCTTTATTTTGTTGGATTAAAGAAACCTTTCCAGCTTCAACTTTTACAACAACTGTCTTGTAGACTTCTTCTGCAATTTTTGTTTGATCTAAGGCAACATCAAGGTTTTCTTGAGCGGCAACAACCAATATAAATAATTTTAATAAACGATTTAATACTGAAAGTTGCCTCGCTTCAAATCCTGCTTGAGCGGCGTAATACTGAAACTTAGCGGTTTGCATCCTAAAGCCCCTTTTCCCTCCAAGTTCAATGAGTTGACCAATTTCATAACGTGATTCAGCAGATTCCCAACCATGCCAATTTTTATTTCCAAAAACATTTTCAACACTATATCCAGCTACAGGATTAGGATAGAGACCGCTCTGAACTTGCAGTCCAACAGCTTCATTTACCTCACTCCCAGCAATACGAAGTTTAGGGGAAAGGGAAAGGGTTTTAATAACAGCTTGATCAAAAGAAAGATTCTCAGCAGGCATCTCCCGAAAGGAGCATATAAAAAATCCAAAGAGTAATAGAGTGTAAATTTTTATATGCACTTTTATTCCTTCTTAAATTTTTGTCTCTAAATTAGATGCAAATCCTTCCTCATGCGATTTTTTTTGTAAATTCTCTCTTAAATCCTTGATTCCCTTTACAACCAATTCTCTGAGAAAATCTTTCATTGGAATCATTGCTTCAGCACATGCTGCTTTCAACATAGCGTGTTCATTAGCGGAAATATCAAAACTTAACCTTACATCATCTTTCATAAAAAATTTCCTCCATAGATACTTTTCTTTCACATACATAAAAAAATTTTTACATACAAGTATATATGTATATCTAGCCCAAAATCTATTTTTTAAAGATTGGGAAATCAGGGTGTAAGCCAAGAAGAATTGGTCCAAGCTATAGTGATGAGCTGAATTTAGTCATCCCGCCGTGAATAGATGTTTGCGTTGAGCAATCAAATCATTTATAATTTTTTAGATGGATATCTCTGAGACTTTCCCTTGGTAGCAAAAATCGACCATATATTAAAAAGAATGAATCGGACACATTTCCTTCTCTGGTATTTCATTAGATGCTCTTCTATTTTAGGAAAGCCTTTTACCACGCTGCGTCACGTCTTTCATCGCTTGGACTTCTCGAAAATCGCCAAGCAAACTATGAATTAGGACATCCTTGTGGTTAATCGATCGATAATGTCTATTTCTTTGACATTCCAAACAGTGTGACATATTCTTCTGCGATTTTCTTGGCAGAAGAATCAAATGAATTTGTATTCATTTCTTCCTCTTTGTCGGTTGATTCTTTGGTTGTATTTTTGTATCTTCAATTCTTAGAATATCGCCAGAGAATTCTGCTTCAATCTCTTCAATCGTGGGTAACGTTTCTTTAAGCTCTTTTGTAAGCGAATCTAAAATGCTCACTTTATACCCTGACACGCCAATAGGCTTTTTAAAATCTCTGAGAGCATATTCAACTGTGAAATTGTTCTTAGTCTTACAAAAAATCATTCCTATGGAGGGCTTATCGTCAGGTTGCTTTAAGTGCTGATCCACTGCAGATAAATAGAAATTGATTTGACCAATATCGTCTGGACTGAACTCACAGGCCTTCAATTCGCAAACAATAAATCGGCGAAGCTTGAAGTTGTAAAATAATAAATCTAAATAATAGTCTTTTCCATCCACATTTAAATGGACTTGTCTGCCTACAAACGCAAATCCATGACCAAGTTCTAAAAGAAATCTTTGAATGTGATCCACTAATCCTTTTTCTAACTCTTTTTCTCTATGATCCTTATCTAAAGCTAAAAAGGAGAAATTATAGGGATCCTTCATCATCTGGACTGCTAAATCCGATTGTGGAATTGGTAGAGTTTCTTTAAAATTAGTGATTGCCTTACCTTGACGGCCATACAGGTCTGATTCAATCCACATAATGAGCATATTACGGCTCCAACCATTTTCTAAAGCCTCTTCAGCGTACCAAAGTCGTTTTTCAAGGCTATCGACTTTCTCCATAAGTGCAATGTTGTGACCCCATGGAATTTGGGCAACAGCTGTTGCCCAATTTTCGTCCTGATAAGATTCAGCAAACTGCCTCATATACTTTAAATTTCTAAATGAAAATCCAGACACTCCAGGAAACGAAGAGCCCAAATCTCTGGCGATAGTCTCTATAGTTTTTGCTCCCCATCCTTCTATGGCAACCTTTTCTGATAACATTTTGCCTATTCTCCAATAAAGGGCTGTCAGTTCTTTTGTAACTGACATGGCTGCTCTTAATTGCGAGTCCTGAATGTCTCTTTTGATTTGCTCTAAAAATTTGGTGTAACTTTTCGGATCGACAATCTCGTTTTTCTTGGCGTTCATTTAAATCCTCTATGATATTAAGGTAACTTTTTTACTGGCGTTGTCAGCTCGTGCCGATTTGTCATAGGCATAGACCATCTCTGACGTTGCATGCCCAGTGACTCGCATAATGTCACTGTCTTGAAATCCTTGCTGTTTAAGATAAGTGACTGCCGAAGCCCTCAATACGTGAGGAGTTACTTTAAACGGAATACCAGCTTTCTTGCCTGCTTTTGCGAATGTTACAGCTACTTGATTGATCATGACAGATTTTCCAAACCTGGTAATAAATACATGCCCTGTTCTATCTCCAGTAAGTGCTCGAAGCATTTTCATAATACTTTCTGAATAGGTAATCACTGTCTCTTTGTAAACTCCCTTCATTTTAGACTGAGGGAATGTGATTTCACAGCGATCCCAATCAATCTGATGGATTTGCAAGGACAGAACTTCATTTACTCGTTTTCCTCCTTGTAAAATAACCTTCCCAATCAAACAGTCCCTGGGATTAATTTTGTCCAGCTCTTTAAAAAATTGAACCCACTGGGCTTGAGTCATTGCTTGAGTTTTGACTTTCTCACCTATCCTAAAAAATGTTTTTGAGCTTCCTTCTTTATTTGGTAAGGCCTTTTTGACTACTCCTTGAAGGCGCCTACTTAAGAATCCAGTAAACGATACATAACAAGCAGCACGTGCTTGCCTGCTAGATTCAGCCCAATCTTGTATGAGTTTGATATGGTCAATGACAGCTTCATGATTGATTAAGGAAAATGCTTGTAGAGTCATTAGAGGGTTAATAAGCCCGAACTCAATTAACTTGCGGATTCCAGATCGATAGTTAATTTGCGTCTTCTTAGCTAAAGTGGTTAGCCAGAAGGAAAGCGCTTCTTCTAATGTGATTTCATCCAACCTCTTCCAAATCAGATTTGCCTGCAACGCTTTTGCCTGCTCATACGTTTCTATATTAGAATCGATAGACGGTTCAATAATTGACGGCATTAGAGTCATAGCTATTTTGTTCCATTGAATAGATTTTCAAACAATTTTTTATGTTCATCCAGACAGGTCAAATCTTGAAATGGAAAAGTGCTAGGTAAAGAAATGGTAGCAAGTTCACTTTCACTGGCCAATTTCTTGGGATCGAACTTGAGTTGAAGATTTTTTTCACTTTTTGGCTTTTTTGATGTTCGCTTGGTCATCACCACCTCGACTTGTTTATAACACGCTTTATAAACAACAAAATGTAGCTCAAAATTCCTTTCATGGCAACACAAAGTTTTGGCGATCCAAACTCTTATACTCTATAGAGCTTTAGCGTCTATAAATACTATGACGTTATATATCTAAATCAATTAGCTGTATTGACATTATAGAAACATATCGCATATGCTCTGAATAAATATGACATTAAAGAGGTATATGGTCTTATGGACGAAAACTTAGAAAAGCTAAAACAACAAGATGGACCGGTTAGCAGCCAAGAAGAGACGACAGCAAACCGACGAAATAAGAAAAAGATCAAAGCGACCATCTATTTGACAGAAGAAGCGGAACAGGCATTCACTGAGTTGTATATCCATCGATTGAGAAAAGACAGGAAAACAGATCGATCTTTGATTGCCTGTGATGCCATTCAGGCACTTTATGAAAATGAGTGCATGCAGCAATAAGCCTTCTCATAGTAATAAAAAGCCTATATTCATTGGATATTTTGAATTCTATTTAATTTTGGTGATTTATGATCGATCTGATTTTGAACCAAATCCCAGGTTTTGTGTCAGGGGTATTAGTGACAGTTGTCGGTGGGTACCTTCTGTTTATGTTGACAAAACGGAAGGACAGAGAATGCGAGAATCAAAAAAACAAGGATGATTTTTTGATTCTAAAAAAACGAGTTATCGAGGAGTGTGACTTTAATATTACTCCTGGTGTAGGGGATGCTAGATGCAACTTTCAATTTGAAGCTCACAAAACTCTTCTAAATCACCCTTTAGCCTATGCCTTAAAAGAGAAAATTCTTCCTTTAACGAAAGATATTATTCATAGCGCAGCTCTATGTAATTCCTATGGAGGATTAGTGCAGCTTGAAAAGCCGCCTGGAACGGTTAAAAATATGAGCTCGGAATTGAAAAATCTGCTTCTTAAAACAGAAGTTCGTTAGATTGGCTGACAAGCAATTTCATGTTAGATTTTGTAACAAAAACACCCAACCAGGTCGACTGGGTGTTTTTGTTACATAAAAATGCTAGCCTACGAGAGAGGAATGTAGATTTTCGTCACTAACTTGCTCTGATCCGTCTTAACAAATTCAATGTTAAAATATTCTGCATAGCAAGGACGAGTCTCATCGACATTTTCTTTGCTATCAGGCAGCCATTTAAAGAATATTCTATCATAAATTTCGTCTATTTTATCGTAGGATCCATTGTGAGTGAAAATTGCATATTTTCCTCCTTTAAGGACCTGCTTGCCGACTCCACCTTTAGGTTGGACGTTCTTCGGAGCTAAAATGCAAGCATCATAGCGAAGCTTATCTTCAGTTGTCACATGGGGATCATCATGTGTAATACCGAAATAGCGAAGCTTGGTCCTATCCAAGTGGTTCTCATTGATAAAAGCATGCATACTTTCCCATGCTTGTGGACCTGACTCTGAGTAATCTCCTAATTTTCTAACGAAAAGAAGATCGAGATCCTGCGTTTTTTCTATTTGGTCTGGCAAAATTTTAGGCAATTCAGAAATTTTCTGGTTCATCGCATTAACCTCCTTAAATAGCGTGCGATAGTTTCTCGGAGAATGTCCAATGGTCTGCTTAAAAGCTCTTGTGAAGGCAGACGGAGTGTCATACTTAGTATCCATAGCAATATCTGTTATGGGATGCTCAGTATAACGCAGTTTTGAAGCTG
>CAYMKI010000172.1:0-5931 GCA_964390695.1 uncultured bacterium
GCCTTAAGGATGTCTTCAGCTACAAGGTCGGTGCTTTCTTTATTTACCGCTATGTTACCTAGGCTATATTCCAGCCAATCAGGTTTAGCTGTTAAAATCTGATAAAATAAAGAGTCTCCATAATCGGGTTTTATCAAGAGGTTAGCTCCATGTTCCAAATAGAACTTGAATAAATCGAAATTTTCATTTTCTAAGGCGTTCTTCAGAAGCTTTTCTGTGTATAGGCTGTTCTCAAAGAGTGCGGTTTCGGACTCGGCATTCAAGCTGCCAAATATAAACTTTAGGTGATTTATAGAGAATGTTTGCTTGAGTATGTCTTTAATGGTAGAAATGGACTCAGGGGAGTTAAAATTCATGGAATATTCACCCAAGATATGGAGTGACTGTTCGGGTAAAGTATCTTTTTCAATAGCGGTTAGAATATCTTTAGCAGGAAGTTCGAAGCTCTCTTTATTACTGCCTATTTTGCCAAGGCAAAGCTTTAGCCAATCGTGTTTAGTTGTTAGCATCTTATAAAACACAGAATCCCCGTATTTAGGCTTGATCAAGGGACTAGCACCTTGCTCCAGATATAATTTGAATAAATCCCATTGGTCGCTATCTATGGCTTGCATCAAAAAATCTTCTCCATAGCTGTTGCTGTTAAGCAATGAGATCTTGCACTCGGCATTCAAGCCCCCAAAGATGAACTTTAGGAGATTTATAGAATTTGCTTTCTTGAGTATGTCTTTAAGGGTAGAAATGGACTCAGAGGAGTTAAAATTCATGGAATATTCACCCAAGATATGGAGTGACTGTTCGTGCAAAGTATCTTTTTTAATAGCGGTTAGAATATCTTCAGCAGGAAGTTCGATGCTCTCTTTATTAGTGCCTATTTTGCTAAGGCAAAGCTTTAGCCAATCGGGTTTAGTTGTTAACATCTTATAAAACACAGAATTCCCGTATTTAGGCTTGATCAAGGGACTAGCACCTTGCTCCAGATATAATTTGAATAAATCCCATTGGTCGCTATCTATGGCTTGCATCAAAAAATCTTCCCCATAGTTGTTGCCGTTGAGCAGAGAAGCCTTGGAGTCATGCGGTAGTTGGTTTAAGACAAAAGCAATATGCGAAATATTTTGCTTGTTGAAGATATCCTTAATTTTTGATCTTTGGTTTTCAAGATCAAATTTCACGCCATACTGAGTCAATAATTTGAGTGTTATGTCTTTTACAGCGCCAACATCGAGAGCTTTGAGCACTTCATGGCTGGGAATATTATTTCCGTCTTTGTTCGGACAAATTTTATCCAGGCAAACCTCAACCCATTCGGGCTTTGAGATCAGTAGGCTGTAAAATATGGAATCTCCATATTTAGGAGGTTGTGCCGGGTTGAACCCTGCCTGCATAAGCGTTTTGAATAGCTCAAGGTCATTCGATTCAATGGCCTGGCTGCATATCTTTTGTGCCTCTGCTTTTGATGCTATGTCGGGAACGTGATGGATTATGGTTTTTAAGAGTCGGGGATAGTTTTTTTTGACTAAATCCATGTAACTGTCAGAAGTATTATAAAGGCTGTTTAGGTCCAATCCTTTGACTTTCAGGCATAAAGCTAAAGAGGCTTCATCACCTGCCATGATGATTGTTTCTAAAAGCGAAGGAGAGCCATGTGTTTTAAATGTGGGATCTGCGCCTTTATCTAGGAGTGTTTTTGTTAAGTGTGGGTGTTTTTCATAGATTCTTACCTGCACATTTTTGTAGGAATAAGTTGTGTTTAAATTGAGTTGTTTCGCATTCTCCAGGCACTGTTTTAAGACCTCAGCGTCTACTTTGTAAATCAGTTTTTCGAGAACGCACTCAAACCCCTTGGTGTCTGTGGGGTCGGCCCCATGCTTTAACAGCAATTGCATCAGGGGGATTTTAGCCTTTTTAAGCGCATGCTCTAAAAAAATTTCTCCATCAGCATAGTCTTCTTCGTCATACAGATTTAAATTGTTTTCGAGGAGCTTGACAAAACGTTTGCCTAGCTCTAGGGTGTCATCTGAAAGGCAATACTCAAAGAGTCTATGACAAATTTTTGATAAGTCTATATCGGTAATAGGTGCCAGCGGCAAAGCTACTTTATCCAATAAGCTGTCGATTAAATTGAGATTATGGTACCGGAAAAGCTGTATAAAACATCCCAAAAGCTGCTCAAGCGGCATTTTGCTAATGTCTAAACCTGCTGCCAGTAGGAGTTTAGCGTTTGCCAAATGGGGTTGGTTTAATGTTTTGGTAAATATAGTTGTAGCGTCCGGAACAGTGGATAAATCAATATTCTTCAATAAGAGGGCAAGGATCTCAGGGGTGCTGCGCAGGCACGCATATTCCAAAGCTGTGACGCCTTTATCATCCGGCTTTAAAATATCGAAGTTTTTCTTGAGCCAAAATTCTACCATGCTGAGGTTTCTTTCACAAATCGCTTTGGAAAGACAAGAGGGGTTGCCAGCGTAAGGGTCTGCGCCGAATTTTAGCAATTCCTCTATTTCGTTTGGATGGTCTTTCATCGTTTCATAGCTGAGTAGGGTATAGCCGTTTGCTGATACATGATTCAGGTGTTTAGCCAAGGCTGTGGCCAAGGCTTCGCCTTCAAGTTTATCTTTCTGCATGAGCTTCACTTTCAGAGCTTCGTAGGCTTTTTTGAATATGGGGTGTGTCACTTCACCCATCCCAAAAACAGTCCATCCTTGTGAAGTTTGGGCGTCAAAGTCGAGTCTGAGAGCGTGCTGCAAGAAGAGATCTACGATATTTTCCAGTTCTGACTGAACCGCTACCATTAATGGAGTGAATCCATAGGGCAAGGAGGGAGTGTTCATATCAGCTCCTTTATCGATTAATAGCTTAACTGCTTCTGCATTTTTCTTTTGAGCGGCCAAAAACAGCAATGTTCTTCCTGCTGTGTTTTTTTTGTTTATATCCACATGTTCTGAGTTAAGCAGGAGAGCTATCAGTTGGTTGTCTGAGTCAGTAATTGCCTGTGTCAAAACCGGCTGATAGGACTCTGGATGTAGGCTTTGCACGAATGCTTCAGCTTCTTGCTTGTTGGGCTTCAGCATGTATTTTTTGTAGTTGGCAACATCCACGGGCAAAGGAGCTGCCTTGGGGGTGTCATTATTCCAAAAGCTGTATTCAAATAATTCCGTCTCGAATTGCTTTTCCGATTCTTGGCCGCCGCTGGCGGAGCGCAAGGCTTGGCTATCGGATGTCGTACGGCGGCTAGCTTGAAGAATGGAAAAATAAAACTCAACGGAACTTAGCGTGTTTTTGTGGATCGTCTTTGTTTTAAGATCAAGCTGATAATGATAATAAAGCTCTGGATCTCCTTCGGCAAAAAATAAGCTGGTAAATTTTTTACCATATTCTAAGACAACTTTGGAGTATGTCGCGTCTTTGGTATGAAATTGTCCGATAAAAAAAGCTTTGTTAACATCGCCTTGATCATACACCATGGCATTTATATAAAACAAATCGAGAAGAGAAAAGCCTTCAGCATGAACTTCATGGATCAAATGGTGAGCTGATCCGGGTATCATGGATAGGAGAATCGGCGCTTCTCCAAGCATTAATGTGGAAGAAGAACCTTGAGATTGAACCGTATAGGCTGAAGAAGCCAACGATGGTGAAAATCGGATGTTCAAGGGAATTCTTATGTTTAAGGGCAATAATTCGATATGTTTCTTGCCGTCTATGGATATATGGGGGGTGCGTTCGATGTCTGCTACACGCAATTCGCCGTAGGTGATTATCTGGCAGCTGGGGTCTTCTCCTAGGGGCCTGAATCCTCCCGGAACCTGTGGAGGATAGGAGAATTTGACTTGCATAAAGTTATTAAATTCTTCGGGTATCAAACGGTTTTTGCTGACTTCCCGCATCATATCCTTATATTTGGAAACGGTTGCACTCCCGCTTTTACCAAGGTATTTATCCAAGTTATCGAAGTAGTCCTTGTAAGCTTTGCTATGATCTGAGCCTCTGGTGACAAACGAACCTATGGAACGAATGCAAATGGGAAAGGAGGGGCCTTTCTGCTGCTTCTGAGACTGAGCCTTCTTTTCTTCGACAACCAGAGAAGATTGAGGGGTCATAGAATTCTCTTGTGGTGCTTCCTCATCAGAGTGCATCTCGTACTTTATCTCTTCGTAATAATGCTCGATGGTATTAATGCTGCCGCCGTAGCAACTTTGTATTTCCAGCCACTCACCCCCGGATTTGTCTAAAAACTCGATCAGTTGCCGGTAATGCTCTAATGTTAAACCTCCAATGTAGCCAACGTTGCCATGGCCGTTAAGGATCATTCTTTTTTTTACTTTGCTGTCGGCCTTAAATAACTTAATAAAGTCTTCGATTTTCGGTGCGTGGGCAGGACCTTGAAATAATTCACTGATAGATGTTATAGGACGAAGTCTTTCCAGGTCGAAGCCTAATTCTTCCGCTGGAAAGGGATAGTTTTTGGGAATAAACACGACAAATTCGCCTTGCATGTAGATGTGGCAATTCGTTGACGATCTGAGCAAATCGTTTTGGAAAGAATGTCCTTTACTCTTTTTGTCTATTTCCAAGTCGGTTCCGCAAACCAACGACTGGGTAGTTATGAAGGGTACATGTTCAGATAAGGCAAATGGGATGCGCGACATGATCGCAGTATTGTGATCTTCTGCGTCGATATTGCAAAGAAATACGCAATTTAAGACGGGTTGAGGTTTTGTCGTCAATGTTGAAGGGGGGAGGGCGGATGTTTCCACAGGGATTTTTGACTCCGCAGATTGGGTGATCAGAGCAAAAAGGTCGGTCATGCGAGATTGGATTTGTTTGAAGGATAGATTTACAGTGTCGGACTTGTCATTGATCAGCTCGATATTTTTTTCTATCAATTTTTTACACGCTTTTAATTCCCTTGGGGAAATATCATTTGATTCTAAGCGGAACTGTAGTTTTTCAATGTTTTGTTTTAATTTCTTTATATCGTCTTCATTGTTAGTATTAGATTTTTTAATATCTAAAGAGAAGTTAATTATATTTTGTAGAGACACGGGTGCCCATGACATAATAGACCTATAGTGTAAAATTATTTACGCAATAAATTTATTATATCATTTATGTTTATTTTTTATGTAATTAAACAGGTGAAAGATTAAATGTAATATTATTAATTTATTTAAGCGTTTAAAAGTTTTTTTGAATTACCAGGATGTGACAGGGAATGCTATCGGGGATTGAAGCCCAACATACTCCCGTCATGCTACATGAAGCTCTCAATTTGAAACCCAACAGGCCCCCTAAATCTCAAAATGGGCTAGGACTTAGGGGGTAGTTGGGGGTTGGAAGGGTAGCTTATTGTGCTCCTTCCGTCTTGTTCTTAATGGCTTTTTCTAAAATCGATTCCGCTTTTGCATTTCCCTGGCCGACGCCGTATTCTTTAAGCAATTGGAGGCACTTTACGTCGATATTTCCGTGCTCTAGAGTGGATGCAAGCTCTTTAAAAGCGATGTTCGACCCGTCGTTTGCCGGACATATTTTATTTAGGTAAATGAGCAAAAAATCGACCGCCCCTTGCCTTAAAATGTTTACAAGCAGGGGGCTGTATCCGCGTTTAAGTTGTAGATCTGCTCCATGTTTTACCAGCAGCTCAAACAGAGGAAGGTTTTCTCTGTATAGGGCGTCATTCAACAGATCCCCTGCATCGGGGTTATGGTTAAGTAGGTGCGCTTTTGATTCTACTGATAGTGTACTCAGGGTAAAATCTATTTGCTCTAGCTCTTTGCAGTGCTGGATGATCTCTATGACGTGTTTGTTATTTTCATATTTTAGTTTTTCTGCTCCATATTCCTTTAATAATTGAAAAGACCGTGAGCATAGTGCGTTCTTCTTCATGGCATTGAAGATCTCCTCAAGTGGAATACCGCTTCCATTCTT
>CAYMKI010000173.1:0-5881 GCA_964390695.1 uncultured bacterium
GTATAACATGCAAAAAGACCATAAAAATCTACCCGAAAAAGGTTCTTTCGAAGTTAAAATCGGCCTGGCTGAAATGCTGAAAGGCGGTGTGATCATGGATGTCACCACGCCAGAACAAGCTAAAATTGCCGAAGATGCCGGAGCTGTAGCTGTTATGGCCTTGGAGCGTATTCCTGCCGATATTCGCGCTCAGGGAGGTGTCGCTAGGATGTCTAGCCCCGATCTGATACAAAAAATTCAGGAAGCCGTATCCATTCCGGTGATGGCTAAGTGCCGTATAGGCCATTTTGTGGAAGCTCAAATTCTGGAAGCGCTGTTTGTGGATTTCATTGACGAAAGCGAAGTTTTGACCCCGGCGGATGAAGAAAACCACATCGACAAGCATGCTTTCCGCATTCCCTTTGTCTGCGGATGCAGGGATTTGGGTGAAGCACTAAGACGTATTGGAGAAGGTGCTGCTATGATCCGCACCAAGGGCGAGGCGGGCACTGGAAATATCGTGGAAGCTGTGCGCCACATCCGGTCGGTCACCCGAGATATCCGCCGTCTTTCCTCTATGGACCCAAGCGAATGGATGTCGGAAGCTAAACGCCTTGGCGCTCCCTATCATTTAGTGGAGTGGGTAGCGAAAAATGGCAAACTACCCGTGCCGAACTTTGCTGCCGGCGGCGTAGCCACTCCGGCGGATGCCGCGCTGATGATGCAGCTTGGCGCAGAAAGCGTATTTGTGGGTTCCGGCATCTTCAAATCCGATGATCCTGCTCAGCGGGCCAGATCGATTGTAGCTGCCGTGGCCTATTACAAAGACCCTGAAATTTTGATCAAAGCTTCTACTGGATTGATGAGCGCCATGAGCGGGATCGAAATCCAAAACATCAAAAAAGGCGAGTTAATGTCACCCAGAGGATGGTAGCATGCAAGCCATCACCATAGGTGTCCTCGCTTTACAAGGTGCTTTTGCCAAGCATATCGAAATGCTAGCTGCTCTAGGGGTAGCGTCTATAGAGGTGCGCAAGCCTTCGCAATTGCAAAAATGCCAAGGGCTGATCATTCCCGGAGGGGAATCGACGACTATTCAAAAGCAAATCCAATACAGCAAAATGGCTGCGGAGTTAAGGGAATTTGCGAAGCACAAGCCCATCTTTGGGACATGTGCAGGGCTTATCCTGATGGCAAAAAAAATAGCCGCGGATCCTATGGAGCCTTTTGGTTTTTTGGATGTGGAAGTGGCCAGAAACGCCTTTGGCAGGCAGAATGAATCTTTCAAGATGCAGATCCCTCTGCAGCTTGAAGGGAAGAGTCCGACACCTTTCCCCTGTGTATTTATTCGCGCGCCTAAAATCTTAGCCGCAGACCCTCACGTAGAAGTCCTGGCAAAATATGAAGATTTACCTATCTTGGTGCGTCAGGGATTCCATCTCGGAGCTACCTTTCACCCTGAGTTAACTCAAGACACCGCGGTGCATCGTTATTTTGTAGGTCTTGTCAGGCAAAGGAATTAAGCATGCACGGAATAGGCAATAGTTTTAGCGATCTGCCCTTGGAAATATTAGAGCTGATCTTTAAAAGATTGCATAACAACGACAGCAGTTTGCATCGATGGAGTCAAACCTCAAAAAAAATACAAGCGATTATCCAAGAAAAAAAACAGGAATTGTTCAGTCCACAAGCTCTTAAGATTCACAGAACCTATCACAATATTCTGGCATTGTTTGGAAGCCTCGATGCGTATCATAAGATTCCGGAATATGATTACAGAGTAAGTACTGTATACGTACCCTTTGATACAATAATTTATAACTATTATCGTCAAAAAGTAAAAGCAAATGAATATTTGAAGATCTATGATTGTCCATTGTTTGATTCAGATGATGAACAAACCTGCTATATTAAAGAGTACTATTTCACCATAT
Organism: uncultured bacterium; assembly: GCA_964390695.1. GTDB lineage: Bacteria > Chlamydiota > Chlamydiia > Chlamydiales > Parachlamydiaceae > CAWACC01. The sequence goes on from CAYMKI010000173.1 coordinate 1,914, forward strand.
GCTTAGGCGATGAAAATGCAGTTCAATGCGTGCAAAAGCACATTGTTGGCAGCTCTAGATGCATACCCCTATTCGACTCCTCTTGCATAGTTATGTAAATAAATATTATGATTCGAATGGGCAATTATGGAACTAAATGGCAGGTAAGTTATGGTCGAAAAACTTTCTCTAAAAGATATCCCTCTCAACCAGCAAAAAGTCCTCATGCGTGTGGATTTTAATGTACCGCTGAATGCACAAGGGCAAATTAGCGACGATTCACGCATCCGCGCGGCCTTGCCGTCTATCCGATATGTTTTAGATCAGGGAGGAGCTTTGATTTTGATGAGTCATCTAGGACGTCCCAAAAACAAGCCTTCGCCGGAATTTTCCTTGAAGCCTTGTGCAGAACGCTTGGCACAACTCCTGGAGAAACCTGTCATCATGGCGCCAGATTGTATTGGAGATAACGTGCAAGCCTTAGCTCAGGGGCTAAAGTCCGGTCAGATCCTCTTATTGGAAAATTTACGCTTTCATCCGGGAGAAGAACATCCCGAAGAAGATCCAGATTTTGTAAAATCCTTGGCGGCCTTAGGGAGCGTATATGTCAATGATGCTTTTGGGACAGCTCACCGTGCGCATGCTTCGACCACGCTGATCGCCGAGTACTTCCCTGAAAAAGCTGCCGCAGGGTTTCTTCTAGAAAAAGAGATACAGTTTTTAGGTTCCACCTTGATCCAGCCGCAGCGCCCATTTTATGCCATCATAGGCGGGGCCAAGATTTCCACTAAGATAGGCGTTCTCGAGGCCTTGGCCCAAAAAGCCGATGCTTTGCTTATCGGCGGGGCCATGGCCTATACATTTTATAAGGCCAAGGGAATATCTATTGGAAAGTCACTATGCGAGGAAGAGTATATTGGCAAGGCCAAAGATATCATCCGTTATTGCCAGGAGAAGCAGGTGAAGTTGATCCTGCCCGTGGACCATGTAGCCGTAGCGGGTCTAGAGCCGCAAGTTCCCCTCCATATCACCGAGACAGAGAGCATTCCTGCCGATTTGATGGGCGTGGATATTGGGCCTAAAACGTTAATGCTATTTGAGCATGAACTTCAGAAGGCCGCTACCGTTTTTTGGAATGGGCCTTTGGGTATTTTCGAAGATCCGCGCTTTGCAAAGGGGACGTTTGAGATGGTGCACGTATTAAGCCGTTTGAAGTGTACCAAAATTATTGGGGGTGGCGATAGCGTGGCTGCGGTAGAAGCTACAGGATTAGGGCATGCTATGACTCATCTTTCGACCGGCGGGGGGGCTGCCTTAGAGTACATCGAGAACGGCAAGTTGCCGGGCATAGAGGCTTTATCGGCAACCTCTCATAAAGAAAAAGCGCTTCGCCCTACGACTTCTTGAGTAGCTTGAGCTAGGCCTTTTCCTCAGTTCATGGGTAGTTGTCAATTGTAATAGTGCCTATTGTACCTTGACTATAATGTACAGTCTGTATAGCATATTATCGAATCAAATTTAAACAATACGATACTATGTTGCCTTTAGAAAAATTACCTAATAACTCCTTAGTAAAATTAGAAGTTGAATTAAATAATGAATGTAATCTATTGCATTTATTACCAAATGATATTATTAGAAAAATATTTAGTGAATTGAATGTTTTTGAATTACCTCATCTACAAAGTGTAGATAGAAGGTGGAATGAAATTATCGCATCTCTATATCCGTATATATCCTACAGAATCATCAGGGGTATAGCCAAACGACAAATCGGTCGATTTTTAAAACAGGCCTCTTGGGAATTAATTCATAGCAGGGTCGGCACCAAGAATGCTTCTACTAACTGTTTTTATAATTTGATGGCGGTGGCCATCGTGGTTTCAGGGGCTAAACAAGTTAAGAATATATCCGATTATTTATATTGTAATTACAAATTTTATATGAAATCGGTTATAGAGGTTAAGAAAGAAAGATTGATAATAGATGTTACTGTCGATAATCTTCTATCGGGATCTTTGCTCGTGAATATAAACAATAAAACCATCAAATGTAAAAATGATATAGCTCTTTTAAGTCCGAAATTAGAGCCTTTATTTAATCATTTTGTTGCATATCTGAATCCCATATTAAAGAAATGCGCCTATGAGGCCAGTGACGATATGGAAAAATGCAAAAGAAAAACTCTTAAAAATTTCAATGCTGCGTTGAATAATATGACTTACAACTTCAATGAATTCACATTTAAAACGCTGCAGGATGATATAAAAAATAATAAATCAAAAACAAATCAAAATAAATCGTTTATTTACTATGTGGCGATAACAACACCCAATTTGCATAATAAAAAAAATGGATTAGACTATGCTTACTATCATTGTTTCACAATAGAACAGTATTTCAGTTCGATAAAGAAAAAATGTCTATATAGGCTTTATCAAAGTAATATACATCAAATGACGTTAAAAAATTATTTTAGCAAGATGAAATACGATTTGTTTTCAGATCGCGGCTGCTTAAATCAAAAACAACTAACCCATTTTTTTCTGGATGTGCAGTTAATTGTTCAAGGAGTGAAGGGGCCGATCGATGCACTCAGTAAGCGTTGCTTTGGATCGGTGGTGCCCCAATTACCTTCATCCTTTTATGATGCAGCTAAGCAAAGTATTCACGGGCTTTCGTTGCGCTATAAGAGTGAAGAATTTTCACCCAAAGATTGTATCAAAAATTTTATGTCTTTTTATGCTGATCACAAAAGTGAGTTACCTTTTCTCGATTTAACCACCTTTTAGCCTTATGTTTTAGAAGCTGGGGTGTCGAGATTCGTCTATATTTATAAAAGATAATTCTATACAATCTCCTTCTCCTAACTTTTAACAAAAGGAGATATGTATGGCTGTTTCCAGTAGTCATGCCGCAGCATTTTACTCAGGATTCAAACCCGAATTAATGCAGGCTCAACATCCGGCGCTCATAGAGACTTTTACTCAACGTATGCAGCCCGAAAAATGTTCAGGAGTTGGATTTTTAGCTCCCGGACAAAATCTAGTGGACGTTTGTCAAAAGGATGCCGAGATTTTGAAGGCCCGGGGCATCACTCATGAACAAATTGCCGATCGTTTGGAAGCCGTGATCATGAAGGCAGAGTTTTTATTTGAGCAAAGATTGAAGAAATTTGGATTTTTCTACCCGCAAGCGAATAGGCTTGTTCCCCAAGCGATCATTGAAGATAAAATATGCGTGCCTAAGTATGAGTCTTTCTTAGGTTATCAGTATTGTCCTTTCAGCCAGGACCTAGAGAATGAAGAGACTGTTTGCGGGAAAGGGTGCAGCATGATCAAAATTATCAATATGGCATCAAAAAAATGTATCTCCAATATCACTGAATTGCATGGGCATTTAATCAAAGACCATCACTTTTTTGAAGGACATCCACCCTATAGACTCGATCCTGAACTAGCCATTGAAGTATTGGGGATAGAACCTGGAGTTGACTACAAAGTCAAAACATTTAATAAAAGTGAATGGCAAGTTTCACGTTCCACGAATGTCTATCAAAAAGAGGAATTGCAGTTTGCTAGGGAAAATAAAACAGAGTCTATCATCACTGATGAATTTGAAGCACATCTTCTACCGTACGAAACATTCACACCACTGGAAGCAATATGGTTAACAGATGAACGACTCTATTTGCATATCTTCAAATTCAAGAAAACGTTAACTGATACGGATAAGACATATAAGATAGGCAATGTTTCCATTAACGCCAGGGAAATCGATAGAGGACTTGATCACAGTGTTTATATAACAAACGAATCGACTTATCCCATTCTTTTTGAGGGCGATCGTTTGGAGGAAAATCAAACGGATTAAGCTCATCCGAGACAGGTATCTATGCACACAGCATAGTCGCTATCGCGGTGCAGAACAGCCATATCTTACGAAATTATGTAATAAGCCATTTTAACAAATCATTGGGCGAAGCCTGA
>CAYMKI010000174.1:0-5878 GCA_964390695.1 uncultured bacterium
GCTGCAGCCGAAGCCTTGCATTTGTTATATGCATCTAAGAAAGCTTCAAAAAAATCGGCTATGCCAGCATATTTACCATGGTCTATTTGACGAAGAAAAACGAGGGAGTGGCGAAGCCGTTGTTTCTCCTCATCTTCACCAGAAATAGCCTTTGTGTAAAATGAACTGAAATAACTCTCAATCATCTCCTGAGGGCGCGTAATGAGGTGTTTTTCACCATAAGCCAAACGCTCTTGAGTATTCTTTATAAATGCAAAATCTGGTAAAGTGCTCTCAGAATTCATTTCTAGCGGGAGAATATCTCCAGGCAAGGGAGCCGGCAGAGTGGATGCTAGTCCAGAGTCGACCTCTTTAAGACGCATATAAAGTCCGGCATCAAACTCTTTTGCAAGCAGGGTATTGAGAATAAAAGCCTCTTCATGCGATGTGAGTTTACCCGTCATGGCGTGCTTAAAATGCTTGAGATATAGGTTGTAATGCAACCTTAGGGCAAGGATATCTTCATCACGAAGTTTTTGATGATGCGACTGGGCGTTTTTTATCCTGAGGTAATCCGCATAGGTTTGGATTGCACAGACATTGCCGCTCTCGTCTCCGGTGATTTCGGACATCTTAGAAAGGTCTTTCAACAGATTCGCCTCTGCAGGCGTATATAAACTTGTTTTTTCCGCTGTTCTTTTTAGCACATCCATCGCTAGGGCGTATTCCTGAACAATCCCCAAGACCTGAGCTAAATACAGGTTGGCTTCGCGCGACTTATTAAATAGTCTCCCCTGTTTTTGAACATCGTAAACCAGCCATCTTTGAGCTGGTGCCATAGCTTTTTTTAGGTCGCGCTCTACCTCAAAGAGAGGCTGGAGCACCTCTTTTTTTTCCGGCGCCTTAAATACCTGTTGCGCTAGGATGACCTTTTGCTGCCCTTTGTCATTTTCTAAGCATAAGTAAAGCGAATAAATTCCTAGCGATGTTACAGACCCTGTTGGCTTTAAGTAATAACCGGGAAGCTGTTCGCACAGCAGGCGCTTGGGCTCTCGGCTATCGGGTTTAAAAGAAAGCTGAAAACGGGGCAGTTCGATAGATTTTAGTTGTTGTTTGTTATCATACCACTCGTGGATGAAGGCTATGTCTTCAAAATGAGACAGCAAGTTGGAGGGTTTGGATAAGATCAACCCGTTTTCGATATCTTGGATGCTCTGAATCGTAAAGTAGGTGGTTTCTGGATTAAATTTTGCTTTATTTTGTAATTTTTCTCTTTCAACATAAAAACTAGAGTATCCTGCTGTGGATGACTTTTTTCTAAGCTGTTCGGTCTGGATTTGGAGTCTTGTCTGGATTGCCTGTTGAGCTGCCTTAGGATCCAATACAACGCCATTAAATTCATATCGTGGCTGACGTGTGTTTTTGCCTACAGCCAGTACACTGACAGAGGCCTCGGCCTTAGGGGTCAAGGCTTTCCAGTGTGTATATTGCTCGACCAATTGACGGGTGCCTACCATGCTATTAGGGATGCCATCCGCTGCCATGTTAACGAAAGTAGCCGGAGAAATATACCGATACCATCCTTCTTGCTCCCCAACACGAAGTTTCTTCTCGACAATCAACTCGTTATCTTTTAAAGTCACGCGCACTTCTTGCTTGTCCATATCTTCAAAAGCGTAGACATTACCGGGAAGATAGCGGCAAATTTCGACGGTGGGAAATAATTCCATGAAAACTGGATGGTTGCGCAGGCTTAAAGGGACAAGTCCTTCAGCATTAGAAATTAAGGTAGCTAACAAGGGGTAGAGCCGATACTGACCATCCTGTGTCGAGAAAGCTGGAAATTCTCCGGCCACCTTGTCGACCTGCCAATTCATTTCACCTGTTATATGAGGCCTCATCATTTTTATTATTTTATTCAGCATATCTTGGTTGGGCTGTCCGTCTTTGACCAGAAAAGAGGCTATTTCGTGGATATGGAGAGGCAGGGATTCTTTGGCCCGTTTAAGTTCCACCGGATCGGTGATCGATGAGGTATACTGACGATTTTCTTCAAGGAAGAGGCTGCCTACCATAAGATGCAAGGCATCGTCCTCGGTCAATTCAGCTTTATTTCTCAGCTGAGAGAGCATTTCGACATGAATCCAGATCTTCTCCTGGACTTCTAAGCCTTTTGTCGTGATTATGTTCTGCAGTTTTTCCAGGGTGTCTTTGTAGAAAGGCTGTTCCGGACAAAAACCTTGTAGCTGATGGGCTATTTTCTGGATAAACACCATGCCTTGGATGTGGTGATGTACACTAAAGTGTTCATATTTTTTTTTCAGAAAATCTGAGAGCTTCTGTGAGAATCCCTTAAACTTGAGGCTTTGAAACAGCACTCCAGAAGAGAACAAAGAAACTTGGAACAAAGTTTGATAATCGGGATCCTCAAATTTTTCCGGGTACTTAGTAAAATATTCCAACACTTCGACCAACTGAAGCCCCGGATTGACAAACACCCTTACTAGATCCCGAAAATCTTCCACCTGCATGCTAAAGGGTTCCTGTTCTCGTGTTTTTAATTCGGCATTTATCTCCAGCAGGCTCCGTTCTGTATAGGCTTTTTCGCTCCCAAAATATTCCTTCGTCATTAATCCTAACAGTAAATTTTTTATAGTAGGGGTATGAAATTTCGGATATTGACCAAACTTGTATGAATACATAAACTCGCAAAATTTTATATATTCATCAGATTCGGCAGGTTTTTTTAGATTGGTATCATTTAATCCTTTCCAATTGACGTCGACTGCATAGTAGGCTTTTTGACCAAACATCCCTTCTTCTTTTTTTATTCCAAAGGTGAGTTGAAAACCGTCTTGACGATCCACCTGCAAAAGAGAACCGAATTTTTCTTTATCTCCAGCCAAATAAGTAGCTTCCAGCTGTGTATCACGCAGAGCTTTTGCCCACTCGGGCAGACGAGGGCTAGCATAGAGAATCGCTTTCTGCTCTTCCAATGTTTTTTGGCTAAAGTCCGGCATCTCTTGAGCGATGCGTTCTAACGCGGGTTTGCAATGATCGAAAAACATCTTTTCAAGCGAAATGCTAGAAGAACTTCCTTGTTCCTGCTGAAATCTACGATGAATAGCACCAAAGTTTAACCATTCAGGATATTTTTTTTCCTTGATAACAGCTAGATCTTCTTGCATCTTGGCATTGGGTATAGAGTATAAAATACCTTTGACCCCCTCTGTCTTTTCGTTCAACGATAGATAAAGTATCATAGCTTGTATCTTCTTCGAATTAGAAATAAAATTTCCTAGAAGCAGCTGCTGTAAATACTGAATTTTATGGAATGCGTACTGTTTGTCGAACGTGATTAAATGCGCGTCCGGGATCGTGAAGCAACTTTTAAATAACAGCCCCGAAAGCTCCCCTAATTGAACGATCAGTTTTTGAGATTTTTCAGGACTATTCTGAGAGGCCTTTTTCCAAAATTCTTCATCGAGTGTTATGTCCGTGATCTTATCTATCAGGGAGTTATGCAGCACGCTATCTTCGCCTTTTAACCATGCCTCTTTGGCTAAAGCCAGTGTTTTGCCGAAACTCTCTTCTATTTTTTCGGGATCATCAAAGGCAATCCGCTTAAATTCAGGGATTAAGTTCTGCCAAGGCTGCTGCGCGACTGCTGCCGTGCTGGATGGGGCATTGACTTGCAAGGCATCGGTCGGAAGACCGGAGGCTTCGAAATATGTACCCTCTGCCGGAGGCAAATATTTAAAATCGACATCTCCTTGCCGAGTTGCAAACCGACTACTGGCATGCTGCTGAATCCAAGCAGCGATGGGCTCTAAGATCTGTTGCGCGCTTTTCAGATACTCCTCGCCGATAAGATTTTGTTTGTATAACTGAATAAGCGAGCGGCATAGGTTTTGATGGCTTTTTAGTACCAACCGCCAATCTTGCGAAGTGACAGCTTGCGGTTGCGACTGCACAAAATCTCGTAAAGACTGCAGTTTGATATCGCATTTGAAGCGTTTATAGTCATTCAAAGGCATTTTCGTGCGCATCCATGCCATCAAAGATTTCCATGTGCAGACACCGGCTTTCTGCGGCCCCATCAAAAGATGGGGGTATAGCTCAGGTTCAGAGCTTGTAGTTTGCGGCTGCAGCAAAGCCTTTAACCCTAGATACACATCCTCTTCACGGAAATTTGTGCGCGAAAGCCTGCTGGTAAATTCACCGATGACGGAGCCTTTATTAGTCGCCGTATAGGTTCTTAACTCATATAAAGCCTCTAAAAAATAGGGCGATTCCAATTTTTGGCGGTCTATTCCCTGCCACTCGGTATATGCATGATACTTTGGTTGCGCGCCCTTTTGGGCATGGTCGTGATAATTGACCCCCGCACCGGTATTGTATAACCTAAATGAAGCAGTATTTTCTGACTGGGGGATGATCTCATAGTACATCGCATGCCCGGGGTTTCCCTTCCAACCTCCAAAAATTAAAAGCGGGGTTTGCTTTTCAAACGCTTGAGCGATCTTGCTTTGTGCAGATTGAATCAAAGCTGGCATTTTTTCTCTGTGAAAGGATTCTAATTCATTTGCCTGGATTGTCAGGATGTTTTCCAACTCCGGCAGCAATTGCTTAGAGCTCTCAGAGCTATTTGGATTTTGTTGGATAAAGTTGGATAGGTACTTGAGGACTTCTTCAGCTTGATGCATACCTTGCAGTTGGGAACCGCTGCCGAATTCATCTGCGTGAATGTGAAACAATAGCTTATCGGAAGGAGCCTTAAAACTAGAAATAGGCCGAAAGAGATAACTCTTAACTTTATCATCGTAGGCATAAGGCGCTGCTCCCTGCATTTCCTGTTTAAACAACTGCTCTTCAGGAGGTTCGGGTATCAATACGTCGTCATGGAGCATTTCGTCGATATCTAATATTTTTTCTCGTTCAAAGGATGAAGGTTTGAGCTCTTGCTCATCGATACCCTCTATCAAATTCTGATCCTTACTGGATAACCGGGCAAGCTGTTGATAGATTTGGAGGATTTTGTGATGCTGAGTTTTAAATCTGGTATGACACTCAGGATCTTTGAGGTACGAGACTACCATCTGACGAGCTGTTTCGATACTGATGTCCCCTCCTGTCTCGTTAGGTCTAACTGTCAAATGCGTTGGAATTTTTTCATGAAGAGTTGTCTTTTCCACAGATTCTTGCTCTCTAATGAGGATTTCTTGATTTTTTTGAGCACTTAAAAAATCAATCATTTTATCGAGATATTCGGGTGTGGCATTGCTAAACATATAAACACCATTGTTTTTTATTTTAATTCACTTTAAAAACAAATTATATAACAAAAAAAATCATTTAATAAATTTTATTATAATACAAAAATTTAATTGTTATAAACTAAAAATACAAATTAATATTTTACAAGATTTTATAACTAATGAAAATCTGCACTATAATTTAATCTTGTTTAAAAAAATCCCGAACCTTTCAGGATATTTGCGGTTGCATACGGAGCGATTCTCTGTGTGCTTTGCGTCTCTGCCTTCTCTGTGTAATTCAAAAATAACATTACTGAATAGTTACTGTAAAAAAGCCCTCAAGCTACCCAGCTGTTTTAGAACCATTCCGCAAACAGCTTTTGCAGAGCGCTATTCTGGTAGCGAACGGTCTTTAAAGGATAACCATTAAGTATCTCTTCCAGATAGAGTTTCTGCATCTTCTCAACACCTTGCACTTGGAACCACTTCCTCAAAATACCTATCTCCTCCTTAGAAAATCGGGACTCGCCATTTATAAATTTGAGATAGGTGATTTTGGATAACTGTTCATGAGTTAGTTGTTTATTAGAATCCATAAAACCTAAAGTCAGATTGTAATAGTTCGGATCCTTAATATATTT
>CAYMKI010000175.1:0-5849 GCA_964390695.1 uncultured bacterium
AAAGTGTTACCTATGTATGTGAATCAAAATGTTACCTATGTGTGTGAATCGTACCTTTTGCTATAACCTTTGCGTCTTCGCGTCTTTACTTCTTTGCGTTTCAATTAGTTATGCAAGAAGTCTTAATCTATCTTCTTAATTGTTATGTTTGAAGATCATGAATACAACTTCACCCCTAGATGTCTCTTAGGCGGCAGAGCCATCCTCGAGTATAGGGATTTTCAATGTAGTGCCCGGCTTGAGAAAATCCGACTGTAAATGATTGATTGTTTTAATCGAATCGATATTGGCTTTATATTTTCTAGAAATCTTCCAAAGGGAATCGCCCTCTTGTACCACATAGTAACGAAGAGAGGTGTTATTGGATTTATACTTGGATTGAACCTTAGGGGAAACTGGCTGAGGTTTGGGCTGAATAGGAACAATCCCGAGAGGCTTTTGACTTGGAGGAGAAATGGACGTAACGGGTAAACTATTCTGTACAAATCTAGCCATGGCATTATGCAGAATAAGCTGCTGAGGGGGTTCCTCGCCAGCATATTCATATAAACGCTGGGCTGCCATTTTTAATACGGCATCACCTCTAGGGCTTTTCAGCAACACCATGGCATATTTTTGAGCTAAATCGGTCTTATCTTTCATCAGGTTCAATAGCTGTAAAACCCGCAGGTCATCTAGTTTGGTCGCAGCAAATCGCCCGTCTGTTTTCAGCAGTATATAGGCTGCAGCTCTGCTGCCTTGGTCTATCAAATCCAACAAAAATTGCTGCCTCTTAGCTTCAGATAAATCTTGTAAAGCTCTTTGATGTTCTGTGAAGGAGGAGATGACCTCCCAGTTTCCTTCCAATAAGATCAAAATAACCTCTGACTTTTCAATGGGTACGCTTGCGCGCTTGAACAACAAATCCACGGCTAAAAATTCAGGGGTTAAACAAAAGGCATCTACCAAGGAAGCTTCTGTTTTTTCCTTGTGCTTTAAGGACTCTTTCATCTGCAAAAACAGTCCCTTAGACGTTAGCGGCCATTTTTCTTTGTGAGCAAAGTCTTGAATTTTTTCATATTGTATTTCAGTTAAACCCGGAAAAAGCATTACTTCCGCCAAAGTTCCGTCCTGAAATCTACCGAATGCCAAAGTTCTCCTTTGAAGAGATTGAAGGCTGGCCTTTAGGGCTTTTTCAAGATCAAAGTAATGAAACTGTACTAAACACGCCAACGCCAAATCGCGCTGTGAGTACCCATTCTCTACCCACTGCGCATCTGATAACTTAAGCATCAACTGCTCGCGGGAAAGCGCCCGAAAATGGCGCAACAGCTCTGCATTGCTTTGATTAAGAGCAAGAGGAACTTGCTCATCTTTCTTATCAGCGGGTTTGAGCTCATAATAAGGCGTAGGAGGGCGGTCCATGAAAATCAGATAAACAATAAAACTGACACAAAAAATATTCAAGGCGCCGCTTATAAATAAAGCCTTGGTCAGCTTAAGAAGAGTATTTTGGTGCTCAGGTGGTTGCATTCCTAAATCGCATCTCCAACTTATTTAATTCTTCTGATAGCTGCAAAGGCAACTTGTCGCCAAATATCTTAAAATATTCCTTTAAAATTCCTATCTCTGTTCTCCAATCGTTATGATCCACATAAAAAAGCGCATCCCACGCATTTTCAGACAGATGCATATCGACAAGATCGATAGAACCTCGTTTAGGCAGATAGCCTATCGGAGTTTTAACAGCTCCATCTGAACCTGAAACTCTTTCAAAAATCCATTTTAAGACACGGGAATTTTCGCCGAAACCCGGCCACAGGTACTCGCCGCCTGCCCCTTTTTTAAACCAATTCACATAATAGATACGCGGCAGCTTAGAAGGGTCTGTCTTCATACCCATCTCGATCCAATGACGGAAATAATCTCCCATGTGATACCCGCAAAATGGCAGCATAGCAAAGGGATCGTGCCGCAATTTACCGATCTCTCCCACAGCAGCTGCCGTAGTTTCCGATGATACAGAAGCCCCTAAGAACACACCATGATTCCAATCAAAGGCCTCATTGACCAAAGGCACTACATTCGAACGGCGTCCTCCAAATATGATGGCGGAAATCGGAACACCTTCAGGATTCTGCCACGCTTTATCTATGACAGGGCACTGGGATGCCGGAGCTGTAAACCTCGAATTGGGGTGGGCGGCTTTTTGTGTATTGAGTGGTGTCCAGCTATTTCCTTGCCAATCGATGGCTTCTTGGGGAGGTTGCGGAGTCATACCTTCCCACCACACATCCCCTTGCGGGGTTAACGCAACATTGGTAAATAGGGCATTTTTCGCAATGGTTAACATGGCGTTGGGATTCGACTCCCTAGAGGTTCCTGGTGCCACTCCGAAAAATCCGGCTTCAGGATTGATGGCATAAAGCCTGCCATCGGCGCCAAATTTCATCCAAGCGATATCATCGCCCACAGTTTCGACTTTCCACCCGGGAAGCGTAGGCTGCATCATAGCCAGATTAGTCTTTCCACATGCGCTTGGGAAAGCAGCTGCTACATATATTTTCTTTCCTTCCGGACTGGTTAATCCAAGGATCAGCATATGTTCTGCTAGCCAGCCTTCATCCCTGGCCATCACGGATGCTATGCGTAGAGCAAAGCATTTCTTTCCTAGCAGTGCATTTCCTCCATAGCCACTACCAAAGGACCAGATTTCCCTAGATTCCGGAAAATGCACAATATAGCGTTGAGCAGGATTGCAAGGCCAGGGAACATCTCTTTCTCCAGAATGGAGAGGCATGCCTACAGAATGGACGCCCGGAACAAAGACAGTCCCTTCACGATTCAGCCGGTCGTAAACCTCCTTGCCCATGCGCGTCATGATGCGCATACTGCAAACTACATAAGGAGAATCGGTAATTTCTATTCCTAGATGTCCAATTTTAGAGCCTATCGGGCCCATGCAATAAGGCACGACGTACATGGTCCTTCCCCGCATGCAGCCTCTGAACAACCCATTCAAGAGGTTCTTCATTTCTTGGGGATCTTTCCAATTATTCGTAGGGCCAGCATCCGAGGGGTTCTCAGAACATATAAAAGTCCTATCTTCGACTCTCGACACATCCTCAATAGAGGTTCTGATCAAATAGCTGTTAGGCCTCAACACCTGATTCAACTTGATTGATGTTCCATTCATGCACATTTCAGTACACAATCGGTTGAATTCATCTTCCGATCCATCACAGATCTGAATACGATCCGGTTGACAGAGTTCCTTGACAGTATTGATCCAGTCGTCCAATCTTGTAGAAGCCATAAATGTCTCTCTCATAATATTCAGAAATAAGCCTAGCCAAATACTATCACAACTATCTTTTGTGCGATAGAGGTTAATGGATTGGTGCTACAAACGTTTTGCTAAATATCGAGATTAAAGTGTAAAATTTAAGCTATAGTTTTCAAGTCGCTTACCTATAGTCACTCGGTGTGTCACTTTTCTGCAGCCGCACGCCGCGTTGTACTAGTATAGCTCGGCCTTGTGAAAACTATACGCACTTAAAATATATAAATAAGGATTAATACAATGATAACATCATCCAAACCAAGTACCATAATACCCGCCCCACCGCTATCTCATGCAGATAATACGAAAAAAAGGTCCGACCTACCTAAACACATCCATGTAAAAGGAGTTAACACCGAAAATTCCAAAGTTAAAACACCTTCATTGCTAAATAAAATGGTCACTGTCATCAAAGAGATTTCCCACAAAATAATGCAAATTATTTCCCGCATCTGCGCCTTTGTATGTTGTTGCAGCCTTTCTGCAAAAGAGGCCGCAGACAATAAGAATAAGGATATCCCTTTAAAAACTTTCACATGCGATGCCCCCCCCACTACCACTCCTCCAGGAAAAGCCATAGATAAAAAACCAGCACCAGCTGCCCAACCTAAGATTGTAGATTTATCTAAGCCGCAAACTTCTCCTGCAACCACAACCACAGAGCTTCCGCCCCCCTCTACACCTACAGCACCAACGTTCGCCCCACCCCCCGCTCCCTCCATTATCCCGTCCACCCCTGTTATAACTGAAACATTTGAAGACCAGGTGGCCTTGCAAGTCAAAGCCGTCAAAAGAAAATACTGTTCACTCGATTATAGCTTTTCCGCAGACGACGCGGCACAAAAGGCAAGCTCGATTTTGGAGCTTTTCAATACACAATACAGCATCACCACCAGTCCTTCAGGAAATAAACAACTGCACTTCACTTTTCCCAATGCTTCAAAACTGGTCGCAGCCAAAAATGCCATTGATAAGGTCATGGAGTATAATAACACTTGGGGCAGCTGGCAATTTGATCAAGATGCCATAACCATGACTTTATCCAGCATGCAAACATACCTGTTATTGGGCTTTCCTAATCTAACCCAACAGGTGTGGAATCAGCGTTTTGCTAATTTAATGGAAAAGTTAGAAGCAGATCTCGCTGATAGCAAAACACCTATTCTAGGCCTTCCTGTTAGAGAAATGGCCTCGTCGACTTCTCCTGTGCTCACTAAAGAACCTGTCGCGACACATATAGCTCACGTAGCATTTAAATCACCTATAGAAAGACTCAAAGACATGGAGTCTTTTTATGATGTCTATTATTCTGGTTATGCACCCACAGCAAACCGCAAATGCCTGACAAACTATATCCAATCAAAAGATTTTGAAAGGCATGCAGCCAGCGCCAAAGTCTATTACAATAGCCAGCAGCTGAGTTTGCAGGACTCCGTACGAGTGACATTTCAACGCGAACCAGTGAATATTGAAATGCATCAACGTTATGATAAAACTAAATTGGAAAATTTTCTAACTAACCAAGGATTTACACCGCATACCGAAGGTGTTTTTAACGACACGACTTCAAAAAGAGCTGATGGCTCAACTTTCAAAGACCAACCTTGTTCGGCATGTATTTATTCTGAAACCTTCCTTTGGTCTAAAGTAGGAGACGACTCCTCTAAAAAAGAAATTGGATGCCTTTCCGTTCCAGCTCCTGCTTTAGATGTAAACAACCAGCCACATTATGCTTACTATATTAAAGACGGCGCACTGGATCTTGACAAATACAAACAAGAAATGCAGGTGCTGGCAAATGCCGTAGTGAATGCTTCCTTAGATAATAAAACTTCAGCCTTCCAAGGTAAAGGTCTCAAACGTGTCGTCATTTCTTTGTATGGACAAAATAATTTCTTAAAAGCCGCAAAAGATAGCGACCGCAAAGCTGCCAACCAATTGTTTTATTCGACCCTAGTCACTGCGATACAAAATCATGCATCTCAGCTGCAGGATCTGGAAATTGTTTTAAGTGACTATGGAAATTTAAAAAATCCGGAATTCGAAACTTCCTTTGTAGCGCCATTAAAAGCCGGCGGTCTAAAGGTTGGATATATAAATGGCAACATTCTGCTCAACGCCAAAGAAGGTGATCTTATCGTCAATTCGTGGGATCCTCATAGCATCCCTGGTAATGGCAATGAGTTGGATAACTCTTTTGATGGTGTCTTGGGAAGAGCCACAGGCATAACCCTAACGCAATGTGCTTGGATCAATCCGCATATCTCCCAGAAATCTGATGGGATGCCGGTGGATGCTTCCAAATATATTGCCATCACTCAGTAATCTTGGATTGTAGCACCCTTACAGGGTGCTACACATGATGAATGCCCTACCCAGGGCGATGCCCTTGTCATTACCTATTTTATTAGAACATTAATTATAAGATATCCTTATTGCTTCAAGTTCAACGCAGAGGGCACGGAGGCGCTGAGACGCGGAGTAAAGGCTTAAGAAGCAACAACTTAAAATTGCGCGCGAAGCGCAC
>CAYMKI010000176.1:0-5757 GCA_964390695.1 uncultured bacterium
CTTCCAAGGTGAGCACTGATCATTTGAAAGCTACCTATAAGAATGAGGGAGCTATCTATCAAACCATTGATGAAGTAAAAAATCTCGAGTTTACAAAAATAGTGGTCGTAGATGGAGCCTATCATTTTAAAACGAGGGAACAATTTTTCCAAGATGCTTATGCATTACTCCGTCCTGGTGGAAAAGTAGGGTTAACTGACATCATTTTACGCGATAAAATCTCAAAATTTAGAATCAAGCTATTGAGCTCTTTCACTGCCATTCCTGAGGAAAATTTCATGACTTTTCAAGAATATGAGAAAATGCTTCAAGAAATAGGATTTCACAACATTCACATAGAGACTATCACCGATCATGTCTTGCCTCCTTTTGCCGACTATCTACTTCAGGAAGCCAAGCAACAAACATTTGTGAATCGTTTGTTTTTGTGGTGCTTAGGCTATTGTGTAAAATTTACAGATATCTTTGATTATGTTGTGGTTGATGTAGAAAAAGCAAATATTCATAGAATCAACGACGAGGAAACATGCGACTTTAGGTAAGTCCTCAAAAAGCCACGCCGGAAGAGGGAGCTTCAGCTCTCGCGTTTCGATAGCGGTTTCGGACTAACTCAGCTAAATCGGGAGGACGACTTCGAAACCAGAGCTGTAAATACTCCCAAAACTCAGGTTATTATGAAGTGGGAGTCCTGGATGATCCAGGGCACGCAGCAGTTCATCACGATAGGTTGCAAAGTTATCAATGACCGCACGGATTTCTGCACTAGTCGTTTTCATGGCAATAATCCGGTCATATAGCTTGTGGACGTGTTCCTTACCTTTTGCTCCGAAACAGTTTGTTTAAGCGCTCGGTATGTAGTCCAAATAGCCTCACGAACTTGCTTTAGCTCTTCCTCTATCGATTTGCTACAGCACACAACTTTTCTTAGCGGACGTTCGATATGTACCCAACAGCGAGCATGGATAAACAGTGCAAACTGACCAGCTCTGTCAGACAGGAAAACCTGACCAGGCTTCAGCACCGAACTAACGATATAACCTACAAGTCCCGCTTCGGGGCATTGCTTACGTAGTTTTTTGCCTTCTATACCCAAGCTATTCAGCGGAGTCGACGAAGTTCATCCTCTAGAGACTCGATTTTGGCATTAGCCTGAGATAGCTGTTCTTGTGACTTCTGTAGCTGTTCTTTTGTATCCCGCAGCCGCTCTTTTGCATCCTGAAGCTCCTTCACTACAGTCTGAATGAGTATTTTTAGACCCTGTAGGACCGGCGAGTTCCTTACCTCTGGAGGAAGTGTTGATAGAAGCTTGAATGAGTATATATCCATACCGAAACATGATTAATAATCCGCCCTCAATCTGCAAGTAAAATTTTCAGCCATGACTTTTTGAGGACTTACATTAAAAGCCCCTGGTTACAACCCGGACATTGGGGTTTGCGGATTATTTTTGAAGTGTTTTTGCATTAATCGTCGTCATCACGGCCGCATCCACTATTGGATGCAACATGCCAAACAAATAGATTATTCAAAACGCCAAGTGTGCATATGTTGATCACATTATTTAGGAATATTATGCCCAGATCTCTCGCATCTTCCATAGGCAAGTGCGAATATTGCCATTCTGGATCATCAGATCGAAAAAAAGGAGTCCCATGTTTAATTTTTTGAAATACTGCCTGAGCAATTTTTACAATTGCCATAATCCCAGAGTAAAGCGCTGTTGGTGCAGAAACAATAGCACCCAACACAGGCATTGCTTGCGCGATATATGCAGGTTGATACCCTTGGTTTCTGACAGCACTAAATGTGGATTGAAGTATTGAGTTAATCAATTCGCCACCTCCATTAAAATTAACAAGTATTTGTTGTAAAAATCACACAAATACTCGCTACGATGTAATTTTTTAAAATTTCTAACAAATTTACAAACTCAAGTCAGCTTAAAGATTTCATGTTTTAATGTCTATCACGTTATGCAATTTCATCCCTTCAATTCTAGCTACTTCTAAAAGGATTTTTTTGCCCTTTGGAGCAGCTTGAAAGTTCCCGGAGCTTTTAAGGGGTCCAAAGGGCAAAAAAACCCAAAACTCAGGTTACTAGGACCACCTTGCTAAATTAAACAAATTATTATAACGTTGGACCAAAACCTTTTTTTGGAGAAGCGCTGATGACTGTCATACACGCAAGGCCCTCGGCACAATCACGTCTCTTTCCCGCATTCAGCTTAACCCATTTGTTAAAAACGGTGTTTCATCCCAAAGCGGGCGAAAAATTATGCATTTTGATTGACCTGGATGATCTATCCCTGATCGAGAATTTCGCTTTTCTAGAAAATTCTAAGCTTGACGTGCAAAAAACGGCATACGAGGTGTTCTACCAGGGCCTGCGCAAGGGTGATATGCAAAAGCTACAATTGAAAGCATGTGATTTTTTTGCCTACCAAACCACAAAAGGCAGCAACCTGGAGCTCCCGGAAACGGTAACCACCCCCAACGGCGCTGTTCTTAGCTTTGTAAAAGACATTTATCCAAACTATGACCTAATCCTCTGCATCTCCACCTATTCCGCAACAGCCCCCTTGACTGCAGCCGCTAAACAATACGGCTTCCGCGGGGCTACCCTGCATGGCGTCAATGACATTATCTTGAGCTCGGGACTCGCGGTCGACTACGAAGAAGTCAGCCGAGAAACTGAGAAGTTACGCTTAGGCATGACCCACGCTGATAATGTAGACATTGACTTCGAAATCGGTCACCACCCCTATCACTTGCATATCAGCCTCGGAAAGCAAGAGGCGCAAAAGAGTCATGGTCTATGCCGTACAGCCCCCGATATTGTCAATCTTCCCGCAGGCGAAGTGTATTTTGTGCCTAAGGACGCCCGAGGGGAATTCCCTGTGAAATTTGATGACGGTACTTTGACGCTCATGCACGTCCAACATGGACGAATAGAAGCCATCGATCTCCTCAAAGGCGACCAAGCCGTTGTGGATGAATTCAGCCAAAAATTGAAAAGTGATCCTGCAGCGGGGATTTTAGGAGAACTCGGCTTCGGCACGCAGGTCCTTCCTTATTCGGGAAGAGACATACAAGACGAAAAGATCTTCGGCACATTCCATCTGGCAACCGGACGCAATGATCACCTAACAGGTTCTGTGACCCTCGACCGTTTTAAGAATAAGCACAATGCCACACATGAAGATATTCTTTTTTCCTCCACTAAAACCCCGGAAATCCGGGTACGACAAGTCAGAATGCAACGCCATGGAAAAAGTGAGGTACTCATCCAGGACTACGAGCCTGCAGAATATCTTTTAGAATTGTTAAAAGACAAAAAGCTTCATTAATACAACCTACCGAACATCCGATTTCTTCCATCTACGAAACTGAACATGTTGTCAACCAATACCTTTTGTTCCACTATGGCAGTATTGAAGAGCAACTTCCCTACTCTTTTGGCCCACGCGAGTCGCTAAATTTCCCTGTGCGGTGTGTCCAAGATTCCCTGAACGGTCTACAGCTTGCTTCTCAGACCAGCGCCTTGGATATCGGCTGTGCCATCGGAAGAGCCAGTTTTGAACTTGCCCGTTACTTCCAACATGTGACTGCCATCGACAATTCAAAGCAGTTCATTAAAATAGCCAAGCAGCTGCAACAGCAACGAGAATTTTTGTATCAGATACATCAAGAAGGAAAAAGATACTCCAGACACGTTGCCAACGTCCCTAATGGAATAGAGGTCGACAGGGTGAATTTTCACTTTGGAGACGCTACAGTATTATTCAAAGAGGAGGAGACTTTTGATTTCGTCTTGGCCGCAAACATTATCTGTCGTCTGAAAGATCCACGGGGATTTCTCGAATCTATTCCCCAAATTGTCAGCCAGAAGGGAATCTTAGCCGTAGCTTCCCCTTATTCTTGGCTAGAAGAGTTCACTCCCCCCCATAAGTGGTTAGGTAGTGAGAACACAAGCGCTTTCGAAGAGATCCAAGAAATCTTAGCGCCTCATTTTACTCTGCTGCGTACTTTCGATTTACCTTTCCTCATCCGGGAACATGCACGAAAATACCAATGGGGCATCTCTCAAATGTCTTTATGGAAAAGAATGTAAGAGCCTGTCTTCATCGTTTGAATGCCTAGTAACCTGAGTTTTGCGTTTTTGTGCCCTTTAGACCGCGTCAAAGCCCCGGATAGCCAATATCATCGTTGGGTCCATATTAATCAAATATGAACCCAATGATGAGATTGGCTTTACGGGAACTTTCACACTGCTCCAAAGAGCAAAAAAACGCAAAATTCAGGTTAGTACTGCCTTCTGATGCTCCATACAACGCCTCCAATACCCAGGCAAGTAAAAGCAACAACAAAAGCCCACCACCCCCAAGAAAGGGAAGCCAGGGCATCGATCCAGTTGTAAGGCCAGGCGAGTCCCACTGCCTTGGTGGCGAGAAGGGGGCCAAGATTTGCCCCTCTGCCCCGATGAGTCTCAGATCGGCGACCGGTTGATCTTTTACAATGGGTAGCGCAAGGGTTCGCCAATAGAGGAGACACTTGGCTTGCGGTTCCTCCGCAGGATAATATTCAAGGGTTAATGCCTCCTGCAGATAAGTGTGCAAGGGCGCCTCCCCTTTGGGCAGGTCCAATGTAAAACTTTGGGAACCGGCTTTTAAAAAGGTGCGTTGTACTTTGGGTTGATTGAAGGCCATTTCAAATAGTTGGATGGCCTCCTCAAATAGGGTGCTCGAATCGGAATACCCCAAAAACACCGCGACAAGCGTTCTGTCTTCCATCCTCGCAGCTGCGACCAGGTTTTTTTTCGCTTTGGCGTGATAGCCCGTCTTGATCCCAATGGCCTTCGGGTAGTAAAATTTTCCCGGCCTGACAAGGCGATTGGTCTGCAATAACGTGATCGCCGCCTGTTTGTTGGTTTTGGGCCGTATGAAGCGTGTTTGCAACACAATTTCGCAAAACAAAGGATGCTTCAACGCTTCGCATCCCATAAGCGCGAGATCATGAGCCGTCGTTTGATGGCGCGCATCATGCAAACCGTGTGGATTATAAAATTGCGTCTGTATACACCCAATTTCTCGGAGATAAGCATTCATCCCCTCCATAAACACGGGAACGGTCGGCCCCAGCGCGTGAGCCATCACGTTCGCCGCATCGTTGGCAGAGCAGATCAACATGCCCTTCAGCAAATCACGCAGCGAAAAAATCTCCCCTTTTTTGATTCCCATATGCATACCATCGGGTTCCAGCCAATGGGCAGGCAGGGTATACCCGGAACGCTGCTTAGCCTCCTGAGTCACAGAAGCCAATGAATCTTGTTGGGCCTCAATCAACAGATCGAGTTTATCGCTCGCCTTGGTAAGCACATATAACCCCGTCGCCACTTTTGTCGTACTCGCAGGATAACGGCAAACATGAGCATTCCGCTCAAATAAGATCACCCGAGTGTCGGCGTTCATCAAAATGACCGCCTCTCCATGGATCTCGAATTGTAGGGGTTCTGCTCGAAGAAGCACGGTCAATAGGAGACTACTCCAAATGAGCCTCCAGACCATCCTAGTAGTTGCACTCATTAGACTTTTGTCAAAACTCCATGTTTCCAAGCAAAGGGAACTTCGAAACCTGAATTTCGGGTTTTTTTGCCCTGTGGAGCAGCTTGAAAGTTCCCGTAGAGCCTAATATCATCATTGGGTTCATGAACCTATCCCACTAAAAAATTTCAGTCGATTTTTGGGTTCTTTTGAGCCGA
>CAYMKI010000177.1:0-2588 GCA_964390695.1 uncultured bacterium
CAAATCCATACATTATTTGTGAGCTCACACTTGTCTCACTGCTCTCACTGCGCTCTGTGGTTTAAGTCCTTTCATACTACTCTTGCTGATCTCAATGGTTCAAATCCTCAGTGGTTTAAAACCTTTTAATCGGGTTTAGGCCATGATGGGCTGAAGGTCCTCTGCGGTTTTTCTCTTGCGCGGATACCCCACAGTAACTTCAGGTTTGTCATCGATCTTGATTTTCTCTATGTCGACACCTAGGCAGGCTAGTTTCGGAACGAGTTTCTCGTAGCCTCTTTCCAGAAACGGCAGTCCCGTGAGGATGCTGCTTTCTTGGGCTATAGCAGCAGCCATGACATAGGCAAATCCAGCCCGCAGGTCTGGAATGGAGATTTCTCTGCCATGTAATACGGAGGCGCCTTTCACTATGAGGCTATGTGAAAAACTCTGAGAAGCAAAGCGGCAACATTTTCCTCCGAGGCATTGCTTGAAGAGTGTGATATCAGCTCCCATCTCAGAGAGGGTTTCAGTATAACCAAAGCGGTTTTCATACACGGTTTCATGCACTACAGAGGTGCCGGAAGCTTGTGTTAGCAAGACGACAAAAGGTTGCTGCCAGTCGGTCATAAAACCAGGATGCACGTCTGTTTCCAGATGTACGCCTCCTTGCAAAGGACCATCGTAGTAAAAATCAATACCGTTGCTCTTGATGTCAAAACCGCCGCCAACCTCGCGAATTTTGTTCAAAAAGGTAATCATGTTTTGGTGTTGAGCACCTTCCACAAAGACTCTCCCCTTGGAGCTGATAGCTGCCATGCCCCAGGAAGCTGCTTCAATACGGTCAGGAATGACTGTGTGTTCGACTTCATAAAATCTGCGCGTGCCCTGTATTCTAATGGTCCTATCGACATCCAAGGTGATGATGGCTCCCAGCTTTTGCAAAAATAGGATCAGCTCTACAATTTCAGGTTCGATGGCGGCATTTTTGATGACTGTAATGCCACGCGCTGTAACGCCGGCTAAGATGGTGTTTTCTGTGGCGCCTACTGAAGGATATGCTAAAGTGATAACAGTTCCTCTTAATCCATTGTGAGCATGTGCGAAATAGGCGCCTTCTTTTTTCATTTCGCGGTATTCGATCACCGCTCCAAGCTTTTCCAGGGCGTCGATATGAAAGTCCACAGATCTTTTGCCAATGTCGCATCCACCCACCGTGGGTACTATAATGTCTTCGTCAGTACGACTGAGCAGTGCTCCGATCATCAAAATGGGAATACGGTTGGCTCCTGAGAAGCGTT
The DNA here is from genome assembly GCA_964390695.1 of uncultured bacterium. Lineage (GTDB taxonomy): Bacteria > Chlamydiota > Chlamydiia > Chlamydiales > Parachlamydiaceae > CAWACC01. The sequence continues at coordinate 1,281 of CAYMKI010000177.1, forward strand.
GTGGGATATATGAGGTTTTTAGCTCTTTGGTGATCACTTCCATTACGCCGGCTTCTTTGTCCCACTGCACTTCCGTCCCCAGTTCTTTACATAGGGCTACGGTGACATCCACGTCGCCTATATCAGGGACATTGTAAAAAGTGCATCGCTTATCGGAAAGAAGGGACGCGACTAACAGTTTTGTCATCGCATTTTTGGCGCCGGCTGCCTTTACATGGCCTTTAAGAGGAGTTCCGCCTTTGATTTTAAGAGCTTCCATTTAGCTAACTACCAGTTTCTAGTTTCTAGATAATGAGTAATATTTTTTCAGGTTTGGGTTGTCGTTCCGTTTAAACAAACATTACGGAAATTCATGATGACAACTACCTTTTTTAACCAACCTTTTTTTATCAGTCATTTCAATTTTAATACAACAAAAAAAAACAAAAATTGAACTTTTCATTTTCACGGATTTTCGTATGGATTCCCAAACGAGATTTGTATATAATACGATTTTATTTTTGAGGTAGGGTTTATGAAAATAGAATTTATCACAAGTAATGCTGCAAAATACGAAGAAGCTAAATGTATTTTAAAAGGCTGGGAGCTAGAGCAAGTAAATATTGAACTAACTGAAATTCAAGGAGATAGATTTAGTATCCTCCATCACAAAGCCCGCGAAGCCCTGCGCATCTTGCAAAGGCCTTTGATTGTGGAAGACGTTTCATTATGCTGCCCAGCTATAGGCGGATTGCCGGGGCCTTACATTAAGGATTTTTTGCGCTCTATCGGCGATGTGGGCTTATATGAGCTTATCCACAATTATACAGATCACGCCGTACAGGTGATCTGCCTGGTAGGATATATCGAACCGGATAAAGAACCGATTATTTTCGAAGGTATTGTAGAGGGAACCATAGTGGCTCCTCGTGGAGCTACGCGGCATGGTGTGTACAGCTGGAACCCGATTGTACAACCTCTCGGGTCGGACAAGACTTATGGGGAGATGACGGTGGAAGAACATAGCCGTTGTTCCATGCGCTTTTTAGCATTTAGCAAATTGAAAAATTTTTTAGAAAACCGTTGATCAAAGCTTTTTAATATCAAGGAAATAGTATTTATGTCGAGGAATGAAATCGTGCGAACGGGCATAGGTCAAGATAGCCATCGCTTTTTGCCGTTAGATTCTGCAAAACTATGCGTACTGGCTGGGGTCATTTTTGATGGCGTCCCCGGTTTTATGGCTAACTCAGACGGAGATGTGGTCTTTCATGCGATTTGCAATGCCATATCTTCATTAACGCATGTGTTGATTTTAGGTGCCTTGGC
>CAYMKI010000177.1:2688-5741 GCA_964390695.1 uncultured bacterium
CTAATATCCAAGCAGCCCTTTGACTTTTTCTGAGGAGGATAGCTGTAGGTACAGAGAAGACCAGTATAGAGGCAATTGTGGATTAGGCTGTGTTGTAAGCAGTGGGTTTTGTGCGATCATCTCTTCCCAAGTGGTCGGGGGTGTTTGTAGGCAAAAATCCACTAGAGCAGGTTCAAAAAGACTCGAAGAAGCTATTTCATTGTTATTTTCAGCATGCGGTTTCACAAATTGGGTTCCGAATTCGTGGCCACGATCTTTGAGCAAGAGCGAAGTTTTTGCATAGTAATTTGAATTGGATCTCAGAGAAAAGAGCTTGCCCGCAGTTCTTGCTGTCTGTAACTGTTTTTTTATTTCATTGTCATGATCAGAGGCAAAGAAAAAACCAGCGGCTAAATCAACAGTGGAATTCCACCCATTGGAACGCTTGATAACCAGCACTTCAGCCGGATCTTGGCGAAATATCTCTACGGCTAATTGCAGCAGCAGCCGCTGCAAAGGGAAATCACCATTGCGAGCATCATGCATGAGCTCTAATTCGCAAAAATGCGGTGTGACAAGGAGTTTATACTTTTTCCCCTTGAGCAATTCTTGAGGACGACTTGTGGATTCTGTTTCATCACGCCCATCCTTTCCGCGCCACACTCTCTGGATATGAATTTCACTGAGGCATTGTTGAGAGCTTTGTTCTACCAATGCGCAGCATAGGCTCTCTTTAGGATTCCCATCTAGGCATTTGGGATAGGCAAGGATATCTAACTTCCGCGTTTTTCCTTTCATAACGGCTTGTGATTGCCCTAGTTTTATCCTCCAAGATCCTATATAATCGCGCTTGGAGAGAAAATTAAGTACAGGCATTTTCTTCTTTAGCGCAAGCTCTATCACATGCAGCTCATTTTCCAACACTTTTAAGCGGAGGCATTTATCTCGCAAGTCCTGCAAATTTGCGGGTTTTTCTTTGACGAGTTCGGTGGCTACGCTTAGATATATATTGGAAATACGAGCAGCGGCATTTTCACTCCTTAAGGAAATATTCAGGCCAAAAGCTGAAGAAATGCGATTTAATAGCAGCTGTATTTTTTCACTAGCTGTGTTTGCGGCAAAATAGCTGTTGGCTGACAGTATAAGAGAGGTTCTTGCTGCTAGTTGATGCAGTGGGTAAGGGGCATCTGCTTTGGTAAAGCTCCCAAAAACGGCTGTAAACAAATGGGTGATGTAGGGAGATTGGTAAACAACCGCATGAAAATAGCGACTGGTTTCACTGAGGTGGATGATGTCTTGTGTCCGGCAGAAATCAAAAATAACACTCAAAGGGTCTTGGCTAAGCAAGTGTAGGCTCATAGTGGATAGTCCTGTGAGACAGAGAACTATCTTACTTTTTTTACCATGATACGGAAATATTGGCCAGAATATTCGGGAGACATGAGACGGTCTGCGAACTTTTCCGTGGCGAGAATTTGGCGTTCTTCTTGCAGAATTTCGGCTCCCCCTTTCTTCAAATTGTCTTGTGGTTCAGAGCTCTCATGGATTCCTTTTTCCTGTGACTAGCGGGAATTGCTGTGAAGTCTATCAAAAAAATAGATTAAAATAGCCATACTGTATTAAAACAAGGCATAAAAGACGTGACAATTCGAAGACGCGCAAATACCCTCAAACGTTCTTTGTAAAGGCTAGTTTAAGCGGGATTACCAATGATCAAAAAATTACAACATACATTGATGGTATTTTTTTATTTATTTCATTCAATGAGTTGAGTGCACAGCCTCCTGAAAAACTCCAAGATCTTCCGTAGCATGACCCAGTGCTTTTATAGCTGCCAGTATTTGGGAATCGACACTTTTCACTTGTTTTCTTCTCTCTTTGTAAGAAATATTACCCTATTATTCTTACAAAAAACAAAAAGTATTTTCATATATTCATCTAGATATTAACAACCTTGATAAAAAAGTGCTTATGACTGTGGACTACGAATTGTCCTCTAACAAACGTTGCTGAATCATTTCTGCTAGTTTGCTTGCTCGTCCAAGTCCTGTCATATCAGACATCACTGACACAGTTAAGCCATTGTCAATACGGTGTGAAATGTGAGCACTAGCGGATTCTATCGATCCTCCATGAGAAAATTCACGATTGTTATAAAACTCTCCGCCATAAGTATTTGCTAAACGCATAAACTGTTCATCTTTCGACTTTATTCCTAACCATTTGCCAAATTTTAACAAGTCTTCTGCAGTAGTCCAATATCCACCTGCAGGTCCTCCTGCAATATGGGGGGAAGAAAGATCGTCTTTGTTAAATCTAGCTCCTCTTGGCATTTTGCTATAAAATGTAGTAACACCTGATGGTTCAAGCACATAACGATTTAAAATTTCATCATACAGAATATTTTCTTTACTGTGTTCATTATAAAGATGTTCAATGGAGAGACCTGCTAACAGTATACCTAAATTGCTATATGAATCACCTTCAGGACCTAGTTTGTCAAGTGGAATAAGCTCTTCATCTGCGTAAGCAAGAAAATCTCTTGGGTGATTAATTTGAGGAACTTCTGTCCCTTCCTTTAAAGCTTTTTCAAGTGCATTCACATAATTTCCTAAATAATCGCCATACCGACCTCGATGCACCATGACATCACGTAAAGTTGTTTTAGAAAGTTGTTCTTGTACGGCAGGAGGGAGAGCTTTAATTACCTTTGCATTTAACTGTATTGGTTTGTCTAAAACGTCCTCGGGTATAATTCCTTCCTCAATCAAACGAAGGATTAACACTCCTGTAAAGACTTTACCAACAGAGTGCATCGCAAAAGGAGCCTGTGATCTACTAATATTAGAAGAAGATATTGTATGAGTTGATGTTCCATCAGAAATCGTTACCACTCCAGAAAAATTAGTGTCTCGCATGAAATCTTTCAAGTCTTGCAAAAAATGCCGATCAATTTTTACAGGTTGATCAGTGAAAGGTGGGCTTAGTCGTACATTCAATCTCTCCCCATTATTGATAGCTTGAAGGTCTTCTGTAGAAAGATGATCAAATAAAGACCTAAACAAGCTTAAATC
>CAYMKI010000178.1:0-5680 GCA_964390695.1 uncultured bacterium
CTGTAAGCTTTTAAACGGCATTTGATTCCGATCGTCATGGTGGCTGTGTTCGATTTGTACATGGCGCAGCTGTGTGAGATTTTTATTCGATAACAAAGGCAAGATGTCGCTGAGATGGTTTTCTGGGCCATATAAATGCAGAAATTCTAGAGAATAGAGATCATTTAATTCTATGTTGAAAAGTGTAAAATTTATCTTATTACCCCAGTTATTAACTACATTTAAAGCACGCAAGCTTTTGCTATTCCCTAATCCCTGGATGTTGGCATGATGATATACGGTTAGGAGTTCAAGGTTGGGGAGGTCTGCAAGTGGGCTTAAATCGGGATTTCCCAACTGATCAATGGTCAGAGCCTCTAAGCTGCTCATTTTTCCTAAGGGAGAGAGATCAGTGCCTGCATGAGGGGAGAGGCTCAACATTTTGACTTGGGTCAATGAGCTTAAACCTTCCAGCTGCTGAAGCTGGGGAGCGGCATCGAGAGAGGACCAACGCCATTTCCAACCCCCTAAAAGAAGCTCTTCGAGTTGAGGAAGTTTTTGGAGAGATTCTATTCCTTCTAAAGATAAATGAGGGTTGTCTTCGAGGTTGAGGCTATGCAGATGGGTAAAGGAAGAGATCTTAGTCCAAAAATCATCGGAGGTATAGTTAAGATCGGTGGGATACATCAGGCAGGTGCCTTCTAGATTCAACGCTTGCAGCGTCCGGAATGGAGGTAATTTGAAAAAAAATGAAGCTTTCCCATACCCTGCATTTTCTGAGTAATTGTCGCTGACGACAATGTGTCCTTGTTCCATGGTCCAGCGCATCCAAATTTCGTGATTTCCAAATAAAGATAGATACTCGATAGGTGAAGTTTCCGAGAAGGGCATATTAGCGGCATGAGCTTCCCACTCGGCACCGCGAATTTCTATAAACTTAGGAGAGTGCGAATGTTGTGGAAAACTTGGAAGGTTTTCTAAATGAAAAGTTTCAATGTGCATCCTAGATCGATCGTATTGCAAATGCTCTTTAAAGGATGTAATCCCATGACCATACCAAGGAAGGGGCTCTTTATTAAAAGTAGTTTCGGCAAAAGTAAAGTTGATATTAATTAAATTGGCGATTATAAATATATAAATACAGAAAAATTTAGATTTAATCATATAGTCCTTTTTTATGTTAAATATAAACATATTACTATTGATTTAATTAAAATGTCAATTTAAAAATTTGATGACATAATATATGCGTTACGCATCGACATTATTTCATTATGGATGATAGTATTTGAAATATTTCTACTAAGGAGCTTCCATTATGTTCAATTTAGATACGTTGAATAAAGATTTTTATGCGAATTTTGTAAGCTATACATCAATAAAAGACATATCGAGTATTGTCAGATTAAATAAAGCCACGTTAACACTTATGCCTATTGTCAAACAGGAGCTAGAATACCGAGTCAACGTCATGGTCAAGGCGTTTATGTCCCACTTAGCCGATAATAGGCTTGATGCAGATTTGACGTGCATCCGTAATATTCACCCTTCTCGATGGGAATGGGAGTACGACGTCTATTTCGCTGAGGATTTAACTTTTTGCATGACGCCCACCATTAATTCTTTGAAAGAGATTAAATCATATATCGGCAATTGGATGTTGAGCAAAATTTTCATTAAGAACCCCCCTTCGCTCAGTATGTTAAAAGAAGATTTGAAAAGATTATACGTGGAGTGTGTTGAAAAGAAGGTTGATGATAAGCTTATCCAAGATAGCCCGGAGGGAATGATGTTGATCGATTATAAAGAAGCTAGCGGCATAAGTTCAACTTCAGAAAGCGATGTAGAGAGTATGGAGGTTGATGCTTCTCACGAATCTTCCGTAGAGAGGCGACTCCAGAATATATGCAGACTATGGCTTTATGCCAATACGCCTGAGGAAAAAAATGAGCATTTTCTTCATATTATTTTCAAAGCCCGCAAGTTTAACATATCGCTGGATAGGGTGTTGGAAATTTTAATTGACGCATCCAAGACGCTTCCTAATGCTGAGCAAAACTCTATTTTGATAGCAGCTTTTTTTCAAACCTTGCTGGCTTTTGGTGAGCTAGACTTTGTCAAACGGCATCTATATAAGCAGGAGCAACAAGTCGTCTCGGTATTTTTTCGTAACAGTATATGCAAATTTCCACATCTTGTTAAAAATTTGTTGTTGAATTTTTCTCAGCATGAAAGTGTTCCACCGGAATTAATAAAACAAGGGATATTCTTGTTGATGAAATCGCATTTACGGAAACGTGAATTCGATGCAGTGTTAGACCTGGCGCGATATGACATGGCGAACTTTCTTTCTAAGCATATGCGTGAAGCTTTTGTTGGTACCTGTTTTTCGAAGATAGAGATAATGCTATTCGGCTATAGGTTGTTCTTGATGTATCCACATGTAAGGGAAGAAAAAATCAATGTGTTGGAGTTACAAGAGTGTGTACGAGAAGCTATCGAAGCTCATGGATTTAGGTCTGTTGCTGAAGCATTTCCGCTAGAGTCCAGGTTAAGCTTTGTCCAGTTTTCAAAAAAAGAGATTAAACAGATGCAAAGCGTTTATGAATCGAGATATAACATTAATAATTTACTTCCTTCAAATAGTTTGGAGACATTTTAAATTATATACGTTATGTCCTAAGATACGTTGCTAATAGGATAATACGCACAGAATGCACTGCAGTATCGGGTCTAAAAGACATTTACAATATTAAATAATTTACTGTATATCTCAATTTGGATCAGCATACAGATTAAATGTTAGTGCGGTTGTGTCTAGGCGCCTAGCAAGTACTCTGAAAGGATCCGTAATAGGACGGTTATTCTTTATTAAACCGTGTTGTTATACCCTGGAGGTTGCCATGAATTATGCTAATTATGATAACAAGGTTCAAAGCGGGTACAATTCTCCTTCCCAAGAGTTCGATCCTCTCTTTGAAGATCTGAATGAAGTGGATATAGACATTCGCAGGTGGACCCGCAAGGCACGGGAAGTGGGTTGTGACATACAAGATATACTGCTCAAGATAGACAATCTAAAAAATGAAATGCCGTCGCTGCAATACGATTCAGGAAAAATAGAAGCTAATTTCAAAGTCATAAGTCGAAATGCTGCCAGTGAAATGGATGACAGTGTGGTTCGCATGCTTCCTATTTATGCGCATGTTAAGCAAAAAAGAATGATTGAGATGGTGCTCATCTATCAAAATAGGGCAAGGCGGTATTATTTGTTCCAACTCATTCAAAAGTGCCTTGAAAGCCAAATTGCAAAAATGCAAAATCAAGCAGAAAAGCAATTTCCTCCAAAATCGCCAAAGCTGGAAAAGTCTATGCGGTCCGTGGCTTGGCTGAAGAAACAATTGCCTGAGTTAAACCACCAATGCCTACAAGCTAAAGAATATACGGATTTATGTCTCGCAATGCAGCGCAAATTCGAGGTCTTAATGCAGAATATAAATAGCGAAATAGAAAAGCTCGAATTAGCGGTTTCTTAAGACTTCACGCCGAGAGCCTCCTGTATGGCTTTTCCCATCTCTGCTGGGCTCTCGGTGACATGTACGCCGGCTCTTTTTAACGCGTCAATTTTTTCTTTTGCCCCCCCTTTGCCTCCTGAGATAATAGCTCCTGCATGTCCCATTCTTTTGCCGGCCGGCGCTGTCACGCCTGCAATAAAAGCTGCTGTAGGCTTTGTGCTATGCGCTTTGATCCACTCAGCGGCGTTTTCTTCGGCTTCTCCCCCAATCTCACCAATCATTAGGATGCCATGGGTGTCAGGGTCGTTTTCAAACAATTGCAGCACATCGATGAAATGCGTGCCATTCAAGGGGTCTCCTCCAATGCCGATGCAGGTAGATTGCCCTAATCCCAGCTGGGTCGTTTGCCATACGGCTTCATAGGTCAGGGTGCCTGAACGTGAGACTATGCCGATGTTTCCCGGCTTGTGGATATATCCTGGCATGATGCCGATTTTGCATTCCCCAGGTGTAATTATTCCAGGGCAATTCGGACCGATCAGGCGGCTTTTGCTTTGGCGCATCACTTGGCTGACTTCCAGCATATCCTGGATCGGTATCCCTTCAGTGATGCAGACGATGAGGTCAATGCCGGCTTCTTCAGCCTCTAAGATGGCTTCGGCGGCAAAAGGAGGGGGAACAAATATCAGAGAAGCCGTACATTGCGTCTGAGCTTTGGCTTCTTTTACCAGATCGTAGATAGGGAGATTGAAAATTTCCTGTCCGCCTTTCCCTGGTGTGACCCCTCCTACAAATTGTGTACCATAAGCTAGGCACTGTTCGGTGTGAAATTTTCCGGCTTTACCCGTGATCCCCTGTGTGATCACTTTGGTGTTTTTATTTACTAGAATGGCCATGTTAGGAACCTCGAATGTTGGATGACTGGTATTTTATGGCCGCTTGCACGACTTTTTCGGCGGCGCTTCGCAGATCGTTTGCTAAGATGATTGGAAGGCCAGAGTCGGCTAGCCGCTGCTTGCCTTGCTCCACATTGGTGCCTTCCATCCTTAACACGATAGGTATGGTGATTTTGAGTTCTTCCGCTGCAGCTATCACCCCTTCGGCTATGGTGGCGCAATTCATGATGCCTCCAAAGATATTTATTAAAATAGCTTTGACTTTCGGATCTGAAAGCAAGATTTTAAAGCCTTCGGCAATTTTTTCCTTTGAAGCCCCTCCGCCGACATCTAAGAAATTTGCAGGAGCGCCTCCGCAGTGATGTATAATATCCATGGTGGCCATGGCCAAACCCGCACCATTGACCATGCATCCGATGTTTCCGTGCATCGCGACATAGGCCAGGTCTTGTTGCTTGGCCGCAACTTCATAGGGGCTGAGCTGGGTGGGATCGAAAAAGTCCGCCAACAGTGGCTGCCGATAAAGCGCATTATCGTCGACGCTCAATTTGGCATCCAGGGCAATCAAATTGCCTTGATCAGTGCTGACTAATGGATTGATCTCTAGCAACGAGGCGTCATAGTCCCAGAAAGCCTTTGCCAAGCCCTTGATGATGGAGGTGGCTTGTTCTTGGAGAACCCCTAACCACCCCATGAATTTCAGCATCTCATACAGATGATAACTTCTTACCTTGCCCTGGTTTTCAATGGGGATACGCAAGATTCGCTCTGGGCTTTTAGCGGCAATTTCTTCGATATTCACCCCTCCGGACGCCGAAGCAATGAGCTGAGCTTTGCCTAACTTGCGGTCAATCACGGCGCCTAGGTAATACTCCTGACTATATTCTAGCAATGGACTGAGTAATAGTTTATGCGCGATGATTCCCTCTTGGCCGGTTTGTTCGTTGATAATTTGCATCCCGATCATATTCTTAGCGTGGGATCTGATTTCTTGCGGAGAGAAGGCAAGTTTTACGCCCCCGGCCTTGCCCCTGCCGCCAGCATGAATTTGCACTTTTAGCACGGCTTTGCTCAGATTCAATTTTTCGAGGGCCTCTTCGAGGTCCATAAGAGAAGATATCACTGCAAATGGGGGAACGGCGATTCCATAGTTTCTCAGGAGCTCTTTGGTTTGAAATTCGTGAATGTGCATGACAAATACCCTTTGCAGTTTAAAAAATATATGCTAAACTTACTCTTAACTTGTATAAAGTCAAGCAAAACTCTATTTTTATTTTCATATCATGGTCG
>CAYMKI010000179.1:0-5629 GCA_964390695.1 uncultured bacterium
GTCATTAAGGTGTTGGCAAAAAATCTCCCCATCCCAATATCTATCGATACAACCAAGCCCGAAGTGGCAGCCGCTGCGATAGAGGCAGGCGCAACCTTAATCAACGATGTGAACGGATTTAGAGATCCTGCAATGCGGAAAGTCGCTGCTGAAAGCGGGGCCGAGCTATGCCTAATGCATATGCAAGGTACGCCGAAAACGATGCAACAAAACCCCTCCTATCCTGAAGGAGTTCTCTTTCATCTGCACGATTTTTTTGCGCAGCAAATCGATTTGCTTATGGATGCAGGTGTGTCCAAAGACAAAATAATTATCGATCCAGGCATCGGCTTTGGAAAAACAATTGCCGATAATCTTGAAATCATAGACAATTTGCACAAGCTGAAGGAAATGGGTTTTCCTCTTTTATTGGGAGTTTCTAGAAAGTCTTTTCTTCGAAAAATATTAAACACCTCATTGCCTGAAATGCTTGCGGCCACGTTGACAGTTAACATGTTAGGAATCCTTCAGGGAGTTGATATCATCCGCGTGCATGACATCCCCGAACATCGAGATATGGTAGCTATTTTAACCCGCATAAACCCCAAAGGCGCAATTTGATGACAGTATCATCAAGGTAAAGTAACTCATATGCATCTATTAGAACAAATTATGGTACCTGCTGTTGAGATAGCGATCATGTGGATCATGATCTATTACTTTCTCATGTTTTTCTGGAATACGCGCACCATGGATCTTATCTATGGTCTGATGGCCTTTGTGATTGTTTATACCGCGTCCAACTGGTTCCATCTGCCCGTTCTGCAAAAACTGATGCTTTACATCGTAAACGTAGCAGTGATAGCCCTGATGATTATCTTCCAGCCGGAACTACGGCTGGCCTTATCGAAACTGAGCGTTAAAGGTAAAAAATACAAGGAGATCACCGAATTCGATAAGTTCCTGGATTCCATCAGCCAGTCCATTTACCGCATGTCCGAGCGTCGTGTAGGCGCCTTGGTATTATTAGAAAACCAAGATTCCTTAGATGAATATGCTAATAAAGCCGTGATGTTACACGCCCAATTTTCACCGGAACTCCTAGAATCCATTTTTGTGACGACAACGCCCTTGCATGATGGCGCTGTCATTATCAGAGGCACAACGATTTTATCTGCAGCTACCATCCTGCCTTTAGCCGATGATAGCACCCAACTGGCTAAATCCATGGGCACCAGGCACCGTGCGGGCCTAGGCATAAGCCAAATTACCGATGCGTTGATCATCGTCGTCTCTGAGGAAACTGGTAAAGTCTCCATAGCCCGCGATGGGATCATGACCCGCGGAGTAAAAATCGACCGTTTTAAAGGTATCATACGCAGTGTGTTTAATCCACCTACTATTCCTATGAAAAATCGTTTTAACTTTATCGAAAACTGCAAAACATGGATCAAATCATGGACAACCTAGCCTCCCAGTTTTTTATTAATAATGGCCAAAGGAAGCTGGCTGCGCTCATTATGGCCATCATCCTATGGCTTTTAGTAGATCATTCCATCACAGAATCCAAAACCATACCTAACGTGCCTATCCGTATTATCAATCTGCCCCAAGACAAAACCATCTCAGGCTTGCTACCCAATGGGGTATTGCAAAAAAGGATTTCCTTGACCCTCAGCGGCAGTAAAGAGGTTATCGACAAGTTGGAACCAGGCGACCTGGAAGTCGTTTTAGACGTAAGCACTGCCAATAACGATGAATGGGTGATCAAGCTTACCAAGAAAAACCTCGTGAGTTTAAATCCCAATCTAGACATCATCCACAACATTACACAGGTTGATCATAGCGAATTCATCATCAAGATCAGCCGCTTGGTGACTGCAAAAATTCCCATCACCATTTTACCTCCGGTCGGCGATCCTCCCACCGGCTATGAATTCTTGGATATATGGCCCCTAAAACTCACCCAAACCGTCAGCGGTCCTGAAGATGAAGTGCAAAAACTTAAAGCCAAAGGGTTCGACCTCATCTTTGATCTGGGAGATATTACAGCTCAAGATCTAGATACCATAAAAAGCTCTCCCGGCAATTATCATGACGATGAGATACGCTATCTGGTGCCCAGCAAATGGAAACAGATCATGATCCCATTCCACAACAATTCCATGGAAGAAATCAATGATCCCGAAGCACAAGTACTCCGCATCTATTTTCTACGCAACCAAATCCTGCCTATCGATGCTAAAATTCCACTTTCGGTATATTATCCCTTGCAAACAGCCGAAACACTCAACCCATCTACGCTCAAAATTGCCAGTGGAAAATATGTAGATATGGTACATCAGGTGCCTGTCTTTAAAGTCCCAGTCTTTGCCAAGAACGTCAGCCGCCTATTTTTAAATGTAATCAAAGACAGCTTACAGATAACTTTAACGGCAGCTTCACCCAAAGAGCGTCAAGTGTTAGAGTGGAGCTTGGAAGTGATCAATATCAATGCCTTGGAAGATACCTATGTGGCCTATTTGATATCCCAGCTATCTCAAGGAAAAAACTCTCCCGGAGCTTTGCCTAAAAAACGGGAAAAAGTCATCCGTCAGCGTTTTAGAGAGTATTTAAAGAAAATAAAACTGTATTCATCTCCGGAAAAAAAGCTGCACCTCGAAAGCGTCGTCGAAGATGGAAATATAAACATCATAAGCTATTGATAAGCATGCCCGCAGAAAGATACTATTTAGATAAAGCACTTCATCTCCATACTGTAGAGTTATTAGAGGGGCAAGAATTTCATCATCTCACCCATGTCATGCGAGCCAAAGCGGGTGAAACCATCGAAATCATGAATGGCAAGGGCGTATTAGCACAAGCTATCGTCCAAGAAATCTCCAAACGCCAAGCATCCTTAAAGATAGTGGATCTTTACACCGAAAAAGAACCTTCTCTGCGCGTCATACTCGCTCAAGCGCTCCCTAGAATTAACCGTCTGGATTATCTCCTCGAAAAATGCACGGAACTGGGTGTAAGTGAGATCTGGCTATTTCCAGGACAAAATAGCGAACGCAAAGATCTCACAGATCATCAATTAGATAGGCTAAAAAATTTAACCATAGCGGCAAGCAAGCAGTCCGGCCGGCTTTGGCTTCCACAAATACACCTCAAGCCTGCGTTGTCAGCTTGGAAGCATATGGAACATCAAAGCTTTTTTGGGGACCTATCGCCTACAGCTGAATTTCTGAGCGCTGTTGTAGTAAAAAATCCTCCTAGTTCCCCCAGCGTATTTTTTACAGGGCCTGAAAGCGGATTTACCTCTCAAGAGACTGAGCTCCTGCTCAAATTGGGTGTGAAAGGGGTCAGGCTGCATGAAGCCACTCTTCGCACAGACACAGCATCCATCATGGCGCTATCTATTTTTATGGCTTGCAGTCAAATTCACTCATTGTAAAAAATCTTTAAATCCTTTACCCTTAATACTATTAAACTATAAAGGCCTCATGAATACTATACCCTCTATCGAAGAATCCGTGAAAAACAGGCGTACCTTTGCCATTATTAGCCACCCTGACGCAGGTAAAACAACATTGACTGAAAAACTGCTGCTCTATTCCGGAATGATACACACCGCAGGCATTGTGAAGGGACGCAAAGGTCGTAAAGCCGCCGCATCGGATTGGATGTCTATGGAACAGGAAAGAGGTATCTCCATCACCTCCTCGGCTATGCAATTCACATACAAAGGCGCCATCATCAACGTCTTAGACACTCCCGGCCACGAAGACTTCTCCGAAGACACTTACCGTACTTTGACCGCCGCAGACTGTGCTATCATGGTGATAGATGCCGCCAAGGGCGTGGAAAAGCAGACGCGAAAACTATTCGAAGTGTGCCGTCTGCGCAAAATTCCCGTCATGACCTTTATAAATAAAATGGATATGCCTGGGCGCGATCCGTTAGAGCTCATGAATGAAGTCGAAAATGTCCTCCAAATCCACTCCTATGCAATGAACTGGCCCATTGGCACCGCCAAGGAGTTCCAAGGGGTCATCGACCGGATCACAAACGAATGTATATTTTTTTCCAAGGTGTCCCATGGGGGTGCTCAAAAAGCCGAAATAACACGATATCCTTATCCAAGCGAAGAAGCCAATGCAAAACTAGGCCCGGATCTCTGCGATAACCTTCGGCATGAATTAGAGCTATTGGAAATTGCCGGCAACGCATTTTCACGAGCAGATTTTTTGGAAGGCAAAGTGACCCCGGTATTTTTTGCTTCCGCCCTCACAAATTTTGGCGTAGAACCTTTTTTCGATGCCTTTATCGATTTGGCCCCCTGCCCACATACGCGCTTGGCCAACCGCACAGATGGCACCGAAATCGAAATCGATCCTGTAAAAAACAGCTTTAGCGGTTATGTCTTCAAGCTTCAAGCTAATATGGACCGTCGCCATCGCGACAGCATGGCTTTCATCCGCATCTGCTCAGGGCGATTTGAACGCGATCTAGTGGTCAAGCATTCACGCCTTAGTCGCGAAGTGCGATTATCCCGCCCCCACGGCATGGTGGCTGGAGAGCGCACTACTATAGACTATGCCTATGCCGGAGATATCATCGGTGTGATCAACCCTTCCCTCTTTGCCATCGGTGACACTGTTTCCATGACAGGAGGCTTCACCTTTAAACCTCTGCCTCAGTTCCAGCCGGAAATATTTGCACGACTATACCCCAAAGATATCGGTAAAAGGAAATCCTTCGACAAAGGCATCCACCAGCTCACCAGCGAAGGCGCCATTCAATTGCTTAAGGCCTATGAACGCGAAGACGAGCTCATTTTTGCCGCTGTAGGTCAGCTTCAATTTGAAGTGATGCAATACCGATTAAAAGATGAGTATGGGGTCGAGACCTTGCTCACCCCCCTAAATTTTCAATGCAGCGCCTGGATAAAAGGAGACATGAAGACCTTTCAAAAACCCACCGAATCTTTGATAGTTCAAGATCGCCATGACCACCCTATGATTCTGTTTTCCAGTCCCTGGGAAAAACAATACTGTGCTAAACAAAATCCGCAACACGAACTCGTGGATGTGCATGTATAATCGTGCTGATACCACAGAGTTCAGTCAAATCCGACGACTTTGACTGATAGCGCTAAAATTGTGCGCTTCGCGCGCAATTTTATGTTTCTACTTGCCTTAGCTCCGCGTCTTTGCGCCTCCGAGCCCTCTGCGTTGAACTTGAAGCAATAAGGATGTCTTATAATAAATTTTCTAATAAAATGGGTAATGACAAGACTGTAACCTTAGGGTTTTTCAAGCCTGTATCTTATCGACCTTGCTCTTAATTAAAAACAAACTATTTACTATCTAAAAAAGTACAAACTATAGAGAGATCCTTTTGTTAAAAGGATCTCTTATAATTAATTTTCAAATACAATGGGTTATGGTAAGGCTTTTTCCCTTGACAGGGCATTAGATGCGTTGAGTTTTAATTCTTACACCCCACTCTTGCATTACTTGATGAAGAATGTTGCCCTTGAGAGGACGAACCTCTATTGGAACTGTTTGCGTTTTGAACTCGTTGCCCGGACTGATTGCTTGAAGAGCTCGAAGAATGATCTCGCCCAGCACCTCTACTCCCTTGATTTTGCACTCCTCTGCCT
>CAYMKI010000180.1:0-5624 GCA_964390695.1 uncultured bacterium
TATGAAGGAGATTATACACAACCCTACTCATGGATTCTTGGGACAGAAGTTTCGAATTTAGATGATATTCCGGCTGGACTAGTTGGAAAAGTTATCCAAGAGTCAACGTATGCTGTTTTTACAACGAAGGGAGAATTTCCTCAAAGTTTAATTTCCACTTGGCAAACAATTTGGCAATCGGATTTGTCTCGTTCTTATACAACTGATTTTGAGTTATATTCATCAGATTTTGATCCCCAAAGAAATCCCGAAGTGAAAGTTTATATTGCGATCAAGAGAGACTAATGAATTCAGCTGAATTTGCTCAGGTAGAGGTCTATTTATATTACTTTCATGTTCATGAATTAAAAGAAGTTTGTGATCGATTCCAACTCTCATCTTCTGGAAAGAAGAAAGATTTGATTTTAAGGCTTTTATCTTACTTCAAATCAGGAAAGAAACAAGAATTAATGGATTTTCCTAGAGCTCAGAAGAGGGAAAAATACCCTCTTCAACCGGAAACGAAAATTCTAATGGGAGCATATAAAAATGATCTGAATACTCGAATGTTTTTCAAGAAACTAATAGGAGATCATTTTCATTTTACAGCTTTCGGAATCGATTGGATTAATGAAAGATGGGCAAAGGGAGATCCACCAACTCATCAGGAATTTGCTTCTTTTTGGGAGAAGGAATACGAATCACGCAAAATACAGAAAGCGACACCAAAAAAAGAGTGGGCTTATCTGAATTTTATACAGCGATATTCAAAAGAGCACCCAGAATTTTCAAAAGCACAAGTTATAGATGCTTGGAAACTCGAACGAAACTCTTGTGTTCAACAAGCCAAAATAATTCTCGAAAATTTTTTTAGGATTGGGAGGCAAAAATAGACATACATAATACATCAGCAAATAAAAAAACGTTCTTTATCCTATGGATCTTATGCATCATTGGTTCTTGGTCTGTTCTTCCCTATAGTTATCTTTTAGGGATATTACCCAGTGCTGTTTCCATTTGGAAAATAGCCTTGCTAGGAACGATCCAAGCAATCCTGTTTTTCGGTCTTATATGCTGGATTAGCTATAAGATTCTGCCAAAAACAGATCTTAATCCTTTTCCACCTCTTTTTGGAGTTCATTGGCTCAAGAAAGTAGTATATCCAGCTGTTATTGCTGGTATTTTGGTGGGACTGGCCATTTTCTTATTTGATAAGACCATTTTTAATAGCTCTCTTCTTTCAGAGGCTCATCCGCCATTTTGGGCAGGCGCTTTGGCTTCTATTTATGGAGCAGTCAATGAAGAGGTTCTACTCAGACTCTTTCTTTTCACTCTCGTATATTTCCTCATCGGCAAATGTGTAAAAATACATGAAAGTACTAGATCGACTATATTATGGAGCGTGAATGTTCTGGTGGCTTTCCTGTTTGGTTTAGGTCATCTACCAGCAGCTTTCAAACTTGCTTCTCCCTCGGGTTTTGAAATTTTTCGACTGCTCTTTCTCAATGGAATTGCTGGTGTTGTATTCGGCTGGCTCTATTGGTCTAGGGGGCTCTGGACAGCAATAGCAGCCCATTTTATGACCGATCTCATGATTCATGTGTTTTTGATTTAGATGTGAACGGAAGTAGATTCTTTATTCTTCAACGGGTAATCCTAAAGCTATTCAAGAACTTAAGTCTCCATAAACTTGGAAAAAATTTTTAGAAGCCTCTCCTTAAGGCAATTTTCATAAATATGAACAGGTACCACTTCTATTTAAGGAGTATACCCCCTCCGTTTTTCCAAGGCGCTCGTTCCATCTACTGGGAGTCACATTAGTTTTCCCAAGGAGCTTTGCTCTTGCTTGCAATTGCTTTAACGAGCTCATTTTTCTTGATATAGCCATAGAAGCCATCAGGGAATGCATCAAACGGTAGGAAAGCAAGATAGGCTTCTCTATTTCCACCAGAGGCATAAAAACGCTGGCGGGCTTGTATCTCTAGCATCCTTTGCTGTTGAGCGTCTCTTGGCTTTCCTATACCGATCAAAGCCCATAATCTATCGCCAGAGCCCATCTTCTCCAGCCTATTTAATCGAACCTTGTGAGACGGGACATGTCTAAAGACACATGTCCCGTCTGTCCCGTTCTTAGTCGGGGACATGTCCCTCATTTGTCCCGTCCCTGTCCCATGTCCCGCATGGTTTCCAATAATCTTTATGTGCTTCGATACATTCTTTATCTCTCAAACTGATTACTGCTCTTTGGAATGCTTTCTTATTGGCATCCTTGCCTCCTGCTGTTGAAATGCTCGCTTTATATGCAGCTTCCCGCCAAATATCGACATGAACGCCCTCAGATTTGTTGCAGTTACCAGATTCAAATAACTTGAGGAGGCAATCGAAAGCCACCTTTTGAGAGCCTTTCAATTTTTCTATATTGGATTTGCATCCAAGAACATCGTCATCTATTTTCTCCAAGACACACGACGTTATTACTTCGCCATCTTCTTCATCGATCCAACCATCGAGAAGAATGGATCTTGGTTTAAAAATAACAGTAGGAGGAGGTTCGTAGTCTTTGACTTTTGTCGTTGATAGCTTCCGAACATCTCCCTGCTTGGCTAAGCAATACTCCCAATCAAGAGCTCCCCGCAAAGAAGAGTTTCCTCTTGCCCTTCCAGAATCACTAAGAGGTGAATGATGAACAACCAAAACAGCACATCCATATTTCAACCTGATGGCTGTATCAATGCAATTAACAAACTTTGTCATATCCTCAGTCTTGTTCTCATCTCCTGGGCCAAAATTTCTGTTGAGAGTATCGATGATGACAAACACAGGTAGACCATGTTTACGTTTTAGCTCCTCTATAGCTTCAATCACTTCTTTGACATTAGATGGGTCTAACATTTGCGCAGGACGATCAGAAACAAAAAAAAGGAATTTGTTCCAAATCGATATTATTAGCTAATGACCAAGCTTTAAGCCTCTTTGAAAGACCAGAAAAACCTTCCCCTGCAATGTAGAAAACGAGCCCTTTTTTCCGGATAGGCGAACTATGCCAATTGTGACCAGAAGCTACACAAAGCCCCATGTCAATCGCAAGAAAAGATTTCATGCTTCCAGGTTCTCCGAACAGTTGGATAAAGGAGCAGGCATCAATGTATGATTTTATTAACCAATTAGCTTTGGGAGGTTCTCGAGTTAACGCATATGCTGAACGAAACTGAAAGCTTCGAGGTGGTATTTGAGGGATTGAGAGTACGCTATTTTTTGTTTGCTCTTCAGATCGTCGAACTTGCCTTAACTGATTAGCCGCTATATCTAATCCACAATGAACATGAAGGTCGTTAAAATCGGTAAGATACTTGTTTGATGAAAAGACAAATCCTTCAGGGAAGATTGGAATGATTACATCACAGCCGTATGCCTTGGCAGCTTCTTCAGCTTTTGTTTTACCTGGGTTGCCAGGCGTTTCTCGATCATCGTCGGCTGCTATGATAAGCTTAGCTTGAGGATATTTTTTTCTTAGGTTGTGGGCTACTGACTTTAAGTTGCCGCAATCAAATGCAACGACAACAGGGCTGTTTGTAGCTTGATGAATACTTGCAGCTGTAGCGTAGCCTTCGGCAATAAAAATTGGACTTTGAGTTTCGATCGTACCGATTACATGAAAATTTCCCTTTTTAGCCCCATAAATTCTTTTGGTTCCATCTTCCTGAATACATTGAACAGCCTGCAGCTGACCATCAAGGTTACAAAGAGGGATAACAACAGCGGGAATACCTTGATAATCAACCCTGTATTTTATTCCATAAGCATTGATTTGTTTGCGTTCTAAATAAGATGTATGACCTTTTGTAGTTGGATCTTGAAGAGCCTGATCCCAAGTCTCTTGAGCTTTTTCAATACGTCTCTTCTTTTCTTCTTGGAGTTCTTGGTCTAGATGCTTTTTTCTTTGTACTTCCTTGGCACAGATTTCTGCTTGTTCCTCTTGCGAAATCCATTGATTGGCCTCGTAGCTATTATAAACAAAGGTTTCTTGTTCTCCAGACCAGGTACCATAATAGCAATTCAGATAAGCGTTACCTTTCGAAGATACACCTTGATAACAGCGGTACCATTCATCAGGCTGGTTTTTCTTTGCATCCATAGAGAATCTGTGTAGCTTTCCATCACATTTCAGAGGGCCATCAAAAGATATCCCATTGGCGTGCATGTGAGATAAGCAGTCCAACTCATGATTAATAAAATGGTTAAGCATATTCATCTTTCTCTCACGAAATTTCTGTTTTGGATAAAGAAGGAGAGCTTATATAAAGGTTGTAGAGCCCTCTCACAGTTAACTCTTGAAAGCACCTAGGCAAATAAAGTCTTGCAGTCTCTGCATTACGTTCGGCGTTATCTAGATGCTCCACATCTCTGCTAACATCAAACCGGTCGAGCCAATAATGAACTTGCCTAAAGCTTTCTTTGACCGTGTATTCATCCCAGTTAGGATCTGAACGGTTCATGATTACCTCCAGCAGGACTGTTTTTCGATCCATTCATCGAACAAATCCTGTCGAAGATAAAGACGTTTTCCAATTCGTCTGACGGCCTTTTCAAGACCATTTTTATGACGCTTAAGTAAGTAGTGTCTTAATTGTCCCATAGTGAAGGGATATCTAGTGTCATTCACGATCTGCTGAAGAGATCGATATTCAATGTTATCCATTTAGCCTCCTTAATTTGGCTGATTTTGAATTCAACCCAATTGTGATGGAAGCTACTAATTATATGTCGGCACGGTGGTGCACACTTTTCTTTCAATATAAAAAATGAATCTAACAGACTGAATTTCTATTATTTAGGTTGCGGACGATGATCGCCAAAAATATGAGGTTGGTTTAGAAGAGATAAGTAAGTGATGTTGCCATATTCAGAAGGAGGTGCAACAGTTTGCAATACTTCATCGAATATTCGCCTTAAACTTCCCATTGGCCGTTGAAGAATATTTGTACGAGGCTTTTTCGCAGGCATTTGTGAAACAATTTTTAAGAAGGTTGCAATTCGATTGGATATCTTTAGTGGTTGATTGCCAAACCAAGTTGGCACTTGCAATACAGAGAAGGAAGCATCGTTAAAAGGGTAAGTAACACACTCTGATCCAAATGTTGAATGCTTTGAGATGGAAAATTCCATGCCTGATAAGACAGCCGTTTTTTCAATACTGCTTATCATCTCTAAGGTTTTAGGAAGGCGTATACGAGATGAAGCAATACAAAGCCAGCACAGAGCCATTGCTTCCGCAGCCGTATGTCGAACATCGGGACGGCCATTACGGCATCGACACGCAAATTCTATGAGAATTTCAGCCGCTGTCTTTTCTGGGATAGGATAGGCTTCTGCAGAAATTAGTCTTCTAATCCTTCCATGATATAAATCCATTTTCTGAGGAAAAATATGTTCGATGAATGCCACTTGCTCTGTTGGGTAGTGTTGTCTTATAAAACCCAAAAAGCTTCTCAATGCTCTCCAACGCAAACGATGTCCTTTACCTTCATCTTGAATAGTCTGCGCTAGTTGTGTAATGAATTCCATCAGAGTTTCTTGATCCTCCGGTTCCACGATCTCGAATTCCTGAAAATCTACGTAGTATGCTCCAAAAGATCCTTGTTTCT
>CAYMKI010000181.1:0-5526 GCA_964390695.1 uncultured bacterium
TGAGAGCTCTTACTACCTCCTGCCTCTATAAATCTTAGGACTTTTTTACGTAAATTTAATGAATATAACATTCATTATTTATATCAATTATTCATATTAATGTCAACTGGAATGACTATATATAAAACAAGAAATATGCACAATAAGTTACTTACTTTACATGAAAAAATCATGCTTAAAAAACGTAGCATTGTTGAAACAGTATTTGATTATCTGAAAAATAAGATGAACCTCGTTCATTCGAGACATCGTTCGCCAATTAACGCTTTAGTCCATATCATTTCGACTCTAGTCGCTTATTCTCTCAAAAAATCTAAACCTAAAATTAATTATTATACTAAAAACAACGACTTACATTATGCAGCTTAAACTCTTATCCCGAATTCAGGTATTATCCATAATCACAACTTGGCCATGTTTTAAAGTTGGCACAAGAAAGTGTTGTATCCAAAAATTGAATAGCTCAGTATTGCAAGTGCCCTGGAAGCGAGCTGGTGCCAGTATATTGGAAGCGCATTTAGCCGCTATAAAACTTTCCCTAGAAAAACGCTTACCAGAAATTTCACCGTATACTTTTACACCTCTTTTAGCCCAACTAAAAGATCTATATAAATACGAATTAATTCCGCTCTCATCAATATATACTACGCATTCTTTAGAAAATAATTTTACCTGTTTCAGAAATTCTATACGCTTTTCTTCATTCCTTTCTTTGTAAAGATTACTCTTTTTTTTCGTGTAACCTTTACTATACAAGCCTTTGCAAATATGAATTGATGAAAGCAGGAAAGATTATCCATACAGAAATTGAAGAGCTGAGAGTGAAGATTTATGAGCAGGATCAGTTGATGGAAATGCTAAAATTCGTGGTCTTAAACATATAAAAACACTTAAAGCTTTTGATCAATCTTCGCAACCTGCTAACCAAGATGAGTCTATTGTGTATGAATGCAGAAAATAAAACCCACCTCTCTTTAATCATCTGGATCGTGGTGCTGATAGCGATTGCTGGGGTTATAGGCTCTTTAACCAAGACGGAGATTAGCACCTGATATATCACCATTAAGTCGCTCCATCCTAATCCGCCAAATTATGTATTTCGGTCGCTGGGACTATTTTATAGGGAATTATTGGTGCTTGTGGATGGCTCATTTGGCTCAAGTCTCAATTTCCCAAGCTAAGTATTATCAAAATCTTATATGTGACTCAACTTATCCTAAACTGGAGCTGGACGACTCTGTTTTTTCATTACCACTTAACCGGACTTTCTCTTGTAGTTTTGGTCGCTATGGATATTCTGGTCTGTGCCCTCATTTGCCTAGCTTACCGGAAAATGAAAGCAGTTTCGCTGCTTATGATTCCTTATCTGTTATGGATTCTATTTGCCAGCTACTTAAACTTTTACATATGGTGGTGTAATTAGATAATGCATAACTTGTGCATGTATTTCGACCATCAATTTTTAGCTTGACGAATTATACGTTCGAGGTATGATATCATCAGAATTTTTATTCACCAGGGGTGCTTTCCAGGCAAAATAAATTTGCTTTGAAGGCTGAGAAATACCCTTAAAACCTGCTCTGGTTAATGCCTGCGAAGGGAGTGTGAAGCATCTGAACTCCCGTTTAGCTTTCATTCTGGACTTTCTGTGCTTTCATAATCTTCCTTTGTAGAAAAATATAAGAAAGATTATGAAAGAAAATTTTTGGCAACTTACATTAGTCACAAATAAAGGTAATACTCCTACAGCTACTTATCTCGAGTTTATTGAAGTGTGCCTCAAAGAAGGTATCACATGCGTACAGCTTAGAGAAAAATCCTCGCCATGTGAAGATTTGTTGGATTTTGGCAGTTCATTAAAACACCTTCTAGATTTATATAACGTTCCTTTGATAGTCAATGATGATATTGATCTTTGCATAAAACTTAGCGCTTTCGGAGTTCACTTAGGTCAATCAGATACGGAAGTTACAAAAGCAAGATCTGCCTTAGGAGCAGATAGAATCATTGGCTTAAGCGTAAATACAATCAAACAAATTCAAAACTCACTAACTTTCCCCATAGATTATATAGGAGTTGGTGCAATTTTTCCCACCTATAACAAACCTGATGTTAAAACTATATGGGGCTTAAGTGGACTGCGTCAAGCTTCTCTCGTTTCATCTCACTCTATTGTAGCAATAGGCGGAATAGATGAAAGTAACACCTTTTCTGTCATAAATTCTGGCGCTGATGGAATCGCAGCTATAGGTGCATTTCATCAAGCAGCAGATCCTTTTTTAAAAACAAAGAATTTAATAAAAATTATAAGGGAGGCAAAAAATGATAGATAAAATGGAAAAAGCGATAGCTAAGGTCAGGAGCCAAAAACCTCTTATCCTGTGTCTTACAAATTTTGTCACAATGGAATTTGTTGCAAATAGCTTACTTGCACTTGGGGCTGCACCAATTATGAGTGCATGCGATGACGAAATTGAAGAACTAGTCAAAATGGCATCAGCTTTGTATATAAATATAGGAACACTTGATCAAAATTTTATTGCGCTAAGTAAAAAAGCGATAGAGATTGCCAAAGAACAAAATAAACCTGTTATCTTTGATCCAGTAGGTAGCGGTGCCACGACCATCAGAACTGAGATCTCCAAATCCATTTTTCCTTTTGCAAAGTTCATCAGAGGTAATAGTAGCGAAATCATATCACTCGCAGGTAATGCGAACATAACCTATGGAGTTGAAGGCAATAATACGACAGATGAAGTGGCATCTATTGCAAAACGCTTAAGCCTACAGAATAACGCGGTTGTGATAGTTAGCGGACCGGTGGATTTTATAACGAATGGAAATAAATCGATTGAGGTGCCATTTGGTTCTCCTCTTATGCAAATGGTTACAGGTATGGGCTGCAGCCTAACAGGAGTAATCGCAGCATTTCAATCTGCATTAGAAGACCCTTTTGAATCTTCCGTTATAGCAACACATTACTTTGCACTTTGCGGAGAAATAGCATCAAAAAAGCAGCAATCTCTTGGAACCTTCAAAATAGCGTTCTTAGATCAATTATATAATCCAGATTTGGCATTAATGAGAGATTTATATGATTCAAGAAGATAAAATAATTAAAGCTTTGCAGACCACTAGCGCCGATAGATTTATCGGTGACGATGCTGCTGTGCTACCTAATGTACATGGGAGCAATAGGTATGTAATTAGTAAAGATTTGCTTGCAGAGGATATGCATTTTCGAACGAAATACTTCCTCCCCAGTTGACCTTGCTCATAAATCTTTACACGTCAATTTAAGCGATATAGCGTCCATGGGGATAGAGCTTTTGCCTCCTCAGGCCAAAATTAAAGAAGGAATATGGCTAGGAAAGCAGTTTGCCGTTAACAGCATGATGGATATTTCCGATGGACTGATTATGGATTGCTCGTGACAATTCATAAAAACGTATTTGAAGAATTATCCCATAGTTGTCCATTTTGGAGAAAAGTTATGAAATACAAGTGCTTATCTATTGCAGGATTTGATGGTTCCGGTGGTGCTGGCATACAGGCTGATCTTAAAACATTTTCTGCAACAGGATGTTATGGGATGACCGTCCTCACCGCCATTCCTGTGCAAAATACTTGTGGTGTCCGCAGCTGTTATGATATCCCGCTTTCATGCATCCAAGAACAGCTTGAAGCCATATTTGATGATATAAGGCCAGATGCGATAAAAATTGGCATGCTCTTCTCTACTGAGGTCATAGAGCTCGTGACTGCTTTTTTGATACAGCGTGCAAAAGGCATTCCAATAGTTTTGGATCCAGTGATGGTGGCTAAAAGCGGTGATCCTCTCCTACAAGCTGATGCCATAGAAGCGTTAAGAACAAAATTAATACCAATTGCGAGCATCATTACCCCTAATTTACCGGAAGCGAGAACATTAGTATCAGGAAATTATGACAAAAAGACATTGGCACGAAAGCTACTCGATTTAGGATGCGAAGCTGTTCTTTTGAAGGGAGGACATGAAGACACTGCAAGCGCAGATGATTTGTTTTTATCGCATGATATTGCAGAAATGTTATCTGCAATGCGTATCAATTCTAAAAATACTCATGGTACTGGATGTACTTTATCTGCAGGCATAGCAAGCTTTATTGCTCAAGGCTTTTCTACTTTAGATGCATGCATAAAAGCTAAGTCATATCTGCATAACGCAATATTCTATAGCAAAGACGGCAGCGTAGGAAATGGCCATGGTCCTGTTCATCATTTTTACCATTTATGGAGATATTTATAACAATCACTTCGAGGTTAAGCTAAATGACAAAATTATCAGAAACAGCACTAGAAAAATGTGAGCCTGTTATTCAGGCGATAAAGAAACATCCATTTAATCAAGAGCTTGCAGATGGATCACTGAGTCGAGAAAAATTTGCTTATTACATAGAGCAAGACACTCTGTATTTGAGAGATTTTGCAAGAAGCCTTGCTGTGATTGCTTCAAAAGCGCCCCTTAAATTTGTAAAAGATTTCCTATCATTTTCAGATGGGGCATTGATAGCAGAGCAAGAAGTTGTGCATAGCTTTTTTCGTCACACGTTTAATCTTCAAGAAACAGGAAAACTAACGCCAGCAACACTTTCTTACACAAGCTATCTTTTACAGGTAAGCAGCATAGCACCAGTAGAAATTGCAATCGCCTCTGTTTTACCATGTTTTTGGGTTTATAAAATCGTAGGACAGTCTATTGCTCAAAACACTGATATGGAATCTCAAAATCCTTATCAAAAATGGATCGAAACTTATTCTGGCAAAGAATTTAGCGACAGTGTGGAAAGAGCAATCAGTATTTTTGATAAAGTAGCGCTATCTGCATCAAATAAAATTCGAGGTTTCATGCTAGATGCATTCTATAAAAGCACTGTTTTAGAATGGCATTTCTGGAACGATTCATATAATCAGGCTGTTTTTGACTCATTTGTTTAGAAAACATCAGTGTTATCTAAAATCTTTATAAGCTGTTCAAAATAGCTCATATCACAGCCATCCTCTAACGCCTCTCGCTTTAAGCCTGCATTATCAAGTCCCAGTTTTAAATTATAGGGTTATCATCGCCCTGAAAGCCTGATGGCACATAGTTGTAAGTAAGATTAGTGACTTCTTTTAAATCATGTAAACCCATCTTTGAAGATATTACTGCAACAAGCTTAGGCAATGCATCAAGCCATGCTTGGCCTTTTTCCCCATAAATGCTGATGATGTTGGAATGGAAGGTGTTCATTTAGCATACTCAGCAGCGCTTAATCTATACAGAACATGATGAGAAAGTTTATGATCAGCTGCAAGTTTTGGATGAGCAAAATCACCACTTAAATCTCGTTTTAAGCCTATTTTTTCCATGACTCTTAAAGACCTAACATTTGAAGGCACCGTAAAAGAAACAATTTCTATAAGGCCACATTTCTCAAATCCGTATTTCAAACCCCAATAATGGATAAGGAAGGAGTTAAGAGAGATGTTTTGGGGATATTTTTA
>CAYMKI010000182.1:0-5422 GCA_964390695.1 uncultured bacterium
TTAGCGTAGGAGAGGCATAAAAGTCAAATCCAGTATCCAGCACAGAGCCTCTACATTTTTGAGGATGGATAAGCGCTAAAAAATTGACGACTTTATCAGCTAGGTGTTCTTCCCCGATAGCAATCAGGCCATGCTGGGATCCCAAAAAATTGGCAAAGCGAATTTTACCGTCGGTAAGCGGTTGCGGTTTTTCTTGGGGAGGTTTTATATACACCCTTTGATCTTTATTATGCACAAAATATAGAATAGAGCGATGAAGAGTAAATGGAGCGCCTCCATATTCATGCACTTTAGTGCGTATATCGAATTCCGCTGGTAGCATTTCTTCGACAACTCCGTGTGCGTCCCGGCGCATCAGAGCCGTACGCCCTTTCTCTTGAGGACGAGGCTCTGTCCACAAGATCTGCTCCTCTTTGACGAGAATATCGACATTGCGGCTGCTTTTGTCACCCATAGCGGTCATTAAAGGAGTTATGGGAGAAATCCACTTGCCGAATTCCTCTTCAATTTTTTTTGATTGCAGATGTTGATCCATAAATTTAGTGTCATCCTATAAAGGTAAATAGAAGAATCCTTATGAATATCCAAAACGGCGAATCAGACTTATTTCATATCCTAAAAGAACTCGTGGAAAAGCAGACCATGATATCGGCTATATTTAGCCAACCTCAAAATAAAGAGACGGCTTCTCCCAGCAAGCTATCTGTAAGACCTATTACCGTTCAGAATGTGCTATATTACCAAATTTCTGAATATTCTCAACAGCAAGTTAAGCATCATAACCTTTTACCTTCGGCCTGCGCGACTCACTTACATCAAGCTTTCATGCACACCTTTCGACAAGCTCAGATTTTTTCTGAAGAAGCTGACTACCATATCCTCCTCAGTCGCAAAGGAAAATTAAGCATCATAAAGAAGAAACCGACTAAACACGTGTGCGTGCTTCCCCATAACCGCAAAAAAAACTATATCCTCGAAGATGGCGAACCGGTGCCTTTTTTGATCGAACTAGGCATCATGCATCCTTCAGGTAAAGTGATAGATAAAAAAAGGGACAAGTTCAAGCAGATCAACCGTTTTCTGGAACTAGCCAATGACGTCATTAGCCAACTCCCATCAAGACCCTTATGGAATATCGTGGATTTTGGCTGCGGCAAATCCTACCTGACCTTTGCCTTGTATCATCATCTCACCCATCAACAAAATCTTCAAGTCAACCTGCTAGGTTTGGATTTAAAAAAAGAGGTTATTGAGCATTGCCAGGCCCTAGCCAAGCAGCTAGGCTACCATCGCTTAGAATTCCGACATGGAGATATTCGAGACCATCATTCTGAAGACTCTGTGGACATGGTCATCTCGTTGCATGCTTGCGACACCGCCACCGACGCTGCTTTGGATAAAGCGATCCGCTGGAAAGCCGATGCCATTCTCTGCGTGCCATGCTGCCAGCATGAATTATTACCTCAAATTCAAAACGCAAGCTTACAGCCTTTGCTCAAACACGGCATCCTCAAAGAGAGATTTTCCTCGCTGGTGACAGATGCTGCCCGCGGACAGCTTTTGGAAATTCATGGCTATCACACCCAAATTCTAGAATTTATCGATCTGGAACATACCGCCAAAAACCTGATGATTCGGGCTATCAAAAACCCGCATGAAACAGACAAGGCGGCTCTAATCCTGAAATACCGAGAATTTACCGCTGCCTTAAATATCTCGCCTTGCCTGGAATCCTTACAGCCTTTGCCTAAATCAAGTGAAACGCCTTGATTATAAATGAAAAGTTATGTTATAATAAATAATTAAAAACAAATAAAACACCCATTAAAATGATTCATTCCGCCAACGGGCACTAGAAAGAATTTAACCCCTGAGATTTATAAAGAGATAAAAATGAGTATTACAGCTTTTATAATATTTTTATTCACTCTCCAAGCCATATGCTTTGTAGTCGGAAAACAGTCTGCAAAGAACATGGAATCGCACAATGATTATTTTTTAGCCGGCAAAGGAGTTAAATTTTTCCCTCTGATGATGACATTCGTCGCCACACAGGTAGGAGGAGGATTAGTTTTAGGTTCAGCGGAAGAAGCCTACCAGTATGGGTGGCCTGTATTGTTATATCCTTTAGGCGCTTGCTTAGGATTGATCTTTTTGGGACTGGGTTTAGGACGCAAGCTAGCTCAGTTTCAGGTGTCTACCATTGCAGAATTGTTTGAAGTTGTCTACCGTTCCAAAGCTCTAAGAAAAGCCGCCTCCTGCTTATCGATACTGTCCCTTTTTATGATCTTTGTGGCACAAGTCATTGCCTCCAATAAATTCATGGTCAGTTTAGGATTGGAAAGCAAATTCTGTTTTTTTCTTTTCTGGGGTATCGTGATTTTCTATACCTCAATGGGGGGGCTCAAAGCCGTGGTAGCCACCGACTTGATTCAAGCCTCTTTTTTCATATTGGTATTTTTTGTCACATTCGCCTATATCTGCCTTTATGGCGAAGATTTTTCTGCATTACAGCTTCTGAACGAGGTCTCTAGTTCCGACAGTTTTGAAGTTAGCAATTCCAAACTGTTCGGGTGGCTACTCATGCCGCTCTTATTCATGATTATTGAACAAGACATGGGGCAACGATGCTTTGCTGCAGACAGTCCTAAAACCGTATCTAAAGCCACCTTAGCGGCTGCTTTTTGGATTTTGACCATTGCAGCTATCCCTGTATTTATAGGAATATGGGCAAAGACCTCAAATTTAGCCGTCCCAGCGGGTGCCAGTGTCTTAATGACCGTAATCCAAACCACCACCACTCCCATTTTGTCTGCTCTGGTTGCATGCGCTATCTTAGCGGCGATTATATCCACTGCAGATTCGCTGATCAATGCTGTCGGTTCCAATTTATCCCAGGATTTTGAGATGCGCATATTCAAAAAGGACCAGGTGATATTTTCGCAAATACTATCCGCAGGGATTGCCATAAGTGGCATTGCTTTTTCTTTCTCTTTTAGCAATATTGTCGATGTCTTGATTCAAAGCTATGATTTATCTGTCAGCTGCCTGTTTGCACCTTTGTTGATGGCCTTGTTAAAGCGCAAAGGCAACGGCTTATCCGCTTTCATGGGAATCGTATTCGGCGCCACGGGATTTTGCTTATTTAAAATCATCGAGATCCCCATCCCTAAAGAACTTGCCAGCGTGTTGCTGTCATTTGTTGGGTTTGGGCTGAGCGAGCTATATATCCTCAGCCGAAATATGCCCAAACAACCTGAAAATTTGGGCATATAAAATTCGATTCGCTTTGTACATAACTCATGTTACGCAGCCGCATAACATGAGTTACATACATGAAGTATTAAGACTTCTTGGTGCTGACGATTTGATTCACTCTCTCTTCGATGTTTTGCAATGTACCTCTAGGTAAGGTTGCTGTGGAAGTGGGCACCACGACTTGCTGTTTGTTGAGTTTAAAAATGGCATGACTGCCGGTTTTATGATTTAAGTCAAACCCCAAATCTTGCAGATTTTTGATTAATTTTCTCACTTTAATGCCCCTGGAGAAAGATATTACGGGGCCCTCCGAGGCAACAACTTGCACCGGTGGTAAAGTCTGGGAGCTAGACGACGCATTTGCCATCGATACCCGAGGTTTGGAAGTCTGCACCTGCGGGACATCTTCCGGATTTGAAATTGCTGGCAGCATGAGCTCTTGTCCGTCCGTTTGCTCAGTGCGCGATGTGTCTTGCGAAACAAGACTATCCTCTACCTTAAAAACCTGCTTCGGAATCTCTACTGTGATGACGATATTTTTTTCGGTTTCGTGTTGAGAATTGGCCGGCTCAGGCACCTGAGGAGCTAGCTCCGGACACTCCGTTTCCTCAGATTTAGCCGCGACTTCAGGAGGGTGAAAACACTGTTCATCGATAAATAAGTGGTTGATTTCATCCAGAAAAAACTGCCCGGACTCGTTTTGACCTACTTCCTTTCCCTCACTCTTATCCACGTATATTTCATGGACCTGTTTTTCCAGTTTTGAAATGGAATTGAGGATAAATACGGGTATCAAGAAGTGGCTCTTGACCAGATCGTACTCTTTTTCTACCAAAGCTTTTTGCGGCACTGAAGCGGTAGTTAGGTATTTCTGTATTTCTAAGTTGCAACCCATCAATTTTTGGGTAAATTCTCTGAATGCATCGCATTCAAATTCTATAATCACGAAATTTTTGATGAGGTCGAACCAGTCTAACTGCTCCGCGTTAACATTTAGACATATCTGGCCGATCTCGCCAAGATTTCTCTTTGAGAAATATTCTTGCAATAAGACGTAGAATTTTTTTACTAGCTGATGGGTGACAGGCAGATTTGAAGATGTCTGAGACCTCTGATGGAAGTCCACAAGTCGCTGTGTCAACACTATTCTGTCAGATTCTATTCCAAAATAAACCGATTGACTGTTGCTGAATTTCATAAACAATTGCGCGAAAGAAAATGCAAAATAAGTCATAAGGGAATTCAGATACGCTAATTGAGATCTAAACTTATAGCTATTGGCATCATCAGGCGGCGTAAGACCTAATGTTTTTTGCGACCAAGACTTATAAGACAGCAAGCCCTTTTTAGCTCTATACATGTCTGCTGTATTATCAACCAGAAACCTAAGCAAATGCGAATATTCTTCAACAAATAAATTGGCCAGTATCTGCTTGTCGCTGTTGTCTTTTGTTATTTCTTCCAGAATTTTATGGTAAACCGGCTGATTAAACCAGTAAAAATGCGTTGCTCGCATTGGGAAATTCATCTGTTCATTGTCCGTTTGACTCTGATCAGGATTTGTATTCACCTCATAGGGTTTATAGGGTGATGAGCCTATTAAACGCTGGTTAAAAACTTCAAAACTGTGCAGCTCTAATTTAAATTTCTCGGCGTGTGATTGCAACGATTTAAGTTTTACAACCGCGAGATCCTCCTTGTTCATATAATTCCCAGGCTTGTTTTCACAGAGTTCATGAAAATTCTTATGATAAATAACCTCTTTTAGTGCTTGCGAGGCAAGTACAAGATCTTCTACCAACTGAGGAACACCTTCGAGTTTGATAAATTCATCAAAGGATATTTGCGGTTTAGGATATGCTAAAACAAATGCACCGATCAGTGTTTGGATCAGATGCTTCTTCACATCAGCTTCTAAAGGATTAAAAGCCAAAGGACCCATCAGGGAAAATAGATTACTAGCGTTAAATTGCTGAGGAGAAAAGTAGAAGGTATTGGCATGCTTCGACGAGATCTCGGGTTCTTCGTTGCTCGTCGCATAATACCACAGCCCCATATGTATATACAAATCGTGAACAACCGCTTTGAGTTGGCAAGTCTTCACCCCATAGCTTTTCAGCATTGTGTTCAGCTTATCAGCTTTGATGAGAGCATAGTTGACGAT
>CAYMKI010000183.1:0-5340 GCA_964390695.1 uncultured bacterium
CAGATACATCCCACAGCCATTCCAGGAAAAGACAAAATGCGCCTCATGTCGGAGTCGGCGCGCGGCGAAGGCGGGCGTATTTGGGTGTATGGAGACTCTTCGAAGTCTATTCTGGCTCCCGATGGAAAAACCATTCCCTGCGGGGTCACGGGTCAGCCGTGGTATTTCTTGGAAGAGATGTATCCGGCATTTGGAAATCTAGTTCCCAGGGACATTGGAGCGCGGGAAATATTACGTGTATGCGAACTAGGCTTGGGAGTAGAAGGCCGCATGGAAGTTTTTTTGGATGTCTCGCACCTTCCCAAGGAAAAGCTGCATAAGCTAGAATCGATACTGGATATCTATGCTAAATTTACCGGGCATGATCCAGCCAAAGTCCCCATGAAGATTTTCCCCGCGGTACATTATACCATGGGAGGGGCTTGGGTGGATTGGCCGGCGGCCGATGATCCGGACCGCTGGAGCCGTTTTCGCCACATGACAAATCTGCGCGGTTGTTTCAATGTAGGGGAATCGGACTTTCAATATCATGGAGCCAATCGCCTGGGAGCCAATTCTCTGCTTTCTTGCATTTTCGGAGGCTTAGTGGTCGGCACGGAAGTTCCTAGGTATCTGCAATCTCTTTCCAGTAGCTATGTAGATGCTTCTGCAGGAATCTATGAAGCTGCTATACAGCAAGAGAATGTCATCAAGCAGGATCTTATGGGTCGAAGAGGGCATGAAAATGTGCACCGCTTGCACGACGAGCTAGCAGAATGGATGGTGAAGAATGTGACCGTGAAGAGAAACAATCAAGACTTAGCGTCCACTCTCAATAAAATTAAGGAGATCAAAGAGCGCTATCAAAACATAAGCCTGGACGATCACAGCCAATTTGCCAATCAAACCTATGCCTTTGCACATCAATTTTCCTCGATGCTCGAACTGGCCCTCATCATCACCAAGGGAGCGTTGCTGCGCAATGAATTTCGTGGGGCTCATTACAAGCCTGAATTTCCAGAAAGAGATGATACTCAATGGCTGAAAACGACAAAAGCTACGTATGATCCGCAGCAGGACGAACCTGTCATCTCTTATGCTCCTGTAGATACGCGTTATCTGACCCCTGTCTTAAGAGATTACACGCATGCTAAGAAAATTAAACCCACTTTGGAAAATATTCCGGCAAATATTGCTTTGCCGATTTAAGTAGGTGCACCTATGAATGCTAAAAAGTCGTACATTTTGAAAATATTCCGAGGCCATCCGGGCAAGCAATACTGGGAAGAATTTGAACTGCCGTATGACCCCACCGATAACGTCATCTCGGCCTTGATGGAAATCCAGAAAAATCCCGTCAACCGCCAAAACCTCAAGGTGGAACCTGTCACCTGGGAACAGGGGTGTTTGGAAGAGGTGTGTGGTTCGTGCTCCATGCTCATCAACGGCACCCCCAGACAGGCTTGTACGGCTTTGATCGCCAATTTGCTCAAAGAAACTGGAAGTGATACTGTCACACTAGCCCCCTTCAGCAAATTCCCCCTGGTGCGCGATTTGATTGTCGATCGCGGTAGAATGTTTGACAATCTCAAGAAAGTGCATGCCTGGATTGAAGTCGATGGTTATTTCAACCGGGGTCCTGGACCTAAAATGAGCCAGGAGGTGCAAGATATACGCTATTCGCTCTCCACCTGCATGACTTGTGGATGCTGCGTAGAGGCTTGCCCTCAAGTCAATGACCGATCCGAATTTGTCGGCGCTCAAATTATTTCTCAGGTGCGTCTATTTAACTCGCATCCTACCGGTAAAATGCAGCGCAGCCAGCGTTTGCACGCCATGATGGACAAGGGCGGCATCAGCCATTGCGGAAATGCGCAAAACTGCGGCAAGGTATGCCCGAAGAAAATCCCTCTGCATGATTCTATCGCAGCGGTAGGCCGAGATGTCGGTCTGCAAGCTTTGCGGGACATTTTTAGCTTTCCCGATCGAGAATAATAGCTTATAATACACCTTATGAAACGATATTTTTTCTTGTTGTGCTTATTAGTGCTGCTCAAAGCGGCTTTACTGATAGGCTTGATCTCTTCAAACTACCTCGGTTTAGGACCCGATGAAGCGCAGTACTGGACGTGGAGCCGTCATCTAGATTGGGGGTATTATAGCAAGCCTCCCGGCATAGCCTGGCAGATTGCCTTGACGTCCTATTTTCTAGGTCCTACAGAGCTCGGTGTACGTTTCGGTGCAGTGGTTATGGGCAGCGCCCTTTCTCTGGCGGTATTTTTCTTAGCTCTCGCATGCCAGTTACAGCCTCGCACGGCTTTTTGGTCGGGCGTCACTTTTGCTTTGATACCCGTAGGCATCATGGCATCTTTTTTAAGCATTACGGATGGAGGTTTGGTCCTATTTTGGACGTTAGGCTGCATCGTCATCGTTTCGTCCTTGTCCAAACAACAACCGCCCCATTACCTTCTTTTAGGATTTTGCATCTTGGGCGGGGCCTTATTCAAATGGCCCATTTATTTGTTATGGGCACTCGTGGTCATCGGGGCATGGTTCGAACCTCAATTTCGAAAAATATCCCTGTGGGCTGGCATAGCTATCTCCTTACTAGGTTTGCTGCCCAGTCTCATTTGGAACAGAGATCATGCATGGGTGACGTTCAAGCATGTAGCCGGAAATATTGGAGGCACCTCTTCCGCTGAAGTAGCGCAGGGCAATGCGGGCGCTTTTCTAGGGGAGCAGGCGGCTTTGATCTCGCCGTTGCTTTTTGTCTTGCTGGTCTTGGCCGGTATTGATCTCTTTAGGCGCAGAAATCTTTATTCCAAAGGGCTGCTCTTCTGTGGCTATTCCAGCTTGGGAATTTTGCTGGGATATGCAGGGATGGCGCTGTTCAAAAAAATCCAGGGTAACTGGTGTGATTTCGTCTATCCGGCCGCGGTAGTATTTTTGTGTGGTTATAGCTTTGAAATCAAATCTAAGATGGCGCGTTGGCATCAAGCTGGACTGGTCGTGGCTTTGATCTTGACGGGTGTGGCTTTCAGCATTCCTTGGATACAGTCGCGTCCTGCGGGTTTTGCTTTGTACCTTCCCTACAAGATGAATCCATTCCGCCATAATGTGGGTTGGAATAATGTAAGCGAGGCTTTGACACAAGCGGGCTATGATAGCGAATCACAATTTCTTTTTGCCGATAAGTACCAAACCTGCAGCATCCTCAGCTTTTATGGTCCGCAGCAGCAGCAGGCTTATTTTCTCAACTTGCAGCAATCTAGGCTGAACCAATTCTCATTTTGGCCAAGTATGGCGGAAGAACAACAGGGCAAAACGGGGTATTTTGTGGTGATAGAGAATTCTCCGCATATGGAGCGTCTGTTTCCGGTGTTGAAAGAGGAGTATATAACCCTTTTACAGACCTATTTCTCGCAGGTATCTTTTCAAGGCGAATATCCCTTGTTTTTTAATCAAGGTCATCCCGTCAAAGCTGCGCTGTTGTTTAAATGTGTGAATTATAATGGACTGGAACCGCCAAAAGTTGAGCGGTATTAAGAAACCCTCGGTCTCGTTCTACATGGAATACAGAAAACGCCTTTGTAGCTAAACTTGTGAAAAAGAAAAAAAACCGCCGAAAGGGGGAGAAATTGTCCTATCAACTTTGTTTAGATAGGTGGGTCCGCTTCCTAGGGTTCAAGTCCGTATTCATCAGAATGGAGCTTTCCGCCCAGCGTTGTGGTCCCTTAAAAAAAAATAATATCGTTGATGGAGACTTAAGTTTTCTAGTTGTCCCTTTCAGCAGTAACCTTTATTATAACACAAAATGGTCAATGTATACCAGATTATTCTGCTTGATTGACCTTAAGCAAATGGGTTAGGATAAAATGGATTATAACCTTAAAAAAAGATAATATCTCCTATAGTTATCTTTCATCTTTTTAAGGGGGGAAGTATGCATCAGGCCGCAGGCCTGGAACGTATTAGCCCAGGGCATCGCCCTGGGTAATGCATGAACAAGATTTTGCAGCCTGTAAGGCTGCGACATCATACATTTCAGGTTGCAGCCTTACAGGCTGCAATCTTTGTTCTTATTACTCCCAGGGCGCTACCCTGGGTTAAAACGTACCAGGCCTAATGCCTGATGCATATTCTTAGGAAGTGTATATATCGGGGCTAGAGATTCAATAAAAGAGTATTGTCACCTTTGTGTGCCGCCGTCTCAGCTTCTGCTTAAATATGTAATTTTTAAGGGGTAAGCATGTTGAAACTCAATCATTTCGTCTTGTCAAAATTATTTTTTTTCTTCTTAGCCATCCTTTGTATGGGCTTTGGCTGCCCCGGCATTGCGAGACTTCAAGCGTATCCATGGATCGAGTCTAACGAAGTAGAAAATAGATGTTCTTCCACCATGCATGAACCTGTGCTAGACCTGGATTATATTATTGCTCGGATAATGCCCGTAGATTTTTGCGACAGTGAAGCTTGCGTGGATTTTTTAGAAGCGACCCTCAATGATTTTTTAAAAATGTCGTTAGGGGATGTCGTCTTCAACATTTCAGGGTATCAGCAGCATGCTTTACAAACCGGCACATATGGCAGTGGAGAGCATCATCCTAAACTGAGGATCTCTTTAATCAATGGCATCTTGAATTGTCCGGAGAGCCATTCCAGCACATTGGAATTATTTTCCTGTGCGCATGTTCATAATAATATCCATTATGTATTTCGCGCCTGCGAAGGGTGGACGCGCGATATTGTCCGCTGCGTATTATGCAAAGCCGGTGTAGTTTCTGAGGTTTCAGAAATATTGGCCCAAACCTGGAGGCGCTTAATTCAGGAAATGGGAGGCGTCGATGGAGGGGGAACGATCATTCACTATGCCCATAGTATTGGCGGATCGGAAACTTATCTAGCCAAGCAACTGCTAACTGTGGAAGAGCAACGCATGATCCGCGTCGTCACGTTTGGTTCTGCCACGCTGATTCCGGATGAAGGATTTCGCAGCGTAGTCAATTATGCCAGCCGCCGGGATGGTGTGTCGCTGTTGGACGTTGTCAATTTTATTCGAGGATTGGTAGATCCTTGCGAACATATTGTGTATGTCGATACATTTTTAGGTATTCCACTCGTCGACCACACTTTGGATTCTCCTTCCTATAAGAATCTTATCGAAGAATTGGGACAAAAGCACATGACGGAATTTCTTTCCCTGTAAAAAATCTAAGGTCAGGGGCAACCAGATTAATTATGCAAGAGGTTCATTATAAGAGAACCTATTAATAAAAGGATCTCAGATACTATTCACAACCCCTCACAAAATAATAAATTAAAAACCACAGAGCCCACAGAGCACACAGAGGAATATAACAA
>CAYMKI010000184.1:0-5304 GCA_964390695.1 uncultured bacterium
AATTTTGATACAAGGCTCCAAAATTATCCACTTTGACTTTGCATTTATCGATAAACAGTCTTTCTAGCGTAGATTTAAAAGAAGCAAGATCGACACCCTCGCCAAGGTATGATTCGCCCTGGAAATTCAAGATATCGGTGATCAGCTTTAAGCTTTGGATACGTGCTTCTGCATCTTTTAGGTTAAACATTTCTTTAAGCAGCATATTTTTTTTATCATCCTGCAAGGAAGATTGTTTGATGGCTATCAAAGCAGCTAAAAGAGGTTGTTGATATTTAGCATCGCGGAAGCTTCGATCTTTCACTATAGCATCCAGCACTAAATCGACAACTGAGCCCTGCATCGGAAATTCTGCCAGAATGAAGCAGGCCAGTAGAGCATGGACTGTATCGGAAGCTAATTCTCGCAGATACTTTACCCTATCGGCTTGACCGTTGTGACAACCTCGGAGAAAAGCCTCCAAGACAGCCACTCGCAGATCTCGCGGCAATACGGCTATTTTTTTCACCATTAAAGATTCTTTTAAAAGTTCAGCTTTCAATCTCTCTACAAATAAACTCTTTGCATCTAAAGAAGAGGCTATCACCTCTTGCATCATCCGAGTCCTTAATGCCGGGGACATCTCAAATAACCTCTTAAAGAGCGAGCCATTTTCCTTGAACAGCTGCTTTAGATCTATTCGACTTGCACAAAGTGTACATAGGCTCATCCATTGCTCTAAAAATTCCGTTTGTTCAGCTGTAACTTTTTTATCCATTTCAGCTTTGTCTTTTAAAGCTTCATCCTTTTCAACTTTATTCTTTATAGAAGACATCCTATCTTGCACCCATTGCAGCTGATCGGTGCTCATCTCAAATAAAGCGGTAGCTATGCCAAGGCTTTCGTTCAATGCACCGGGGAAATCTCCGGCTTTGATTTTCATAAGCGGAGCCTCAAACAGATTTGTGTCAATAAGATATGACTCAATGCCATTTCCATTGCAGGTTTTGGAATAAGCTTCAAATTTCTGTTCGAAATCGCTATATTTGAATTCAGGGAATTGCTTAACAAGGCAAGCAAACAAAAATTGAGTCAGTTCCACATAACGTTTTTTACCTTCCACAGATTCAGCGTCTAGTGAATAATTCTGAATATGATTCAATGTTCCCTGAGCGTTTTGTTGGGCCGCTAGTTTGACAATCTCGATCAAGACCTGCTGTCCTTCTGGTTTAGAGGCATCAATCTCGTAGTTTTTTATGAATTCTGACGTTCCACTACCACTTTGCTGAGCCGCTAGTTTAGCAATTTGGATCAATGCCTGTTGCCCTTCTGGTTTAGAGGCATCAATCCCGTAGTTTTTTATAAATTCTGACGTTCCACAACCACTTTGCTGAGCCGCCAGTTTAGCAATTTCGATCAATGCCTGCTGTCCTTCATGCTTAGAGGCATCAATCCCGTAGTTTTTTATAAACTTGGAAATTTCTTCGCCATTTTGCTTAGCAGCCAGCTTAGCAATCTCAATCAATGTCTGCTGTCCTTCAGGCGTGGAAGCGTCGATACCGTAGTCTTGTATAAATTCGGATACTCCCCAACCATCATTCTGAGCCGCCAACTTAGCGATCTCTATTAGCGTTTTTTGACCCTCAGGCATAAGATCGATACCATAGTTGAGTATATACTTGGATAGTTTCCAACCGTTTAGCTGGGCAGCAAGCTTAGCAATCTCAATCAACGCCTGCTGTCCTTCAGGCGTGGAAGCGTCAATACCATAGTTCTTTATATACTCCGAGATGTCCATATCGCCTTGCTGAGCTGCCAATTTAGCGATCTCGATCAACGCCTGCTGTCCTTCAGGCGTGGAAGCGTCAATACCATAGTTCTTTATGTATAGAGAGGTATTCTTGCCATCCTGCTGAGCTGCCAATTTAGCGATCTCGATCAACGCCTGCTGTCCTTCAGGCGTGGAAGCGTCAATACCATAGTTCTTTATGTTTAGAGAGGTATTCTTGCCATCTTGCTGAGCTGCCAATTTAGCGATCTCGATCAACCCCCGCTGTCCTTCTGGCATGGAAGCTTCAATACCATAGTTCTCTATGTATTCAGATGTTAGCCAGCCACTTTGCTGAGCAGCTAGCTTAGCGATCTCGATCAATGTCTGTTGTCCTTCAGGTTTAGTGGCATCAATGCCATAGTCCTTTATGTATTCGGAGATTTTCCAACCACTACGCTGTGCCACTAGTTTAGCGATCTCGATCAACGCCTGAAGACCCCTTGGCTCGGTGGCATCAATACCATAGTCTTTTATGTATTCGGATATTCCCCAAGCATTTTGCTGAGCTGCCAACTTAGCGATCTCGATCAATGCCTCCTGTCCTTCGTGGGTGGAAGCATCTATACCGTAGTTTTTTATTTGTTGGGAGGTTATTTTTCCATCTTTCTGAGCTGCTAACTTGGCAATCTCGATCAATACATTTTGCCCCTCAGGTTTGGAGGCATCGATGCCGTAGTTTGTTATATTTTCGAAGGTTTTCAAGGGATCTTGATGAGCCTCTACCTTTGCAATCTCGATCAACACCTGTTGTCCCTCAAAGCTCGAGGAATCTATTCCAAAAAATTTTTTATCTTGGAAAATTTCCCAGGTTCTCTGCTGAGCTACTAGCTTGGCGATCTGCATCAAGGCCTGTTGCCCTGCGGGCTTAGAGACATCGATACTATATTTTGTTAAGTAAAGATAGGTTCCCCAAGCTTCTTTTTGAGCTGATAATAAAGCAATTTCAATCAGCACATATTGCCCCTCTGGCTTGGAATCATCTATACCCATTTTTTTGATATTTCTGTTTATGTAATCCCAGCCCCATTTACGAGCCTCTAACTTCACAATCTCTAGTAGAGCCTCTTGTCCCTCGGATTTGGAAAAATCAATACCAAATTTATGTATCTCTTGGATGATGCTCGAGCGATCTTGTCGAGCCACTAATTTGGCAATCTCAATCAGCGCTTGCTGTCCTTCAGGCTTAGAGGTGTCGATGCCATAGTTGTGAATATGTTTTGAGGTTCCCCAGCCATCTTGCTGAGCCGTCAACTTGGCAATCTCAATCAAGGCCTGCTGGCCTTCCGGCTTGGTGGCATCAATTCCATAGTTGTGTATATATTTAGAGGAACCGCAACCATCTTGCTGAGCCGCCAGATTGGCAATTTCAATAATTGCCTGCTGACCCTGCGGCTTGTTAGCATCGATGCCATAGTTTTTTAGATTATCAAATGTTGCCCAGGCATTTTGCTTAGCCGCTAGCTTAGCAATCTCAATCAGCGCCTGCTGACCTTCTGGCCTGGTGGTATCAATTTCAAAGTATTTAATCATCAATGAGGTTTTCATGCCATCTTGCAGAGCCCACAACTTAGCGATCTCGATGAGCATTCGTTGCACCTCTGCGCTATTTTTGTCTATTCCGCATTTGATCAAGGACATTGCTGCACTTAATGGAAAGAGATCACCTTGATTGATTTGTTGAGCGACCACTTCCATAGCAAAATTCTTGTCTACAGATTCCATAAAAAAGCGATCTATCGGTATTTTATTCTGTAAAACTAGGGTTGCAATTTTTTGACACAAGTGGCTTTCAACCTGTCTATCAAATGTATCTTGCTTGATCCCTAATTGCAGCATATTGACCAGGTGTATAATTTGATCGGAAGTGAATGAATGCAAACCATCCACTTGGCGCGTTATTAGATCTTCTATTTTAATGCTTTTATCGAGATTTTTGATATCGCTTATGGCTTGTTTGATCCAGTTCTTTTCTTCTGGTTGAATTTTTTCTTTATAGGGGCCGATTATTAGTTCAATTAAATTATTTATTTCACTACACTTTTGATCAATATTCACAACAAAACCAATTATATATTTTTAACTCTACAGCATATACAAAACATATTTTTTTGTAACTGTTAATTCTAATAATATACAAATAATGATAATAGAAATAAATACGACAGGACAAGCTAGATAGGCAGGATATAAAACAGGATAGACCAGCAGCAACTATTCACCACTCTTCAAAAAAAACTATTTATTTTCCTCTGTGCCCTCACTGTGCTCTGTGGTTCACCATTTGCTTACAAATAAAAACGCACACAGTTCTGTAAATCATGCCATCCTATTATTGTCTCTAGCGCTATTTAAGAACCCGATGGAGTTATACTCATGATTTGCAGGCACTTACCAAGCCTGTAAGCGCCGCTTTGCAATCCATTCAGCGCATCCACATACTCGAAAGGCACTGGCTTGCCTTTGGCTTCTATAGCATGGGCATAAGGTTGGGCTTGTTCCTTTTCAAAATCCGAGGGGCTGACCAGCAAGGGAACCCCTAAGTGCTTAGCTTTTTTTAAAGCAATCTTTCTCAGTAATGAGGGATATTCCGGGCTGGCGTCGGCGACATAGACCTTCTCCTGAAATAGCACCGGCTGACCATTGGAGTCTATCAAGAGCCTCAACACAGAGCGGGCCAAAATTTTACCTGAAGGATCACACACTAAAGCTAAGCGGTGCTTACCATCCAAAGCATAACCGAGCACCCCAACATTTAGGCTAGCGCTGCCGTTGACGTTTTGACAGCTACTCAAAACCTCTGTACCCATCAACAAAAAATTATTGGGATCATCGCTATCCATCACGGCATTTTCTGCAGGTGGGGATTTTTTGGAAGAACGCAGCATCTGCATCGCATCTTTTAGGTCTTGATAGAAAGGATCTAAGGCCTGTTCTAAATCTTTGATCTTGATACCATTTAAATCATTCAGCTTTTTCTCAAGATCTCTAGGGTCAACTATAAGCTCTAGGAGGTATTTTTGCAGCTGCAGCCGTTGCTTTTGCGACATTTCGTCTGCCTTCAAGCGGCGATTGGAAAGAGGTGTCAGTTGCTGTTCTATCAACTCTAAAGAAGTGTCTAGGGCATTCCAATTATCTATACAAGCCGATACAATGGGGAATAACGACTCTTGCTGTTCAAGGCCCAGGTGGCGGTTGACTACCGCCTGCTTTAAGTTTTCGACAACTCTTGTTTCCACAGGAATTTCTTTAACGCCACCCTTGGAAGTTATCTCGGTTGCTATCAAAGACACAGGCTTCTGCCACGCTTCGAAGATCTTAGGATGACTTTTCTTAATCTGGTCGAGGTGGGGGTTATTTTCCACTGTATAGCGGATTTGAGAAAAATTTCCTTGCAACACAGCGGTGAGATAACGTTGAAAATAGGGAAGTACTTTTGGATTTCTGACGTGTTTGCCAGCGTAGGTAAGCAAAGCTTCCTTACTCCTCCAGTTGCC
>CAYMKI010000185.1:0-5253 GCA_964390695.1 uncultured bacterium
TGACTACTCCAATCGCGTTACAATAAGCGCGCAATTAGAGTATGTTGGGTTTTAAAGCTTATCGATCCATTCCCGGCATTCGAGAAAATCGGGGTGTTTATTGCTGGAATTTTGGTTACTATCATTTTGCAGTCCGTAAGTGCCCTCAAAAGAGGTGCTTACCATATCTGGCTCCACCTGATCTGGCTCCACCTCATGATCCACAAATAACGATTCTGTTAAGACATGCTCCTCGATTTCCGAACGATATTTAGGGCGAAAAGCGCATAATTCCTGAGCATTATGGGCTATATCTATTAGCATTGAGGCATTGTTATAAAATTTCACTGGATAGACTATTTTACCTTGATCTACAGTAAATTCAGAATGGCCTAAAGGAGTTATCTCCAGAGCATCACCGTGAGGAACGTTTTTAGCATAATGAAAGAGGATTTCATTTTTATTGGGCAGAACCATACGGGCTTCTCCTTGAGGATAACCGTTAGCGTAGTTACAATAAATGATCTTGTCATTGGGGAGAAAAATCTTCGCATGGCCATTGGGTTTACCGCGGCTGTAATGTAAGTAGTAAATTTTTTTATCGTGACCTGTTATTTTAGCAGGATAGGACCTCACGCCATTGACATACTCGAATTCTATGGTTCCGTAGGGATTATGTTCTTGGGCAGTCCCGTGTCTTAAACCGTTATAGCCAAAACTAAATTCTATGTGTCTGTTTTTGATATTTTCAATGGCAGCACCTAGGGGACGACCATCTTTTAGAGTGTATTTTAAGATGTTTCCTAGGGCATCCACGCGTGTGGCAGGTCCTTGAGGAATGTTATCAATAAAATTCAAATGGTATATTCTTCCATCTTGAGTCTTTAATGTGCCCGAGCCATTTTTTTTGCCATCCACGAAGTGCACTTCTTGGAATACGTT
Organism: uncultured bacterium; assembly: GCA_964390695.1. Taxonomy (GTDB): domain Bacteria; phylum Chlamydiota; class Chlamydiia; order Chlamydiales; family Parachlamydiaceae; genus CAWACC01. The sequence continues at coordinate 922 of CAYMKI010000185.1, forward strand.
GGACTCATAGATTTGATGAAGGCCATTAGGGAAAGAAAAAATGCGGTCCGAGAGTTTTAGGTAATTTTCTAATTTAATTTGATATAATTTTTTGTTGTAATATTCTGGATTAGATAATATTTGTTGGGTTATAAACATAAGTGTAATTATTTTCTGTAAAAATGTTAATTAATGATTGTGAGAGGTGTGTATTTATAATCAAAAAAAATATAAAAATCAATAGTGAAGTTGAAGATAAGTCTTAAGTTTTGAAAATAATGGGGAGGGTGCGTCTGCCGATTTGATGCAGGATGTTGAATTCGGCAATTTCATCGGCTACCTGATGCGGGGGTTTTCTTTCTCTATCTGAGCGATTAAAGACTTCAAGCAATAAGTCGTAGATGTGATTAACTTTATCTCGGACCTTGGTGGGATTATACCCTTCGGGATCAAATTCAGCCGCGGCATTCGAAATGCCTCCGGAGTTGATGATATAGTCTGGAGCATATAAGATGCCACGTTTAGATAATTTCCAGCCATGTTCAGGGAGGGCTAGCTGGTTATTGGCGCCGCCGGCAACGGCGTGGCATTTTAGCTTAGGGATATTATCATCGTTGAGGATTCCGCCTAGGGCGCAAGGTGACAGTATATCGCATTGCAGCGAAAAAAAGTCTTTTAGTTCGCAAGCCTTGGCTCCATAGAGCAGGCAGGTATCATGCAGTTTTTTTGTATCGGTATCGCAAAGAATCAGTTCTGCGCCCTCCCAAAAGAGGATATTGCAGAGCTTGCTGCCCACACTTCCGAGTCCCTGGATGGCGATCACCTTTTTACGTAAGAAGGTGGTGTGCCAGATCTTTTGGGCAACGGCTTTAATACCTTGAAAAACTCCCCAGGCGGTAAAGCGGCTGGGGTCGCCGCTGCTTTTTTCGGTGGGCAGGGCGCAGACATAGGGGCTGTATTTTTTTAAAATTGTCATATCTTCGGTGGTGGTGCCTACATCTTCAGCAGCTATGTATTGTCCTTTGAGCGTATTGAGAACTTCAGCAAAGGCCATCAAGAGGGATTCGGATTTATCTTGTTTGGGATTGGCAATGATGACGCTTTTGCCTCCGCCGAGCCCATTTTCGACGATGGCGGATTTATAGGTCATGGCTTTGGATAGGCGCAGTACATCTGTCAAGGCTTCTTTAGGGGTAGCGTAGGGGTAAATGCGCGTTCCTCCTAGGGCGGGACCGAGCTGGCAATTGTGCAGGGCTATGAAGCAATGCAAGTTGGCTTTGGGATTAATAGCCTCGATGACTTTGTCATATCCCGAGACGGAAATTTCTTTGATCGTGAGCATAGTGTTTTTTGCTATAAAATTCTCTTGATTAGTAAATACCATAATTTGTATGCTATATCCAGAATTAATTATTTATATTTATTTATTTCGCGCACTTTGATTTTATTGCCATATCTGTGTCAGGGTTGTGCGTCCATATCTTTCTTGAGGTTCCCATGTCAAAAGTCATCATCAATGAAGATGATCAAAAAGCATTAAAGCATTTTCTAGAGGCAAACACTCCTGCCGAGCTAGTGAATACCTATCTCTTTTTTATCGAAAACAAATTTAACCTTCAACCGGTCTTGTTTCCTAAAGAGAAAAAAATATATCAAAGTGCAGAAGAAGCTGTAAAAGCCTTGGAAAAAGAAGGTAAACTATGGCATCAAGCTGAAATAAAGATTTCGTTCAGCAATCAAGCTGTCAACGAACAAACCACAAAGCTCTACATTTGTCCTTTCTCGGGCAAGGTTTTTGGAAATAATACCCATCCCAACCCACAAGACGCGATTTACGATTGGGTGGCAAAGTGCCCTGAAAATACCGAGCGGGTCGGGGGCCTTAAGGTGAAAAGATTTTATATCTCTGAAGATCCTGAAGTCATACAAAATTACCTGGCAAAGAACAAACCTAAAGAGCCGATTACTAAAGTCGTCTTTTCCTCGGTGTTAAGCAGCAAATTGTTCAACAGCAAAGAAGCTGTAATTGAAGATTTTAAGAAAAACTATCTCAAGCGACTGTCTTTGTTGGAAGTGCAAAATCAAAATAAATTTGAAATCGAAGAGCATTTTTTATCCTTTATACGCAAACAATTGTCCGAGGAGAAAATTACAGCCTTTGTTGAGGCTTTGGCTGAAATCAAGGACTTTGTGCCCTATGTCGAAATGTGGATGGAGTAATTCCTCCCTGGATTCTGCCACCCCTTGGAGTAAAACGGTCATTTCTGCCTCTGAAGAAGAGACTCGGAGATGCGGATTCGAACTAGGTAAGCAGCTGCCCCCCAACAGCATCTTGTGTTTTTTTGGCGATTTGGGGGCCGGTAAAACGACCTTCATCAAGGGCGTCGTGGCGGCTGTAGCGGAATGTCCGCCCGAAGAGGTGAATAGCCCTACCTATGTCTATCTCAATATTTACCAGGGTAAAGTAAGCGTCTATCACTTTGATCTCTATAGACTGAGAGATGTCGATGAGTTTTTGGGGATGGGCTTTGATGAGTATCTCTTTGCCGCAGGGGTGTGCTGTCTAGAATGGTCCGAAAGGATAGAATCGATACTTCCCCCTAACTGCATACGGATCACCATCACAAATAGGGGTAACCAATCCCGTGAAATAAGTATAAGCAAAGAAATATGAGTTATGCCGTTGTATTCATTTAAAAATGCCAAATTTATCACATCAGCCTCCCAACCTAGAGATTTTCCTGTTTTGAAAGATGCGCGTGGCCATATCTTACCGGAAATAGCCGTGGCCGGCCGCTCTAACGTGGGCAAATCCAGTTTGCTGAATGATCTCTTCCAATCGAAAAACTTAGTTAAAACCTCCTCCACTCCTGGCAAGACGCAGTTGCTGAATTTTTTTACCTTGGACGATGCGTTAAGTTTCGTGGATTTACCCGGCTATGGATATGCCGATGTGCCGTTGTCTGTGAAGAAAAAGTGGGGGCCCATGATAAAAGGCTATTTGGAGCACCGGCAAAGTTTAAAGGTCCTTCTCTGTTTATTTGATATTCGCCGCCAACCCAATGAAGATGATTTTCAGATGTTAGAATGGGCGGCTCACTATCAAAAAGCCGTCATCTTGGTGCTAACCAAAACAGATAAAGTGGGCCAAAGTGAAAAAGCCAAAAACACAAAAGCTATTTTAGAGGCTTTTGGAATGGCTAATTTACATTATACCCACTACTCCGTCACTAAAAACATCGGCCGAAAAAATCTGATTGCCATGCTATGTGATGCCCTTCAGGATGAAATGAGCGAAGGGGAACTGTAAACCAATCATCAAGCAAGCTGCGCGCTGGCGAGTGTCTTTGCGCATCGAATCTGCGTGGATAAAGTGTAATAATGAGGAGACATATGGGCAAGATAGACTCTGAAACATTTGTGTGCATCGACTGTGAAACCACCGGTTTAGATCCGAAGGCGGATAAGATCATCGAAGTGGCCGTTTCGCGGTTCACGCTGCAAGGTTCGCTGGAAGAATATGAATCCTTGATAGATCCTCAGTGCCCCATTCCCGAAAGCTCGATACTGATCCACCATATCACCCCAGAGATGGTGCAAGGCAAGCCTACAATCGATATGGTGTTGCCGCATATCCTGAAAATGATAGGTAAGCACATCATCGTTGGTCATGGCATAGGTTTCGATATCGAAATGCTGGCCAATGCTGCTGATAGGGCAGGCATACCGCATAGGCTTAGATCGAGCCGATCTTTAGATACTTTACGCATGGCCAGATTATATGGTGAAAGTCCGACTAATTCCCTAGAGCAATTGCGCGTGCATTTTAATATCCCCTTAGAAGGGGCACATAGAGCCATGAACGATGTTATCGTTAATCGTGAAGTCTTTAGATATTTAGCGATGAGATACAAGACTACCGAACAGCTTTTTGAGATATTATCCAAGCCCATTAAGATGAAGATTATGCCTTTAGGTAAACACAAGGGAAGGCTTCTAAAAGAGATTCCGCTTCAATACTTGCAGTGGGCTGCTAATAAAGATTTTGACCAGGATTTACTGTATTCATTGCGGACGGAGATAGCGCAGCGCAAAAAGGGCAATCAGTTTACGCAAGCGGCGAGTCCCTTTAAAGATCTGTAATTTTCTCTTTATCTATATTGACGATTCTTGCCATAATTTTGTCAGCGAGATGATCCTATATTTAATATATTGATGGAAGCAGTAAAAAAAAAAAAAAATGGAAAAAAATTAACCTTGAGAAAGTTAATTTTAAAAAATATAACCTTGGTCAAGTTATATTTAATATATTGATGGAAGCAGTAAAAAAAAAAAAAAAATGGAAAAAAATTA
>CAYMKI010000186.1:0-5236 GCA_964390695.1 uncultured bacterium
CAATTATCTCAGCAATTTTGAAGCAAGCAGCCTAGAAAAAACTATAAACTATAGACGTCTAGTTGCCCGAGGGCAACTAGACGTAGAGAGCCTTATTCTACATCATCGGCAATGCGTTGTATCGAAATGGAAGCGACTACGCCGTTGCGTCCGCTTTCATTTTCTAGATAGACGTCCACTGGATTTTCACATTCTGGCCAGCCGCTGACGTTGGTCAGCTCCAAGTAGGAGTTGGCTGGAATGTAGGTGATCACTTGGCCGACTAACTGTACAGGTTCGGTATAGTAGGAGCTGTTTCCTGGATTTTCATAATCATAATCAAATTGATAAGGAACGGAATTGGTGAAACGGCTGCCGGGCACTGGGCTGTCGTTAAGATTCAGCTCAAATGTGATGGAATCCGCTTCGGATTCTATATCATCAATATTGGCATATATTGTATAGGTGATGGCGTAGATGCCGGACTTGGAAATGACGATATCATCATTGACAGTCAAGAAGTTAAAGGGAAGGTAATCATTGGGATCAAACGTGAAGCTTTGGAGCACGTTGATGCCGCTGGATTTAATCGTGAAGACTTCCGAATCCCACAGGATGGAAGCGCCATCGGGAATAGTTCTGTCATCATCACAGGCGAAATCGCTGGGTCTTAGATAGAAATAGGCGATTTCATCGAAGGCTCCTCCGCCATAGCAGCAGCCGTCGCGGCCATCTTGTCCGTCACGTCCATTGCGGCCATCTCTGCCGTCGCGGCCATCGCGCGCTTGATAACACCCTCCGTCGTGAGAACTTCTAGCAGCTCTTTGAGCACCGGATAAAATAGAAGAGTCGTGATCACTCAATTGATGATCTTGCGATAAAGCTGTATTGGCATGCAGCCCTGTAAACATAGGGGCGGCTACCAACAGAAAGCCAGCCATGAGTTTTTTCATCATAGACACTCCTCCTTATTAAAGAGTTTTTATTTATTCAAACAATCCTCACCTACAGAGGTACTTTTGAAAGGAAATGTGTATAAAAATTTATTTAAATTTTCTGTGCTATTTTGTCAAATTTAATATTATTTTGAACGTAAATTGAAAGTCATCCCAGCACACTTGAGAGTTTATATTTTGTTGGAATTTTTGAAGGCGTTCATCAAATTTCCCTTTTGTAATATTAGAATATTTTTTACGGTTCCAGGTATAACATAGGTATTATTTCATCTATATATTTAGGAGGTCTATTATGATTTTTCTCGAGTGGATAGGGTTATCGACGAGTTCTAAGTTTCAGCCGCAATTGGTCATCAATGCCCCTACACAACCTGATGAAAAAGCTAAGAAATTGCTGGAGCGTTTAAGCAAGGAGGCTTTTGCTGAAAAATTTGCATTAGAATCATATTCTCCCAATGTCTTGATGGATATCAAGACCTCATTAATCCTCTCCAAAGTAGATGAAGAGCATCCGGTAGTAAAAAAAATTGCATCTCTGATATCTCGTCATCATCCGGCTTTGAGCAGGCATGGCGAAGGTGTGATAGGCCATTCAAAAGAGCCGAGAGGCTTGTTTTTGGGTGGGCAAGGCAGTGCGGATGTGGTGATAGAAAATGGCAGGGTTCAAGAGTCTTTGTCGTTAGAGTCTTGGAAGAGCCTGATAAGCGAAAGAGGTTCTGAGCTGACAGAACTGGATTTAACAGAGGTTGATGACGAGCTTTTGCAATTAGTTTTGCAGCATTGTCCTCAAATAAATGCATTGCATATTCAACCTATGACCCCAGGCATCCTGGAAGACTTCACCGATACGGGCTTGGTGTTGATCGCACAGTTAGCACATTTGAAGTCGCTTAGATTGGACTGCTGGAATGCGGTACATCTTTCTCATGAAGGCTGGGAAAAAATGATGAAGAGCATGCCTCTAAAAGGTAGCCTGGAAGAGTTGATTGTGGTCCATCCATGCATCTCAGATGCAGCCTTAAGTTCTTTATCTTCGTGTACAACGTTAAAAGCTTTGACTTTGAAGGGGGGGTGGAAGCTGAGTACTTCTGGACTAGAAAGGTTCTTGGGCTCGTCATACTTGCGAGCTTCAATGGAGAAAATGCATGTGGTCGCCGGCTACGATCGACGTCTGATAGGCATCAGCGATGCGGTATTGTCCAGTTTGTCAGGATATAGCAAATTGCAGGAGCTGAAACTGGAAGGGGATTGGCTGGCTGCAGAACAAGGTATTTTGAAATTTTTAGAGGCGCAGCACAAGTTATTACATCTGTCTTTGCAGGGCCTTGCCATAACGGATTCTATGGCGGAAAGAATTGCCCGATATAACCAATTGCAAGCCTTATCTCTGTCAGACTGTTCCAAGTTGTCATTAGACGGTTATATCAATTTGATGAGGCATAAAAGCGATCTGTCTCATTTGCAGCTTGAGCAAGCTGTGGAATTGTGCAACCATCCTTCTTCATACCGACATCCTTTGGAGATTATTTCTCATCTGCCGAAATTGTCCTCTTTATGCCTGTCGGGTTGTACAGGCATAGAGAATGATGATTTTATCCAGTTTTGCAAATCCTGGTGGATGAAAAACAACCTCATCCAGCTTAGCTTGGCAGGGTTGACGCAGGTGGAAAGTGCGGCTTTGGCGGAGATAAGCCAGCTGGAAAAACTGGCTGTATTGCATATAGACAACTGCCCTTGGTTCAATGCAGATGCCATGGATGCCATTACTCAAGGCAAATCGCGCCACAATATCCAAGACCTGCGCTTGAATAAAGTGGCTATTACTGATCATAGCCTTGCTCATCTAGATAGACTGTCGCAACTCTTCAAGCTGACGCTTGGCAACTGCTATGCCCTTACAGAGGGTGAGCGTTTCGAGGGCAGGGAAGTTTTGTTTGATTTAAAGCTCAAGCATCAGCTTGTCGCTCTGGCTTTGGACAATTATAACTTTTCCGATAGGGCTGCAGAATGGTTTGCTAATTTTAAGAATTTAAAGCTATTATGGATTAATAATAATTCAGAACTTACCAAAGATGGCATTGAATCGCTGTGCCAGCTAGGAAAAAATCGAGGCGCAGGCTTCAAATTCGTGGTGGAAAAACGTAGAAATGGTAGTTTCTATCCTGAGTTTGATCAGGCTTTGGATAATGAGTAGGCAAGCATGTCGTTAAGCCGAAATGAAATATATAATTTAGTTATTGACCTACAGAAGCGTCTTGCAGGGGCGCAGTTAGTTTCGATAAAGGAAGTGTCCTCCTACAAATGGGTTTATGTATTCAAAAAACAAGAGGAATATCTTTCCTTATTGGTGTGCTTGAAAGCTCCCTTCACGCGTATTCATCTCTTGTCTGAATTTCATAAGGCGGTGGAAACCCCTCAAACTAAACTCTGGGAAGTGGTTTTAGGTGCGTCTATCCTTGAGAAAATAGAGATGGCCGGAATGGATAGGATTGTGAAGTTGTCGTTACGCAAGGGGCGTATTCTATACTGTCTTGTCTTTGAAGTCTTTCCCCAGCATCCGAATATCTATCTGCTGGATGCTCAAGATGAGATTATGTATTCATGTCATCCTATAGAAAAATCCCATTATGAGTTGCCCGTCAATTTAAAAGCTCAGGAAGCCTTAACCCGCGATGCTTCGGTCACGCAGGCTGCCATCGAACAGAAGTATGAGAAACAAGAGCAGGCTGCGGCATTTCGACAGCTTAGCGCGAGCCTGCATGCTAAGCTGCAACAGAAATTCAAGAAAAACGCCAAGCTACAGTCCCAGGCTATAGAAAACTTAGAGCGCAGTCAAAAGTGGTCCCAGATTCAACATGAAGGCGTATTATTGCAAGCCCATTGGTCTAAATTAAAAAAAGGCATGATCGAGTGTGTCGTTGCTGATTGGGAGCAAGACGGCAAAGAAGTCACTTTGGGTTTAGATCCACGGCTCTCTCCGCAAGAAATCATTGCTGACAGGTTTAAGCTGAGTAAAAAGCTCAAGAACGGACAAGCATATCATCGAATAGCTATCGAAAAACTTCAGGGAGAAGTGCAGCAGCTGGAAATTCTGCAAGCAGCACTTGCAAAAGCTGATACCTTAGCTGCGCTAAAAGCTTTGGAGAACAGTTTGCTTGGAACAGTAAAGACCGCTCCCAAAGCTCCAAAAAAACGTCTCCCCCCGCTGCCTTATCATGAATTCACCTCTATTTCAGGCGTGCCTATTTGGGTGGGCAAAAATGCTGTCGGTAATGACAAGTTGACCTTCTCGTATGCTAAAGGGTCCGACTGGTGGCTGCATGTGCATGATTATCCCGGATCGCATGTGGTGATCCGCACACCAAAAAGACAAGAGCCTGATGAAGAGACCATAGAAGATGCCCTCCAATTAGCGATGGCTTACAGCAAAGCTAAAGACAAGGGTGAAGCTGAAGTGTGCATTACTCAGTGCAAGTTCGTTTCTCGGACAGGAAAAAATCAGCCCGGCAAGGTTCAAATCTCCAAGCATAAGCTCGTCTATGTTAAGTTTGATCCGCAGAGATTTCAAAAGATAAAAGAACGCGGAAAATAGAAGTAGACAGCGTTCAAAACTGGCGTTTTAAATTAATTTAATGTAAAAGAAATGGTTTTACGGAATCATCATGAAATACAAATTCTTGCGTTACCTTAACGGAAAGTTCGTAATTTCTCAAAAAGTCATGGCACAGTCAGTTTGGGCATTCGCTTCGCTCATGCCCAAACTGACTGAGCCATGGTTTCTAAGAACTAAATTTAAATCATACTTGTGAAAATATTGCTAATTCAGACCGACAACTTAGAGCCTTAGCGGCAATTGTGTCTTGCTCTCGTGTCATTGACATTGAAATAGTCCGAATTGTTAATCCTGCCGGCGAAGCCGATCCTACCCATCCTGTTCCTATTATGTTTTTAAACAAGATAAACAGGATCGGCTTCGCCGGCAGGATGTTGAGAGAGATTAATGATTGAATATTTAAATCCTGTGTAGAGATTTGATCCAGCGGCTGCTCTTATTCGATGCATAAGGCTAAAAAATGCCCAAACTGACTGAGCCATGATTTCTAAGAACTAAATTTAAATCATACTTGTGAAAATATTGCTAATTCAGACCGACAACTTAGAGCCTTAGCGGCAATTGTGTCTTGCTCTCGTGTCATTGACATTGAAATAGTCCGAATTGTTAATCCTGCCGGCGAAGCCGATCCTACCCATCCTGTTCCTATTATGTTTTTAAACAAGATAAACAGGATCGGCTTCGCCGG
>CAYMKI010000187.1:0-5158 GCA_964390695.1 uncultured bacterium
CAGTACGAGACAAGCCAGTTGGGCGCGCTTAACTTCGCCTGCGGTTTGCTGCAGCTCTTGCAACATTTCGAGGCATTGATCTCGATAGATACAGACAAATTCCTTTACTAAGGCTATCCTTAGGTTAGGGGTAAGCTTCGAGATCTCTATCATGAACTCTTGGTTTGCCTTGAAGCCTTCTGTAAGCTTTGGATGGGTTAAGCATAAGAACAAGGTTTGTATACACCAGCGCAAAAGCCTTTTCTGAATGAATTCGTCATGGCTTTTGCCGATAGCATTTATGATCCATTCGAAATCTGTTTGGTGCATATCGTATAGTTCTGTAAATATATCCAGACTAATACGAGCAGCTTGTGATATGTTGTGTGATGAGATTAAAAAATTAAACAAACCATTCCATTTTTTACTTTCAAATATATCTATGGCGAATTCTTTCAATTCAGCTGAAATCACTGGATATATAAGCTTACAGATATGTCTGAATGTTGCATTTCCTTCCTCGTTGGATACGTCTAGACAAAAGTTGTATCTTTGGATCTGCTCCAAGGTTTCTAGGAGGTTTTGTGAGGCTGCGAGCTTAAAGATCTCAAATAACCCCTGTTGACCCTCACTTGAGGCAGCATCAATTCGATAATTATTTATACAAAACGACGTGTGACCTCCATCTTGCTGGGCAGCCAACTTGGCGATCTCTATAAGGGCTTTTTGTCCCTCAGGGGTGGAATAGGGGATATCGTAATTTTCTATCCAAAGCGATATGCGACTATCCTTCTGCTGTGCGGCTATTTTTGCGATCTGAATCAGGGCATTTATACCTTGAGGGGTGGAATTATCGATGCTGTATCTCTTGATGTTGTAAGATAGATTGTTGCCATCCTTCTTGGCAGCATGCGTAGCGATCTCTATGAGAGCTTGTTGTCCTTGAGCAGTCCTTTTGTCGAAGCCAAATTGATCAATCCATACTGAGGTTTCATGGACATTAGTTTGAACAGATAGTTTGGCTATTTCTAGAAGAGCACTATATCCTTCAGGTGTGGAGACATCAAAGCCGTAGTTCTTAATGTGAGAGAAAATTTCATCGCAATTATTTTGAGCTGCGTACTTGGCTATCTTTAAAAGCCCTGCAAAGCCTTCAGGTGTTGTGGAATCAATCTTGTAGTATTGTATGTATCTCGATACACCCTGCCGATATTTTCCTTGGGCTTGAGCTTCAAGCATAGCTATTTCAATCAGCGCTTTTTGTCCTTCTGACGTAGTGGCATCGATATGATAATTTTCTATCAGATCGCGAATACCACATCTCCCTTGCGCTACACTTTTAGCCATTTCAATATGGATTTGCTGCCATTCGGATGAGAAAGTCTGGATTCCAAATAATTGAATATGGTTGGAGATGGATACGAAATGTATTCTTGTGTTTTCATTTGAAGCACACCGCTTAGCGATTTCAATTAATGCTTTTTGTCCCTCTGGGGTGGTGCGATCAATCCCATAATTATCAATATTTGCGGCAGTGTCTTCAGGATGTTTATGGGTGGATAGTAAAGCGATATCGATCATAGCTTTTTGACCTTCGGATGAACGAGAATCAATGCCATAGAATTTGATGTATTTTGTGATTAATCCTCCGCTCTCTTTAGCAGCGGTCTTGGCTATATCGATCAAAGCTTTCCTTCCAGCTTTGAAAGTTTTCAATTTATAATTTTGAATAAATTCGGATGTGCCATATCCACAGTGTTGAGCAGCTAGCAGGGCTATCTCAATAAGGCTTTGTTTACCTTTTTTGCTTGAGGTATCAATGCCAAACTCGTGTATGTATTGAGAAATGGTTCGGCCGTCTTGGCTGGCTATTATTTTAGCAATTTCTATGCGGGTCTGCTGTTCTTCTCGCTTTGTTCGACCTATGATAAATTTAGAAGCGTTGCTGACTAAGCTTCTGGATCCCTCTTTAGCCAATCTCTTTAGTATTTCCAAAAGAGCATGCTGCATTTCAGAAGAGCATGGATCAAAACCCATGCTGCGTAATAACTCAAGAGGATCGAATTTATCTAAATTTAAATTCCATGCCACATCGCATGCATATTTTTCATCCGAATCTAGTTGTTCTAAAAAATCTTTTAATGTCTTCCTGCTATTTAATACAGGAGAGTCTTGCCCTAAAGCGGATTTATTTGGATATGTTGCTATGTTTAAGAATTGTTCATGCGCTTTGCTTAAACTGCTGTCTAACAGTTTTTTGCGAATCTGAAAAATACTTTTGTTTGGCAATATGCCATAATTCTTTACATCATGAGAGACTAGAGAATGGTATACCAGCTGTTTTTGAATTCTCTTATACCTGCTAGCAATTGTACTACTTTGTTGGGCATGGGATGTTAGGTAAGCTCGCGAATGAAAGGAAGGGTATCTGATAAAAGGCAGGACCATACATGACCTTGAGTTATTGAATTACAGATATAAAAAGAGTGATTTAAATATCCTATTTAAGGTAATAGTTTAATTTCAATAGAAAACTAGCGCCGAGTTAAGCGTGAAAGACACATCTTTTAACAAATCTCATAAACTTACATGGTTAAGCCTTGACGCTTGTGTTGCACTCCTGGCTCTATGCAGCATTGCCGCTCATTTAATTCTTGTCTATGGTTTTATACAGCTGCAACCTTATGCGCTATATCCGCTCTATCTCAACCTGGCGCTGGGAGGCGGAATTTTAGTCTATGATCTCCTGCTCAAACTCTTCGCCCTAGATTTCGGATCGGACTTGCTGGCGGGTATGTCGATCATTACGGCTTCGCTGTTAGGAGAATACCTTGCAGGCTCTTTAGTGGTATTGATGCTATCCGGCGGTAAAACGCTGGAGAATTTCGCCGTCGCCAAAGCCTCTAAAATGCTGGAGGTGTTAGCTAAACGCGCTCCTACGCGAGCTCACAGAAAAAACCATGATTCCCTAGAAGAAATTTCTGTGCAGGAAATAGCTGTAGGTGACACACTTATCGTATTTCCGCACGATATTTGCCCTGTTGACGGTGAAGTGTTGGAAGGAAACGGAGTCATGGATGAATCATACCTGACAGGAGAACCTTTTTTTATTTCAAAAGCTCCCGGCTCGACTGTTATCTCCGGTGCCATCAACGGCGAAGTGTCGCTGACGATCAAAGCCGGTAAGCTTGCCCAAGACTCTCGCTATGCTAAGATCATGCAGGTACTGTCGCAAAGTGAACAGAAAAAACCACATCTGCGGCGCCTGGCAGATGAATTGGGTGCGTGGTATACCCCACTTGCTATCTTGATAGCCAGCGCAGCTTGGCTTGTAAGTGGTGATGCCGTCCGTTTTTTAGCCGTACTGGTGATAGCTACGCCTTGTCCGTTATTAATCGCCATCCCCGTAGCGATTATAGGATCTATTTCCTTGTGTGCTCAAAGAGGTATTCTTATCAAAAACCCCGCTGCCTTAGAACAGATTGGCCGCTGCGAAACCATGATATTCGATAAAACCGGTACTCTGACCTACGGCAAGCCTGTCTTAACCGATCAAACTATGTTCAGTTCTCAGGATCGTTTGACCGTCTTAAGACTGGTGGCCAGCATGGAAAGATATTCCAAACACCCCTTGGCAGAGGCGGTGATTGAACAAGCTATTCATGAGGGGATCGCTTCGGGTAATGTGAATCAGATAAGAGAACCTAAAGGCGAAGGACTCCAAGGTGATGTCGATGGACACAGGGTTATTATTACAAGCCGAAAGCATTTGCATAAATATGATTTAGCAAAGATGGAATCTTCCTTACCTCAAGGGGGAGGTTTAGAGTGTCTGATTATCATCGATGGCTTGTTGGCTGCACACTACCGCTTTAGAGATTCTCCAAGGGCAGATAGTGAATCGTTTATAAGACATTTAGCCAGCAAGCATGCTATAAAGAAAACATTGATCGTTTCGGGTGATCGGCCCGAAGAGGTCAACTACTTAGCTAGACATGTAGGCATCACTAACGTATTTGCCGGCCAAAGTCCTGAAGAAAAAGTCGCTATCGTTGAAAAAGAAACCCGAGAGGCCAAGACGGCCTATCTTGGAGATGGCATCAATGACGCTCCGGCTTTGAATATTGCCACTGTAGGGATTGCTTTAGGGAAAAATAGCGAAGTCACGGCAGAGGCCGCAGGGGTAGTCGTTTTGGATAATACCTTGGAGAAGGTCGACGAGTTTTTGCACATCAGCCGCCGCATGAAAATAATTGCCCTCCAAAGTGCCTTAGGCGGAATGGGGTTGTCTATCTTCGGAATGCTCGTGGCTGCGTGGGGATATCTTCCTCCGGTACTAGGCGCCATCAGTCAAGAAGTGATCGATGTGCTGGCCATATTGAATTCATTAAGAACTCTCTGGAAACCGACTATTATGAGCGATATCCCCAAAATTAAATGACTTTGGTCGCAGTAATTAAACGACTTTGGTCACAGCCAATTTAGCGTTGCCAACGCCAATTTGCATCGCCTACACCATCCCAAGCACTCTCGATGTGCAGTTTTCGTACGATACCATCTGATGTTAGGACTCTAGCTGCCTCGCAGATTCTTTTCACAGCGCTTCTTCCTGCTGCACTATTGCCTTTTGCTGCTGCCTTATATTGGTCAAAAATCTGCTGGCCGATCTCTTTACATTTTTTCTCGGTGTCTCCGCTATCAACGATGGAGTTCACAGATACAGTATATAGCCATTGGCCATGCGGGCAGATGGGATGCAGATTGACCAGAGAGCGCTTGAGGAAATTTTCATAGGACATAATATACACTTTTGCATCAGTGTCTAGGGGTTGGTAACCTCTGATAAGGGAGTTGGTGTTTTTAGTGATATCTTTTGCCATGGTAAATAACACATAGGCATTTGTCGGGGTTTGTTTTGTGCCTAACAAGATGACTTCTGTGGAAATAGCTTGTGCTTTAAATGTATTTTGCTGCCAACCATATACCTCTTTATTCTCGATTTTCTCATTGAGTTTAAAAGGGGAGCCTGTGTAAGCGCTCGGTCCCATCTTACCTACTGCAACTAGAGGCCCATTTTCTTGTAATGACTTCGTCAGGAGTTCAATTGTGGCATAGGCCGGAGGTTTGACTGAGTAATCTTCGTCTACGTAGACGACTTGAGGTTTTTCTAATAATACGG
>CAYMKI010000188.1:0-5121 GCA_964390695.1 uncultured bacterium
GCTGATAGCTCTCCTACTTAACTCAGAACATGTGGATGTAAACAAAAAAAACACAACCGGAAGAACACTGCTATATTTGGCCACCCTAAATAAAAATGCCATAGCAGTGAAACTGTTAATCGATAAAGGAGCTAATATAAACACACCTTCCTTACCTCATGGATTCACCCCATTGATGTTAGCAGTGCAGTCAAAGCAGGAAGGTATCGTGGATCTGTTCTTAGAGCATGCACTCGACCTAGATTTCGACATCCAAACCACAAAAGGATGGACAGTTTTTAGGAATGTTGAAGCTATACATCCTATATTCAAAAAAGTCTACGAAGCCCTGAAAACAAAGCTCATGCATAAAGATAAGCTTGAAGGTGAAGCTCTAGCTTCAGCCTTATCTAACCGCCTGAATCATGTATCCAAATACGGAAATACCCTACTAAGCTATGAAACAACGAAAGGCCATCAAAGCCAAATAGAGGAATTGCTAAAATTCGGCGCAGACCCTTACGCCGGTAACCTATCCTCCCTTTCCAAAGCGATTTGTGAAAGAAACCTCAGCATGCTAGAATTTTGGCTCAATAAAAACTTAGATATTTTAAAAAAGGATGATAAAGGCATCACAGCCTTGGAATATGCGTGCCTGCACGGCACCCCTGAGATCCTTGCCCTCTTATTGAAGAATATCGATTTATCCACCTTTCCGGAAGCTGCAGCTATATTGATCAAAACTTTGGAGCAATCCCATTTAGCAAACGCTAAACTTCTGCTGGCCGCCGGCTTAGACATCAGCAAAATGCCACATCAGCAGCTCTTGGAATGTTTTGTAGAGCTGTACAGGCACCAGGACCTGAAATTAATCGACAGTTTGTTGGATAAACTAACCTTGCCGCTTACCCCTATTACCGATATAAACTTGTCGAAGACTTGTCATAAGCTCTTTGGATACTGCCTTTCAGATGAAACCCTCGAGCTTGGAAAACGTTTCGCAGAACTTTTAAAAAACAATCTAAATCTTTACAGCTATGAAGGCTATAATGATGGAGAAAATTTTTTAGAACGCGCTCTTGAAAGATCTCATATTCCGCTGGTGCATTTACTGATCCAGCATGGGGCCGACCCCACAGATACCAGAGGATTCACCGGGTGCGTTCTCGAAAAACTCATTGATACCGTAAACGCCGATGTCTTAAGACAATGTCTGGAGAACGCGAAATGCCTCGATTTAAATAAAGATTGTGCTTACAAAACTTTGCAGGTGCAAATCTATGAAAATCACCCACATTTAACAAAGACACTTCTAGATATGGGCGCAAATCCAACGTTTAGAACATATCCAAAACCTTCCCTTTTAGATGTGATCATCAGGGCTGGTGATCAAGAGTCTTTAGCTTTGTGCCTTAAAGTCAAAGATCTGAAACTAAGCTATCTACATATACAATTGGTCCAAGACACACATCCAGATCTGTTCAAAACCATTATCCAGTGCCTTCCTGACATAGTATCAAAAGGAGATGCTTTTCCTATATGGAGCCACGCCATTAATTTGAATGAACTAGAGCTTTTCAAAGCGCTTTTGCATGCAACGCTTAACCTGGCAGAACCTCCAAAGTATTTTGATTACGTATTAGAGGAACTGCTCGCTTCAAAGCCTGATTGGCTAAAGTTATTTCTAGATAATACCTGTCCGACAAAAGACGGATCAAATATCCAGTTTAAAAATCTTTCAGATACTTTACAGAACGGAGAAGTCGACATAGAGTGCTTGCAATTACTTAAAGAATACGGCATCGGCAGGGGAAACGCAGAAGCAGAAAAGATTCTAGAAAATGCCATTAAGAAAAAGTCGGAAGGGGCGCAATAAGCTTGCCTTTCAACCCAACAAATTCTAATAACGCGCTTATAGCAGACCTCTTGCATAATTGAACCTCCTTCAAAACTTCAACCAAATTAAACACAAAGACACGAAGACTCAAAGACACTAACATTATAACTTTGAGCCTCAGCGACTTTTAAATAAATAACGATAATCTATGTTATTACCCGATAGGGAGAACTGAAAGCCGATGTTAGGATCAGCCTTTGCTATGTATTTTGATCGATACGCAGAGATCCGACTATCTTATAAGCCCCACTTTGCAATCCCGCCAACGCATCCACATATTCGAAAGGCACCGGCTTGTCTCTGGCTTCTATTGCAAAAGGATAAGGTTGGGCTTGTTCCTTTTCAAAATCCGAGGGACTAACCACCAAGGGAACACCAAGACTAACTGCCTTTTTCAAGGCGATCTTTCTCAGCAGTAAAGGATATTCTGGGCTGGCGTCGGCCACATAGACCCTTTCCTGAAACAATACCGGATTACCTTTGGCATCTATCAAGAGCCTCAGTACCGAGCGGGCCAGGACTTTGCCGGAAGAATCGCATACTAAAGCCAAGCGGTGCTTGCCATCCAATGCATAACCAAGAAGCCCTACATTCAAACTAGCGCTGCCATTGACGTTTTGACAGCTGTTCAATACCTCCGTACCCATCAACAGGAAGTGGTTGGGATCATCGCTGTCGATCATCGTCATTTCGTCCGGAGATGGCTTTTGGGAGGAACGCAGCATCTGCACCGCATCCTCTAGGTCTTGGTAGAAGGGAGCTAAGATAGTTTCAAAACCTTTAATCTTCATGCCCTTTAATACCTTCAGCTTGTTCTCCACATCCTTAGGGTCATTCACAAGCTCCAAGAGGAGTTTTTGCAACTGCAACCGCTGCTTTTGCAACAGTTCCTCTGGGGTCAGGCGACGGTTGGAAAGGGGGGACAGCTGTTGTTCTATCAACTTTAAAGAGGTGTCCAGAGAGACCCGATTACCTATGCATGAATGTAAAATCGGGAATAAAGTCTCTTGCTGTTCAAGACCCAGATGGCGGTTTTCTACCGCCTGTTTTAAGTTTTCGACCACTCTTGTTTCTACAGGAATTTCTTTTATACTCTCTTTAGAAACTATCTCCGCAGCTGTCAAGGATACAGGTTTCTGCCATACATCGAAAACCTCGGGATGGCTTTTCTTGATGAAGTCGAGGTGGGGGTTATTTTCCACGGCATAGCGGATTTGTGAAAAATTGCCTTGCAACACTGCGGTAAGAAAACGTTGAAAATAGGGAAGGACATTCGGATTTTCGACGTGTTTGCCGGCGTAGGTAAGCAATGCATCCTTGCTCCTCCACTCACCTATGGAATTTTGATACAAGACATAAAAATTATCCAGTTTGACTTTGCATTTAGAGACAAAGAGTTTCTCTATCGTAGCTTTTAGAGCGGGAATATCGCTAGTGATTCCAAGAAACGACTCGCCGTTGAAATTCAAGATATCTGTGATCAGCTTTAAGCGTATGGCTCGTTCTTCCGATTCTTGCTTGGCAATCTTCTTTAAGCGTTTGGCTTCACCTTTTGCTTCTTCTGTAGTGCTCAGCTTTAAGACCTGAACAGGTTTTTCTTCATCTTTTACCTTAAATATATCTTGTAGCAGCTTCAATTTTTTCGCATCCGGCAAAGAAGATTTTTCGATGGCGACCAAAGCCGCTAAAAGCGGCTGTTGATATTTAGCATCGCGCAAGTTTCGATCTTTCACTATAACATTGAGCACTTTAGAATAAACATCCACCCCTTCTTTAGGAAATTCTGCCAGAATGAAGCAGGCTAGCTGAGCATGGACAACATCGTAAACATTCTTTCGCAGAAGCTTTACCCTAGCGGCTTGATCATCGTAGCATCCTCGAAGAAAAATTTCTACTACAACCATTCGCAAATCCCGCGGTAAGACAGCTATTTTTTGCACAACAGAAGACTCTTGTAAAAGCTCAGCTTTGAATGTATCCACAAATACACTGTTTTGATTTATAGAGGCTTTTATCACTTCATGCATCAACCGAATCCTTAATGTCTGCGAAAACTGAAATAACCTCTCGAAGAGCGAGCCATTTTGCTTGAATAACAGCTTTAGATCTTCATGACTTGCACAAAGGGCGTATAGGCTCATCCATTGTTTTATAAATTCTGATTGTTCAGCTTTAACCATTTTATCCTTTTCAGCTGTATTCTTAACATCCTTATCCTGTTTAATTTTAGTCTCTATAAAAGAGAGCCTATCTTGTACCCATTGCAGCTGATCCCTGTTCATCTCAAATAACCCAGCAGCTACGTCGAGGCTTTTTTGGAAAGTATCCAGTAAATCGCCAGCTTTGAGTTTGTCAAGCGGGGCATCAAACTGCTTCATGACATTTTGAAATGTTATAGAATCGTTTCTGTTACAGTCTTTGGAAAAAATATCTAAAGACTCTGAAAAATTGCTATATTTGGTTGAACAAATCATTTTAAATAAACAATGAAACAGAAATTGGTAAAATTCCATGCAGCGCTTTTTACCTTCCAATGACTCTGTATCCAGTGAATAATTCTGAAGATTTCGGAGTACAGTGATAACATTATGTATAGCGGCAATCTTGGTGATCTCGATTAACGCCTGCTGCCCCTCAGGTGTAGCCGCGTCAATACCATATTTCTTTATGTATAACGAGATTTCTGCACCACTTTGCTGAGCCACTAACTTAGCGATCTCAATCAGAGCTTGCTGCCCTATCTGTGTCGATGCATCGATGCCATAGTTCTGTATGCGTTTTGAGATATTTTCTTCACTTTTCCGGGCAGCCAGCTTGGCAATCTCGATCAGAGCCCGTTGTCCATCAGGTGTACCTGTATTGATGCCATAGTTCTTTATAAATTCAGAGGTACTCCCGCCATTTTGTTGAGCAGCCAGCTTGGCGATCTCGATCAACGCCTGCTGACCCTCAGGGGTGTTGGCGTCGATGCCATAGTTCTCGATATAGCAAGAGGTTCCCGTACCATCTTGCTGAGCAGCCAGCTTGGCGATCTCAATCAACGCCTGCTGACCCTCAGGGGTGTTCGCGTCGAAGCCATATTTCTTGATATAGTAAGAGATTCCCCTGCCACTCTGCTGAGCAGCCAGCTTGGCGATCTTGATCAACACCTGCTGCCCCTCAGCGGTGTTGGCGTCGATGCCATAGTTCTTGATATATTCAGATGTTCCCGTGCCATCTTGCTGAGCAGCCAGCTTGGCGATCTC
>CAYMKI010000189.1:0-5085 GCA_964390695.1 uncultured bacterium
GCTGCAAGGCCGAGACGGCCTTGTTACCTATGTCCGCTGCCATGATTTTTTGAGAACTTACGAATAAAGTACTACTTATTTAGCAATGCGGAAACCCGTATACGCATCACAATATTCAGGCGCCAGCCCCATCCTCTCAGTCACACGCACCCCATCAGCCAGGCTATCATAGCAGCCGCCCTTAACAACCTTTTCAGTTCCCTTTGTAGGCCCCTGAGGATCATTTTCCGGCATATTGACATAATAGCTTTCATCATACCAATCGCTCACCCACTCCCACACATTGCCGCTCATATCAAAGGCTCCGTAAGGACTTTTCGCTAAATTCGTGCTTTGCTGGCTATTGGATTTGAGGCTCAAAGGCAGAACATTGACCCCATTATAGAAACCAACAGGTGTTGTGAGTACCTTGAAATATTGAATATTACTGACATTATCCTTATAGTTAGCCCAAGTAGGATCGATATCATCACGGCCAAAGCCAAAGCGATATTTCTTAAGAGGTGCACCCGCAGCCTGAGGTTCCATACCAGCAGCCTTTTCCCATTCAGCTTCCGTTGGGAGACGGCATAAATTATCTTTACAATAGGCTTGGGCACCATACCAGGTCACATTGATCACTGGATAAGAGTCCTTTCCCGCCAGTGTCGTGAATGCCGGCGTACCTGTACTTTGTTGTTGTGCTGAGATTTGACTATATGGATCGGCCTCGAAGGTCTTAAAAAGAAGATCTCCTTTCAAATTCAAGACCTGTCCCCGATTATCCGCTTCCTTAACATAGGAGATCGTGCCAGCTTTAATTGCAGCATTCAGCCATGTCGCAAATTCCGCATTCGTGATTTCATACATACCAATTGAAAAAGCACTTAATGTCACTATTTTAGCAGGAAGTTCGTTGATTTTTTCTTGCGAAGATGCATCGCCGATAATCGCTTGGCCTGCAGGGATATCGAGAAGGGATAGTAGTGAAGAATATTCAGCAATTATACTCTTCTCTTCTCCGGCCTTTATATCGACAGTTATTCCTTCCGGTGTCTTATAGTTGGGAACGTCATCAAAAACAATCTCAAAATGGTCTGCAGCAGGCAAAGCAACCTGGCTACTTTTACCGCTATAATGGCCCACCAACTCTCGTCCTCCCTCCTGCAATTTATAAACAGAAAATCCACCACCGCTAATGCCAGAAATGACATTTAGCTTTCTCGGCTTTTCCTTGATCACATTGCTGACACTGAAACTTAAATTAAGTTCCTCCGAAGCTAATGGTCGAATAGCCACGTCGATAGGCTCAGGCGGGTACATATTTGCTGTAGATCTTCTATCCTGAGGAAGACTTGCTAAAGTCACACGGTAACGCCCTTCAGGAAGGTTAAAAGTTTTTGCATGATTCGTAATTGTTTCACGTAAAATTTTCTGTGCTCCACCGAGTTCCTGGATGATCACCTGGCTACGGTCGATATTCGTCCGGACCGTCAACCGTCCGGATATCTGATAAAAAACATTGATGTCCTTACTCTCTCGTTCGTTTATCGTAACATTCATCTCTTTAGGAGCGATAAAATAATTTGGGTCCTGACTGGAAAATGAGAGTTTGTATAAGCCGGGAGGAATATCTATAAAAGAATGTTCACGGCCTTCACCCTTCCACACCTTTGAATTATTAAAGCCACTCAGCATAAATATTGCTTCAGGAATATTCGCAATGACACGCAAGGAACTTCTCGCCACGAATTTTGGTGATAGCTGTACCCGTTGTCCCTGTTTTATAAACACCCTATCAGACGGGGCCTCTGCAAAATTTGGCGGGAGGGTATAGTTGACCTCATATTCTCCCGTTGGCAATGGTTGGCTTTGCCAAAAAACTTTACCACTGCTCGATCTTACCTTATAAGTTGCCTGAGGCATATCCTGGGATTTAAGCGTAAATGTCAATGTCTCTCCAACAGGAAAAGGAGCTTGCAAGGAAAGCGAACCGATATTTCTTTCGTAGGCAATAGAAATACGCATCGTATCCCCCACAAAAAGACGAAATGTGGAAGACGGGCTTACTCTGACACTATACCCTTCAAGTGGTTCTGCAGCGACTCGGTAATTATCTCCATCCAGCACCTGAAAATTAGTCACCGAACCGACCCCTTCATACACAGGAACATCATTCCTTAATAAGGTCCATCTGGCCTGAGGCTGATTATTCGTGACGGTCAGCTGAGCATTAAAATTATTGATGATCACAGCCCCTGAAGGCCGTCTTTGAACATATGAATATGCGATTTCTTTTATTTCAGCGACCCCTTCCCAAATATAGGTGCCGGCTATCTGAGGCACGGGTTGTCCGGCAATAACTTCTAAAGAATGGTTTTCAGGCGTATGATAGCCTTTTAGCGGACTAAATTTAACCACATATTTTCCTGGGATCAGATTATGAGCAACGAGCTTCCCTGTGATGGAATGAGCGCATACATTGCCATAGATATCTTCCAATGTGATTGTAGGAGCGGCATCCGGAATATAATCTTCCGGCAGTAATTCCGTTTTAATTCTAGCTGTCGCATACCGAGGTTGAAGGGCGTGGTCAAAACGTATGATTTCATCTTTATGAATCGTCACCTGATGTTCGGGAATATTTTCGAAAAGTTTGTCTGTATTCGGGACAATAAAACGCAACAGGTAGTTACCTACAGGCAGATGGTCGATCACAACCAGACGAGATTGCGAGTCTGAACACTCCACAAAGGCATTGCCTTTAGGGTACATTTCTTCGGTATTATTTTGTTCAGATACAAGCGAAAAGCGCACTCTGCTCAAACGTTCGGCCTTTTCACCCGTATTGTATGAGACCACCAATGTCCCCACATCCTGCTCATTTGCGCTTCCATGAACAAATTGCTGGCAACAACAAATAAACATCAGAATTTGAAATAAATACATCATAAAATGAAAAGGTAGAACCTGGGTTAAAAACTTTATGAACATATAACAAATTATTGATGAGGGCGCTAGAAAAATTATCTAAGAACCTGTTCAAAATCTAAGGTTCTGTCTATTTTTGGGTTCTTTTTGCGCCGCCTTTCCAAGGCAAGGGCACGATATACTTTGGCAACGATTCGTATCTACCAGGAATAGGAATCAATCACATTCCCTTGATAATCGACAGCCTTTACCGTTTGCTTATCTTTCTCAATATCAACAACTAAAAAATGTCTTACTGAAGCCGCCTTAGCCAAATACCACTTTTCTTTAAGTCCCCTCGGCTGCCGTGGTTTATCAACTCCCCATCCACCATCACCCACATAAACAACCCCATCAACAGCAATGGCGCCGCCAAGAATGGGATGGGTACGTTTATAAGCATGCTCGTGATTTTCAAATGCCGCCGTCAAGTGATACTCATCGAATGAAGGGACCCAAAACTTTCTGATTTGAGCTCCGATTTCTTTTGTTTCTTTATGGACAGAAGGGAAAGCGGGTACGTGATATAAAGCGAATTTATGAAAGATATCCTGGCGTTGCTGCATCGCTGCTGCCAACCATTGGGCTTGTCTTCCTCCTACAGGATTAGTATGTCCGCTATCTAAAAGGAAAATGCTCATATAATCAGCAAAATCGACCACATTGTATCCGGGCTTCCCCGGCATCGGAAACAAGCTATAAAAAAACGGGGCCTGCTCTGGTGTCTGATCAAAACGACCGACAGTATCGTGATTACCTATTGCGGGCAACATAGGAATGAGGCATCCCTCCGAAGTCACCATATCCTCCTTCCAGGCAATCAACCATTCTAGCCAACGATCAAATTTTTGCCCTATGAGCTTATCGACATAGGGGTGGATCCAACGCGGCAGAAAATCCATGAACTTATTTGAAGCATAAGCAATATCTCCGCCTACAAGAGCAAATAAAGGATCGGTTTTTGCAGCCACCTGATTAGTCTGACGGAGCGTTTCCAGACCATCATGATACATATCTCCACCAACAACAAAACGGATCGCCTGTTCTAACGAATCGGGCATCGTTTGGAATTTATAGATAACACCATCTTTGCCGAAACGAAATTGATAAATCGTCTTAGGCTGAAGGTTCGTTAATTCAAGGATATAAGGGGCCTTCTCAGGTAAGACGCCATGGAAACCGGCCGCTTGAGACCAATTTTCTCCATTTGCTTTGCGATATTCGAGGGTATCCCCATTTTGATTTAAAGGTGTGACCCAATTGACAGTCATTGTCGTTTCCGGACTATGCTGCCAGGTAAGGTAGACAACCGGAAGATCATTGAGAATATTTTTTTGGACACCCCCCTCGCACACCACACAGCAGAAGGTAAAAATCAAAAACAAACCTCTAATGAGTTTTAACGAAGTGGTTGTCATGAAAAGTATTCCTTATTTTTTCAGCTCATCACAGGCCAGTGTCGCCAATTTTTCAAGAACCCTGTTATTGCGTTGCACAAAATCATTCAAATCCTTCGGATCCATTTCTCTTTGGGAAAGAAGGGAAAGTTCGTATGCCTGTTGAACAAGATCCTTAGCCAGATCAGCATCCACTTTATCGAGCTTCTGAATCGCTGCCATCAGAGGGTTGTTTGTATTCACCACAAACGTGTGGTCTCTCATCAGCTTCATTTTGTCCATGCCCTCCTTCGGATCCAACTGCAACAGGTAATCACGCATCCTGCGCTGGTTTTCATCGATGACGACAAAGCCTGGAAGCGTTGAAGATGCCAGGCTTTTAGCCTCAACAGTGATTTTATCATCTGCAAGCTTGGTGCGGATGAAATCAGCAAGGTGCGCAGCTTCAGTCTTTCCTTGATCGTCAAGGATTGTCTTTTCCTTGTCCTTATCGAGCAAACTGTCATCAATAGTCGCGTCAATGCGTTGGAAAACAACTGGGGACAGCTTACGTTCAAGAAACTGCATCATATAAGGGTCAAGAGGACTATCCGTGCTCAGAACTTCGACATGACGCTCGCGGTACATATCCAGCACATGAGCCGAATGAGAGAAATCCTTTGTGTATAGAACTTTGTCGCCAATCTTTTCTTTGTTACGTGCAAGGTAGTCCTCGATCGTTGTCCACTCTTCTTGTGTG
>CAYMKI010000190.1:0-5034 GCA_964390695.1 uncultured bacterium
GGCTGCTCTATAGTTTGTACATTTTTTTGATAACAAAACAATGTTTCTAAAAAAACGCAGGCTCCATAAGATACAGGCTTGAAAAGCCTTAATTTAGGCTTTTCAAGCCTGTATGTTATCAAACCAGTACTTTTATTAACAAATTATCTACTTTCTAAAAAAAAGTCTCATCGCGGATGCTTTTAGTTAGGTCCAAAACCAAATTTTCAGATTCTTTGAGGTATAGTTACGGTTTTTCGTAATGGCTGCGATAATAGAAAAGCAAAGCCAATAAGACCAAAGGTACGATGAAATCTGTCCACAAAGGTACGCCGATATTTCCGGCGCTTAAATTATGTTCCCGTAAAGCATGATAGAGATGGTGAATCCCATCCCCCAAAATCCAGATGGAAAACCCCAGGATGACCGCCAACCAAAAATCGCCGCGGTAGTAGATAGACATCAGCCCCAGAACCCCGAAAGCTAGATTGACATTGGCCAGCTGCTGTTCAAATGGACAAGCCGGCCATTGTGTTAACTCAGCGATGTATTCTGCCATAAAAGTCAGCCCCAAAAAAGCCACCAAGCTGGTGATTCCCAAGCTGAAGACGATTTGATACAAGAGCAGCAGTTCCAGAATCTTAGCTGACGTACGCTTCTGCGAGGGCAGCGTATAGATATGGTATAGTGAGCCTAGTATGCCTATGACGTAAATGCTGATAAAAAAAATCATGTGCGATCCTATTAATATTTTTTCATATACTTAGCGCCTATATGATTCATAAAGAGCGCCAAGGTAGACCATACGAGCCGCCGGTACCAAGGCAAATGACGCGTATACACCACCATGTACTCTAAACATCCCTCTGCGCGGCGGATCGACTTGAAAAAAGAAGCGCCGGCGCTTTGATGAAATAGAAGCCCTTGCTCTTTGGCCTCAAGGAGCAGGGCTGTGTTGAGCAGCCGGTAGAGGGTGTTGCTCTCGGCAGATTCTTTTACATACCCGAATAACGGACACATCATCACCTGGTCTCGCACAAAGTAACCTGCGACTCCCCTGATTTCAAATTCTGATTTTACCACCTTAAATTTCAACAATTTATTTTCAAAGAGCATTTTAACATAAGCCTCATTGAAGTCAGGCTGCCAGTCAGAGCGCTGGTAGGTATAAACCTTGCGATGCAATTCTAAAATTTGTGCACAATCGCTGAGGTGCAAATCTCTTTCCGATTGCATCTGATCGGAGTGCTCTTTCCACAGCCTGAGGTCGCTTTTTAAAATACGCGTATTATAGATAGATTCGTGGCGAGCATTGGTGACAAAGACATAGCGACTGGCTATCGCTTGAAAATTTCTTAGCTGCAACGAGTGCAATAAAGCCGGATTAGTATATGGGTTGAGCGAACGGAAAATGATAGCGTGCGCGGGAAATTTGTGCGTGAGCAACTCTACGATCGCTTCGATATCTTCATCGCGGATACCTGCAGGATACAGATCTGTGGAGAACATCCAGTTGTTGACATAGGCCACTGAATTGATATGTCCCATACGGCATAGGTGGCCGAAGCTATATAAAAACAGTTTAACTAAAGAAGCTACACATCGATTTTCTATCAAGCCGCTGAACTGCATGCCGTAAGCAATATAGTGGGCATAAGGAGAACACACCCAGGAGTTGGAATAATTGTCGGCTGTCACTAAAATGGGAAAAACGTATGAGTCGAGTTTTAAGACGTAGAGATCAGCATGGATATTAGAAATATAGTAGGGAACGGTCTTTTTTACTAAAGGCACTAGGGCGGCTTTGGCATATTGTCCATCGATAGTATCCGGCCAATCTAGACTATCTATACTGCTTGAATCGTAAAGTTGAGCGCGCTTGTTCATAAAAAAAGATATAGAACAAGCCAATGAATTAGGCAAGGAGTCTTTTTGCTGCTAACATATACCGAGAGAGCGGCACTATTTCCTCTTGATGTTTAGCCAAAAAAGCTTTAAGGTCGCTTTTAGGCTTCCACTGCAGCGACTTGTATTCCCAGGAAGGTTCCAATGGATTTTTTATAATGGAATAGTTGACTTGGATATCGCCGCACATTTGATAGAGGGCATTAACTTTGTCATACACCACAGCAAAACACTCCACGCGTTTGATCTCTGTTGAAGAGATGCCGGTTTCTTCAAACAGCTCTAGTACAAATTGACTGGTAAAGTCGATTTGATCCCCTACCCTGGCCCCGGGATCGACTCCCCCGGAAGGCACGGTTTCATAATAATGCGGGTAGGTGGCCACGATCTCGGATCTTTGTCCTATCAAGACTTTATCTCCAGACCAAGTCATGCCGCTTATCCCCATGGGACGTATTTGCAAGACTTCCCTAAAATAAGGATTGCGCAGCTGAGCCAAGTAGAATTTATAATCGACAAACTCTCCTTGCCACTGCTGCCCTTCGCTCTGTATGATATTCAGGATTTGGCCATTGACCAGGTAATGGCCTTTCTCTCTAAGCTCGTGAATCCAGATCGATTCGATCTCATCTTTTTCTACGTCTGATAATTCAAACCCCCTTGATTCCGTGACTTTGACACAAAAACTAGGGTCTATCTTGAAGGTCTGATAATCATTCATACAAGAACCGGAAGAGATGATGGATCAGCTCCCAACTTTTCACTTCCACCCAGCCCTCGTGAAATTTTTGTTTAGGAGTCATCTTGGGATGGTGTTGGACCACGTAGATATTGGCATTTTGAGCGGCGGCGACGCCATGCGGCGCGTCCTCTATGACGATAGCCTGCTGAGGTGATATGTGACATTCTGCTAGTGCCAATTGGAAAATTTCGGGGTCTGGTTTGCCTTTGACGACGCGGTCGCCGGTAATAGCACCGCTGAAGAGGTCTTTAAGAGATGGGTTGGCCAGTATTTTAGAAGCCAGTTCTTTGGAAGCCGAGGTCACCAGGTAGAGTTTAAGGCCTATGGATTTTAGATACTGCAGGGTTTCGAGTGCTTGCGGGAAAATGGGAGGTTGTTTGCGATAGAAATCCAGGCATAGTTCTCTATAGTAAGCCTCTAGCTCTGAGGCATTGGATTTCAGTAGGTAGCGGTTCTTAAGGATGTGGATGATTTCTGTGAGGTTTCTTCCATTTAGATCATTGAATTCGGCCAAATTGCCTTTTTCGTGGTGATCTTTAAGGAAGGTCATATAGACCTTATACAATCCTGGCAAGGTGTCTAGGAGAGTTCCGTCCATATCGACAAAGACAACGGATAGAGCCTTGATGTTGATTGAAGGAGTCTCTTTAGTATCATTAAATTGATTTTTGGTGGACATGTTCATTGATTTTTACCCAATCTGGATGTGTTTTCATTAAATCTACTATATCATTTAAGCAGAAATGAGAATTTTTAGGGTACAAGTCTTCTAAAATTAAGCGAATTAATTTTAGATCGTCATCGGTATCTACCGTTAGGCGGTAGTTTGAGGTGTTTTCTTTGGCTGCGACGTTATCGAGCTTGTACTTTTCTGCATGCAGGTAATAGTGCGGGGTCACATGTTCGCGTTCAGGGGCTGTTAAAGCCACTTCATGGATCTTTTTGAAAGATTGGAAGGAAAACACCTCTGTATCCATGCCACGGGGATATGTGCGCTTCAGCGTATTGGCCACGTAATCGATCTGCGGATAGAGGTCTAAATAGCGCTGGATGACCATGTCGATGATTTGAGGGTCGATGAGAGGACAGTCAGCGCATATGCGTACGATAGCATCGGCCTTATATTTCAGGGCACACTGGAAGTATCTATCTAGCACATCCTCTTCACTGCCGCGGAAGCAAGCGCAATTGACCGTTTTGCAATATTCTTCTAAGACATCATCCAGAGGGTTATGGGTGGTAGCGATGACTAGCGCATTGGATAAAGTCGCTCGTCTCAAGCGTTCGATCAGATAGCCTATCAAGGGCTTTTCAAGCACTTCTTTCATATGCTTTCCTGGAAGCCTTGTCGAGCCCATGCGGGCCTGAACAATAGTGACGATACGCGGCTGGGTAATCATAAACCTCTTTTGGATGAAGAGCTGTTGATTTGAGCTAAATATTTGTAAACTGTTGCCCGGGAAATATGCAGCACATCTGCCACATAGGAAGCCGCATTTTTGGCTTTAAAAGCACCGGCTTGATGCAGGCCTTTTATCACTTCCTCCTTGTCGGATCTTGAAAGGGATTGCATTGTTTTAGAAGTATTTTTAAGATAATCTCGCACATACACGCTGATTTTTTCTCTCCAATCCTCGTTAAAGAGTTCGCTTGGCAGTGCTTTTTGCCGCTCTTGGTTGGTGAAAAGAGAGATCGCGGCCTGGAGATCCAGCAGGGTGGAAATATCTAGATTGATGCAAAGCAGCCCTATAGGCTTCCCCTTGGCATCTCGCAAGGTGGCCGTCGTAGATTTTAAGGCACGTCCATCCCAATTAGTCTTGAAATAGGGCTCGAAAAAGTCGGGAAATTCTTTGAGTCCGGCCTCATTTTCTAAAAGCGAGTCATCCCCAACGGAGCGTTTTGAAAAGTTATTGAAGATGGCGGCAATTTTTTGTGTTTTAAGGTCATGCACTACAACTTCTGCATGCGGATGCAAAAGCGTTTCAATAGCCTTTGCGATGCCTAAAAATGGTTCCAGGTCTTTATGCATATATGATTATTCCGGGCTTTTGGATACATATTGGAGCAGTTGCACGATTTCGTCGCGCGAAAGCTTTTTAACGATCTGGTGATCATCCACGGCGACGATATCTTCCATCAGCTGCCCTTTTTTAGCAATCAAAGCATCGATTCTCTCTTCGAAAGTGCCTATGGTCACCAATTTGAACACTTGCACCCCGCGTGTCTGTCCTATACGGTGCACGCGGTCTGTGGCTTGATTTTCTCTGGCAGCATTCCACCAGCGGTCGTAATGGATCACCACGGAACCGGCAGTCAAATCCACCCCTAAGCCTGTAGCCTGCAAGGATCCGATGAAGACCTCGCAATCGGGATCGTGATTGAAGCGTTGCAACTGCTGGGCTCTATCT
>CAYMKI010000191.1:0-4922 GCA_964390695.1 uncultured bacterium
AGATCCTTTTGTTAAAAGGTTCTCTTATAATAAATTTTCTAATAAAATGGGTAATAACAAGAACGATGCCCTAGGCTATTACATTCCAGCCCTTTAGGCTAATAATAGGGCATTTTCGTTGTTTTAAACCCCAACTATAAAGCTTTGCGACGCTTGAACTTATCAATATACTCTAGCGCTTTACCGGTACCTAAACATACCGCCAGCAGAGGATTGGGAGCGACGATCACCGGCAGCCCGGGATCTTTAATCAAAGCTTTATCCAATCCCTTGATCAAGGCCCCTCCGCCGGCCAACACCATGCCTCTCTCCACCAGGTCAGCTGCTAGTTCGGGAGGACACTTCTCCAAGGTCAACTTGACGCTTTCAATCACTTGCTGGATAGGCTCTGCTAAACATTCCCGGATTTCTACAGAGTTGATCCTCTTTGTTACAGGCAATCCCGCCACTTGATCTCGTCCCCGCACCTCCATCTCCAGCTCGTTTCCGCCGAGAGGGTACGCAGAGCCAATGGTCATTTTAATTTCTTCAGCTGTGCGTGGGCCGATCATCAAATTGTAGGTACGGCGCATGTAATTGATGATACACTCGTCGAACTCATCTCCCGCTATGCGCAAGGAACGAGATTCCACAATGCCCCCCAAAGAAATGATGGCTATTTCAGTAGTTCCGCCGCCGATATCGATGATCATGTTCGCAGAAGGCTCTTCCACCGGCAAACCCACACCAATAGCTGCAGCCATCGGCTCTTCAATTAAGATCACTTCTTGAGCTCCGGCATGCAGGGCGGAATCCTCCACCGCGCGTTTTTCTACTCCTGTAATCCCTGATGGCACGGCTATGAGGATTTTTGGACGGAATAAACTACGCGAAGGTGTCACTCGTTTGATCAAGGCTTTTAACATCCCTTCGGCTATCTCAAAATCCGCGATAACGCCATCCTTCATGGGGCGGACAGCGTGAATTTTTCGTGGTGTTTTACCCAACATCTCTTTGGCTTTTTGTCCAACGGCCAACACTTCATTAGTACTGGAGTCCACAGCCACTACCGAAGGTTCAGCTAAAACTATCCCCTTGCCACGCACGAAAACGAGGGTATTCGCGGTACCCAAATCAATGCCTATATCGTTGGAAAAGATTCCTCGGAATTTATTGATTTGACCTAATGATGTTTGATAAAGGTTTTTTAATCCAACCTTCAGATCCTTCTGATTTTTTTTCGTCATAAACGCTACCTAAGTTTGTAATAATTCCAATACGTCTTCCCATGTTAACTTGGACATAGCCTCTTCATCACAGCTTACCACTTTTTTGACATAGCCTTTTTTGCGTTGCTGAAGCTGCAAGATTTTTTCTTCAATACTGTCCAGGGTAATTAATTTGTAAGCTGAAACCGACTTCTTTTGACCGAGGCGATGCACTCTATCTGTCGCTTGGTCTTCGACAGCCGGATTCCACCACATATCGTAGTGGATGACTGCATTAGCCCCGGTGATATTTAACCCCGTCCCGCCAGCCTTCAAGGAGACGAGAAAAACAGGAATTTGATCATCCTCATTGAACTTGTTCACCACCGCTAAGCGATTTTTTGTGGTTCCATCAAGATACTCGAATCTGATACCCATTCTCTGCAAATCATCGCGGATAATCCCGAGCATGCGAGTGTATTGACTAAATATAACGGTCTTGTGCTGGCCATCGATCAAATTCTGCAGCAACTCGAGCAACATATCATATTTAGATGAATCCCCCGGTTCCACCTGCTCTTTGGCAAAAATTGCAGGGTGACAGCAAATTTGCTTTAAGCGTGTTAGCGTAGCCAACACATGGATTTGCACTCTTTCAAAGCCTTCTTTCTTGACCAGCTGGGAAAGCTCTTCCCGCGCAGATTCCACGTAAGAATGGTACAGCCGCTTTTGCACTTCTGACAAATGGCAATGGTAGATTATTTCGGTTACAGGCGGCAGTTCTGAGAGCACATCCTTTTTCATCCTTCTCAGAATAAAAGGAGAAACCTTGCGCCTAAGAGCTTCCAAATTTTTAGAGGTATTTGGAGCAGTATTGCGTACGTATTTTTCTAAAAAGCGATCATAAGTGCTTAGCAAGCCCGGCATTAAAAAGTCGAACAAACTCCACAGCTCATCTAAAGAATTTTCTATCGGTGTCCCTGTCAGAATCAACCTATGGGCAGCTTGAATCATTTTGACCGATTTAGCATTGCGGGTCGTACGGTTTTTAATGTGCTGCGCTTCATCCAACACGGCATAACCAAAGGGTATGGTTTTGTAAAATTCAATATCTTTCTGCAAAAGACTATATGAGGTTATGATGATGTCATGCTTCTTAATGTCTGTCTGTAACTTTTTTCTCTGGCTCGGAGTACCATCGACGGCAATAACTTTTAACTCTGGATTGAATTTTGCAAACTCCTCTTTCCAGTTGTATACAAGCGAGGTAGGACTGATCACTATGCACACTTGGTTAGGATACCTCTCGCGGTATTGTGTGATAGCAGTGATAGCCTGTAAGGTTTTGCCTAACCCCATGTCATCCGCCAAGATGCCGTTCAAATGCATGCGGCGCAATCTTTCTAACCAACCAATGCCCTCATGCTGATAGGAGCGAAGGCTGGCTGTGATGTTCGAAGGAATTTGACTTACCTCCAAAGGCACATTCCCTAGCATCTGCTCTTGAATTTCCAATAATTTGGCCGTCATGGTAAACTTAATGGGGAGATTCTCAAACTGGTCAGCACTGATACTGACCAAGCTCCATAATGGTCTAAGCTCTTTATGATCATCCAATCGATTGATGCCAATCTCATCAAATATTTGCACCACTGGGGCCAAACGCTCTAAGTCCAAAACTAAAATCTTATGCGGTCGATGAGATGCTGTAGCGGCATCATCCTTTTTCTTAGCAGTCTTCTTAGATAAAATTTCTATATAAGCTTTTTTCGAAGCTAGGCAATCCCATAACAAATCTACCGTGACTCCATTCAGATGGCCTATGGTTTTCACCTCCACCTCATACATGTCGATGCGTTCGCTCTCCCGCAAGGAAAGCTCAAAATGTGTTTCATCGTATATGAACTGATCCATCAGATTTTCAGGACAGTTGAATTTCACCCTAGTTTGATTCCTAGGTATAACTTCTGTCATGAATTCCACTATCTTTTTTTCGCTTTTGGCTGAATAAATGCCTTGAGCCGGGTCGTATACAAATCCCTGGAACAAATCTGCAATTATATTCTGTTCTTCCGTCAAGTTTCGAGCAAGAATTCCTTGCTGGGTAACAAAAGGCGTGATCTGATTGACTTTAATTTGCGACAAAGCCGCAGGTACTTTTATTTTTCCGTAGATGAAATGGAGGAGCGCCTCGAGTTCGCCATTCAGGTAGTGGATATCACATTCTGCTTGCAAAGACCCTGTAAAAGGCAGCGTCACAAACCGTTCGATGATTTCGCGATTGGCCACTTCGGCATACCTCAGAAACTCAGGCAAAGAATTTTCGATAAAGGTGCCAAACAGAGGTTCGGGTATGGTAATATCTCTCAAAGTGGCCAGATTGCGCAAATGCTTACGCTTGATCTTAGGAGAGAATCTATAATAGACACTATCCTTGATGATACCGGGATGCGCACATTCAAACAGCAATACCTCTTCCAAGGATATGATCCGTGTTAAATCCAAAACAAAAGAAGGCTGCAGCAATATCTTAGGAGCAGGAGCTTCCAAATACTCTAATGTAAAGCGCATGGAGGCATTAATTCTGGAGAACCGTAAGGGTTCCTCAAGTGACCCGCAGTAAAGGCAAGGCATAGCCTGCGGCTCGGAATCGATATTTGAGGATCTCGATGACACAATTTCCTTAGCACAAGCCAGGTCGAAAGCATCTGCCAAAACCATGCCGAAAGACTCTTGGCCAAGCAGCGCTACCCTCTGGCACTTTTCTTCCTTGCTATCTTGACAAACAGCAAAATCCATAATCAATTTGAATAGATGTGCACTTTCTCTATCAAAAGAACTCACTCCAAA
This sequence comes from uncultured bacterium, assembly GCA_964390695.1. GTDB lineage: Bacteria > Chlamydiota > Chlamydiia > Chlamydiales > Parachlamydiaceae > CAWACC01. The sequence goes on from CAYMKI010000191.1 coordinate 4,038, forward strand.
AAAATACCTTTTAGTGCCTATGTATATTGGCTCTTGATAACGCACAGCATCTATAAATTCTTTGATATTCGGGATAGCCAAAGGTTTAGATCGGTAGGGTAAGCGCAAAGCCATCTGGACTTCATAATGAAGCGGCTCCCCACTTGATGATGGGCTGACAGGGTTGTATATGATATTTAATTCAGCCTTATCTTCAGAAATGATAGTTTCAGGGATAAAGAAAGGGGATGTGCCTAATACTTGAGCCGCTCCCACATACTCTTGCATAAGTTCTTTTTGGCACTTTTTTCCCTTGCGAACCACTTCTTTGGTTTCGGCCTCTTTAAATACTTCAAGTAAATGGGCTTTTTCGGTGTCGTCGCTCAGGCTAACCTTCTCCAAGTCTGCCTCTTTGGAATACTCGACCAGCAAAGCATCAAAATGTTCTTCAAGGTAAAACAAAACCGCTGCCAAGTGCTGACAGTCATATTTATAAGGACAATCACAATCAGAATCCAAAGTGATAGATTCCCTGCGGTCAATTTCAATTTCGCATTCATAGGTATTTTCGAATCCCCCTTGTACTCTGCAACTAATACGTACGCTTTTGGGATTTAGCTTGATGATCTTGGCGGTAAAAACCTTCTTCTTGTCATAAAGAGTCCGCCCCTCTTTAAGGAGCGCCGGGGAAAAATCTTGTTTTAACTTGCGAAAATTTAGCATTCGTAACTCTCACTTGAATACTGTTTTAGGCTATTGCTTAATGATGTCTGGTTGCAATTTCACGAAAGTATACTGATGACACCCTAAGTTGTCATTACTTTTATCTTTTTTGCAAACATGAATCAATAAAAAACTGTAATTTTGGCCATATCCGATTTTTTGTGGCTAGGCACTCCCCCCCAC
>CAYMKI010000192.1:0-4785 GCA_964390695.1 uncultured bacterium
GTACAAACGGCCATTGGCGGCACCGGTACAGAATGTCGAATTTGTGGACTTTTTGAATAAAAGCCCCAGACCTCCTGTAGCTATAACTACGGCATCAGCCTTGAGCACTTCGAGTTTCAAATTAAATAAGTCCATCATCACAATGCCGCGGGTAATCCCCTGGTCATCTAATACTAAGCGCAAGAATTCGTGATTTTCAAATTTCTCCACTTTACCTTTGACTTCCCACCTTCGGACTTGTTCGTCTAGGGCATAAAGAAGTTGCTGCCCGGTGGAGGCTCCGCAAAAGGCTGTGCGATTGTACAATGTGCCCCCAAAACGGCGGAAATCCAGATTACCCTCAGGGGTTCTATTAAAGGGACAGCCTAGGCGGTCCATCAGATAGATAATCGAAGGGCCGCATAAACACATTTCCAATATGGGCGGTTGATCCCCCAAAAAATCGCCGCCTTTGATGGTATCATACGCATGTATCAAAGGAGAGTCGTCTTCTCCCATGGTATTCACAGCAGCGTTAATACCCCCTTGGGCGCAAACAGAATGAGACCGTTTGACTTTGGTCACAGAGACGATCTGAACATGGCAGCCTTGTTCGGCCAGCTTCATAGCTGCTGACAGTCCAGCCAATCCTCCTCCCACCACAATGACTTTCTTATTATTTTTCACCGGCATGATGCAGAACTTAATGTTTAAGGTTAATCCAATAGGTAATCCAAATAGCAGACAGTCCCCACGTAGCAATCAACACCATGAGGGCAATAGAGATATTTTTCATGATGGATTGCGACTTCTCCGTCAAAGTTATACCCCACTTGATCAGAAAGGTCCACAGTCCATTAAAAGCATGATAACACGCTGCGAGCACAAAGAGGGTATACAAAGCCATCATGAGGGGAATTTTAAAGGTTTCACGGATCAAGAGCAGCTCCGCCATGCCGAAACTAGGAGTCACAGCCACGACATCCTGCTCTTTTAAATGAAACGAACGCAGCACCTCAAGCCAGTGCCGCTGCTGAGCTTCAGACTGCTCAAAGACGCGGAAATCTTCGGTTTTAGCAGTGTTTTGGATGCCTGTCTCGGGATTCATATCCTGGATGCTTTGCCGGTCGTATAGGCTAAATCCCAAGCGCGCCGCCAGCGTCTCTAATCCCGGGTCTTTGCTCAGGCGCAGCATATAATTTTTGGTTTCTCCCACTTGCGCCGAAGCAGGATATTCTAAAAAACGCATATGGACGACATGCGCGATGACCCCTACGAGTAAAATCCACGAGGTGATCCTTTGCCAAGTATAGGCTTTATTGCGGAGATTGGTGTTCAGGATGGGTTTAGCCATATCGCTGCCATAATAGTTCTGGGCAGAAGACTGCAAATAGACGATACCCCAATACATATGCACTACGATAGGGACTCCGAGCAGAAAAAATTCCAGGAAAGGCAAGTAGGGAAGATCATGGATCTCATTGACGGCTTTGATAAATCCCCATCCATCGTCGCCTACCAGCAGTGCCGCCCTTGAATTCACTAACAGGTGTTCCATCAGAAATAAAGCGATAAATAACCCAGTTAAGGAGTGCAGCCGCCGCCACAGAAAATCCTTGTTAATGCGATATGTTTCCTGCATGCCAAAGGTCCCATTTAAAATCTTTTTATAGATGATCGGGAATATATCAGCAAATTGTATATATTACAACTCATGAGCCCTACAGATTTTTTTTGATTGCATTAGATTGCATCTACTGCTAAGTATTACTCATTTATTTTTATTTTATCACAGGAGATCCTCATGACGTTACATTTATCAAAAGGCTTTTTAGACACCCATCCAAACTATCCTATTTTGAATTCCAATCAAATTGAAACAATTGCAAAAGATGAAATTCCACCCACAAGAATTAATCTTCCAGGTGCACATGGTTTTAAAGACGCATATGGTAAACTTTTTTTACCTTTAAGCATATCCAAACACGTCGCTGTGGTTGTGAGCTATGGTATCGCTAGATCAGCCGATGACGTGCTCATCTATAACTACGAGACAGGTCAGCTCATGCATACTTTCACAGGGAAAAGTTATGTGAATAACTTATACGAACACGATGGCAAATTGTGGATCCAATATAACTGGGATCCCATCCAAGTTTACGACATCCAATCGGGACAAGAGATGACCCTCCCAAATACATGGAAGAAAATAAGCAATATGTGCATGAGTGCAGACTTTTTTGTACATGTGAACCAAGTAGAAGATGCAGATGGCAAAGAAGCCTATATCCCTCTCGATATGCATATCTCAGATCCGCTAAATCATAAAACGCTCAAAGTTATTTCACTTGATTATACCGATATTCGAGCTATGAAAATTCATGCAGAAAAGCTGTTTGTCATGGCCTTAGATAGTCGAAATTCAGTTGAAGCTTGCGAACCCAATACATGGGTTAAAACAGCGGCTCTCATGATCTACGACCAGCCTCACAAAAGTGATAAAAAATGGAAAGTATCTTTTACCTGGGATGTAAATGCCTACATGCCTCCTTGCCTGAATGTGCACCGAGATGTCGTATATAGCAGAATCTGGTCGCCTACGGTAACCTGTCTGTGGGACATAAATACCTTAGAGACTGTTTTGGCCAAAAAAAAAGAGAAAGACACCGACTCTTTGGTGGAAATGATGGATGATTATGCTGTCTATGCTGATAGTAAAGAAATTTCGATATATAAAATCCAAGGTGCCGTGGAAGTGGGTGGAATGGTACGCCTTGTACCTAAAGATCTTCCTATCATGCAGCACACCGGAACAAAAAACTTTGAGCTGCTTCACAAAATCCATTGTTCCCTAGACAAGGTGTTATATATAAAATTGTTTCATTTTCAAAAAACACCGATGCTAGCCGAAGGATATCCAAACGGAAAGGTTATCATCCGCAGCCTAGAAAAAGGCCATATAGTGATGAAATTAGTACCACCAGAGAATCTATTGGATTCAGATTACCTTGAATTTTTTCAAGATAAACTGCTGGTGCGCTACAGCATACCCTGGCAAAAAGATATCTTGGCTATAATCTGGGATTTGCATCAACAAGCACCCGTACAGTGGATCACCAGAACGGGTATTAAAGACACACTTGTTGTTCAGAAAGACTTCATTCAAATCCATCAAAACGACCTCCTAGCACTGAGCCATAATCAGTTCATCTGCTACAAGAATGTCTTGAAAAGTTAGGTTTCCTCGTCGTAGGATATGAGGATTTTGCCGTGGGGATCCACACTTAAAATCCCCCCGGTATCCGAAGAGACAAACTCAATATTCGCGCCCTTGATGCTCACATGCTTAAAGGGCTTTTGACGCAATTCTGAAATCCATTGCTTTATAGTATAACTTTCCTGGTCGATGACGATAGTACAGGAGGAATCGACTTTGAATTCCATGTCACCGGAACCTTTTTTAAACAAATAGGGAATATTCTGCAGCTTGAGCTGCCAGTCATTATCTTCGCTCAAGGATTGCAGGTTGTCATTGATGGACAACGTGCTGCCGTCAGGCAGGTAAAGCATGCGGTCGTTATAGCCGCTGCCGCTTAATCCCTTGCCGGGATTACCGATGCTAACCACAACGCCTTGGAGTTGCTCATAGCCATCGATCATGGTTTGTATCTCTAATTCAAATTTATGGGTAGTGGCTGCAACTCTTTCAAAGAGGCTGTCATAACCATAGGTCAGCAGAGCTTTTTCAAATCGATGCTCGATCTCCTGGATTGACATCGGCACAGCTTCATCCAAGATTTGCTGCAGCGAAGCTTGTCCTACTTCGATGCGCCTCTTCCATTGGGGTATTTTCAAATCATCCAAGATATATCCCAATGCAGCTCCTATAGAGTAATGCCTCCACTTGATGGCATGGTCTGAATAATCTTTTCCTCTAAACTCCTTGAGCAATGCCTGGGATAGCTCCCGCCTGGCGTCAAATCCTGGGACCAACTGCAAGACTTCCGCCATCTTATACCCCACATAGTCGGCCAGCCCTTCCATGACTTGCTGATGGTCTTCCCATGTGACAGAGGGAAATTGAATTATCAATCGCCGCATGGTATTGACGGCTATATAATCACGCAGCAGTTCGCTTTTTGAGCCTTCATCTTTGGATTGCATGTATTCTTTTAAAAGGACTTCTTCGATCTTGGCTAAGGCTAGATTTTCTGGATTTAAATGATCTTGGTAATTCCCGAGGATGGGAGGAGGGTTAAAATGCTCAAATTCATACTGGTGAAAGCGTTCATGCACCAGCACATGCAGCGGCTTTTTAGGGTCTTGGATGGCCTTTTGCATGTTGAATAAATAGGTGGACTTTCCCTCGAAGAGAAAGTGCGGATTGAAGGCCGTTTTCCCTATACCCCATAAATCCTGGGGACTATACTGGACGAGGCTGCCTTGGATATTTAAAGTTTGCCACTCCACCTGGGAAGCCGGGTGATTAAAGATAAATACATGCCCATTATCAAAGGAAATGAGGATAGGGGTCTGAGTGAGATCATATCCGGGCCAGACTGCGTTATTTGAATGCTGATGACTGTATTGGGTGATTGACATTATAGAGCGGATAATTTTCTGCTCTGGGGACGATGCATCCTGTTCTAACGCCAAAAGGTTGGTAAGGTTTATGTAAACTAAAAATAAAACAGTAATTATTATTCTCATCTAGACACACTTTTTTAAAAATTACTATTCTATTTTATCAGATTTTTTATTAAAAAACACTAAACACTATTTCAAATATATAAGTCGAAAAAAGAT
>CAYMKI010000193.1:0-4781 GCA_964390695.1 uncultured bacterium
GGTCCGGTGGAAAGGTTTTCTTTAAAGCTCGAATCCAGGCTAAAAAAGGAACTACTCCAATCCCTCCGGCAATCCATATCTGCGAGTTGCCGGCTTTATTATAATTTAGTCGACCGTAAGGGCCCTCAAAAAGACCCATATCTCCCTTTTTAATATGCTTGCATAAATTCATCGTATAATCGCCTCGAATTTTAACTAAAATAGATAGGGTCGAGCTTTCTACCGACTCGATTAAAGTAAAAGGATGAGATTCTTTAGATAGTAAAGATCCGTAAAAGGTAAAAAAACCATATTGTCCTGGAACGAATTTTAGCGGTTCTTTTGTAGGGGCTAGGTGTATTTCAACAATGTTGTAATTTATATTTTTAACATCCGTGACAACAAATGATAGATGGCTGGCAAAGTATGGAGCATAGATTTGCTTGTAAAATATAGCTAAAAAACCAACTGCCATAGGGATATATAGAATAGATTGAGCTAATTCTGATCCAACTCTCTTTTCAGAAAGAAGAATATGAAGTGAGGCAAGAAGGAAAACCAAACTCATAAACTTGTGCAAAATTTTCCATTTATCGTAAGGTAAAAGTTTTGAGAAAGTAACACCAAGGATTATCAACATAAGCCAAAAAGCATAAGAGCCGAGGTTAACAGATAATCTTCCATGAATAGGTAGTGTAAAATACATAAATTTGTCGATGCGATTAGGGAGCCATTTAAGAGCTTCCACCCAAGGATGGAGGAGTATTAAGCAAAAACCCCAAGTGCCTAATTTTCTGTGAAGGTGGTAGATCTGATCTAAGCCTCCAAACCAATCCTCTAGCTTCTTCCAACGAGTTGATAACAATAGAGAAAAGGAAAAAAGGTAGTAGCCTGCCACACCTAAGGATGTTGCCCAATTTTTAAGGGGCCAGCAAGGACAAAGTTTAATCCCAATAGTTGCTGAAAACCATATAATCATAAACACGCAAAGAGAGATAACAGCATAAGTAACAGGAGATTGAAGTGCAAAGGGGCGTTCGCCTATTTTTAACATCTTTTTATCTCCATGATTATTCCATCCAACTGGCACCCTAAATTCTATCTCACATTAGATCAGGTGTCTGATTCAATGCGGGCTAGAGAGTCTGATTACCAACATAAAAATCTTTCAAAAGAAGACAAACTAGCATAAATATATCTCGCCTGAACAGGCCTGTACTTGTCAATGAAATGCTAGCAAGCAGGAGTATCCGGTTTCATTAACATTAACATTGACTACTATATGTAATATATGTTAAATTATTGAATAATTATAAAGGTTTGATTTCAATGAAAACAAAAATAATCTCTGCCCAATTTTTCTTTTTCTTTAGTAAGACACCCATGAGGCGGGAGGTTATTTAACACTTGTAAAAAATAGACAAGTCGAGTTTAAACCCCGCCGAAAGCGGGGTTTTTTTTTATCTATATCCAAAAGGATGGAATTTATGCATAGAACAATTGGAGCTGCTTTGCTCATCGCAGGAACATGTATAGGAAGCGGGATGATAGCCCTTCCCTTGGTGCTCGCAAAGTTAGGGCTCATACCCAGCATACTGTTGATGGTGGCTATCTGGTTTATCATGTATATCAGTTCGCTTATCAATCTAGAACTGAATTTGCAGGCGGGTACCGGCATGCCGTTAGGGGAGTTGGGAAAAAAATTTGCTGGGCCATTAGGTGGTATGTTGGGCCAAGTTCTTCTGAAGCTATTATCCTACTCCCTTTTGGCTGTTTACATCTATGGTGGCTCGTCGATCATTCAGGAATTCTTAGCTTCTAAATTGGGTGCGCATTATTCTCTTGAGTTTATAGCTTTTATATATACGGCTGTGTCTATGGGGGTTTTATTGCTGCCTATAAGAGTGATCGATTATTTTAATCGCACATTATTCATTGGACTGTTGGCGATCGTCGGTGCGATGATTTTGGGATTGTTTTATTCTTTGGACAGCTCTCGCTTGCCGCTAGTGTCTACGCGATACTCCGAGTTTTCAGTGTGGGCTGGAGTTGTGCCTGTGATGTTTACTTCTTTTGGTTTTCAGGTGATCTTTCACACTTTGACCAATTATTGTCATAATGATGCAAAAATGCTCAAACAAGCTTTCTTTTGGGGAAGTTTACTGCCGGCGTTTGTATATATATCTTGGACTTGCAGTGTACTCGGAGTTGTGTATCAAGATAATCCGGCATTTTACCAACAATTGGTAGATGGAAAGGGGGATGTGGGTGTCTTGATTCAGGCCTTGAGCAACATTTCTCACTGGGAGTCTGTAAGGCTCTTAACGTGGGGGATTTCCTTTTTAGCCATCGGTACATCCGTGCTTGGAGTGGGAGTGGGCTTGTTGGATGCGATCAAGGCGATGCTAGGCTCTAAAATTTCACGAAAGGGTGCATGTAACATCCTGTCTGTACTGCTTACGCTGGGTCCTGCCTACTTGGCCGTAGTTTTTGTGCCTAATGCGTTTATCGCGATCTTGGGCTTTGCCGGGATGATTTTGTCTCTGATAGCTATTTTGTTGCCAGTGTATATTTACTCCAAAGTAAACACCGCACATTTGCATTATCAGGAACTTAGGCATAGATGGATAATAGTCCTTTGCTGCCTTGTTGCGTTGGTGGTCATTGCTTGTGAGCTATTTAATATGCTTTAGTGTTTTTAGAGTTTCAATATTTTGTTAAAAACATCCCCTGTCCAGGTACTTGACAGGGTCTTGTTTAGATTTGTTTAAGCGTGATTTAGGGGCCAAGTTGGGTTTAAATTCTTGTTTTGCTTCGTCGCTTTTTATCAAAAAATGCAGTGGCCAGTAACAATAAGCCTGTGACCATAAAGGTGATCGTGCGAATGATGACAGGCATTAACCACACCTCTACGATAAATAGGCGTAAAAGCACAAAGAGAATGATAGCCAAGCCGCCTAGCCTGATAGAATTAAGTTTTTCACGGTTGCCGGTAAATATGCAGCATTCAGCGATAAGAGTGTAAATTACTATGGCTACGCCTCGTCCTATTATTTTGTTGGGAATCTCGTTGTAGCAGATATTCCATATCAAAATCATCAAAAACACAGCTGCTGCAGTCCATAGGCAGATTGTTATGAATTCGTATATTTTTTTGTATATCTGAGCCACTTCCAGATTTCTTATTAAGTAAGCAGCTAGCCCAAAGGAAAGGGCGGCTGCGCAGATAGTGGCAAATTCCATGCTGTTAAAAGGAGCAGAGGGCAAATCATGGGTGTCGTAGGCAATTTGAACGATGGGCAGTAAATAAAACAAGTTGAATCCAATGGAAGTCAAAGGGGATTTGATGATATATCTTGCAGCTGCAATGACTAAAGGGATGACCATTAAGTAGTATATAACATTGAGTTTAAACGGAAGTAAGTGATCCAATTGAATCGTAGTTAGAATGGCAAATAACATCGCGTTGAACGCTAGGATGCAAGCAGAAATTAATCTAGAATCTTGATTGTGCATTTGCGGCCAAAGTGTGCTCATTCGGTATCCGAAGTATGCCGAAATACATGCTGCGCCTAAATAAAATGCTAGCTGCCACGGAATGGCGTCCAAAGAACCGACCCAGAGTGTCAAAGCAGCACTTGAAGACAACAAAATAAAGTTAAGCTTTAAAGAGTATCTGCTCTTATCTGTGGCTGTAGCATAATATGCCGATGGAATATAAAATACAAGATAGAATAGGGTGATAAAAATAGACATCAGCTCAGGAGTGCTAAGGCTTTGCACCGAAGGGGAGTAAATAATCGTCATGATCCAAGCTATATTGAAGACGGTACTCCATCTGCAAGAGACAAACATTATAAAGGCAATAAGGTCTATCAATAAAACGTAAGACAAAACGAAAAAATAGTCTGGATGCTCTGGAGTAATCATCAGCGGAATAAGCATAGCTAAGAGTATGGAGATAAATCCTAAGCCTTCCATGCTGCGTAGAAGTGATAGTATTGCAGTAAATAAAGTTAATATGGCTAGACCTGCAAAGGCCTCGGGTATAGGGATAAAATGATACAGGGCTTGTCCTGCATAGATAGCCAAAACAATCAAAACCTCTCCAGAACCTACTAAAGCTTGAGCACCAGCAGATTTGGAACGAATGCAAAAGATTCCGCATGCATATATAATGGCTCCGATAATAAACGCTATTTCGACTCTTGTTTTTTCTGAAATCCAATTGTTGACAAAGGAATACCCTACAAACCAACTAGCAGCCAAAAGTACTAAAAAGATACCTGTGACAGCCAGCCAGTTTTGTTGTATCCATTCAGAAAGTGAAGAGAGTCTTTGTTCTTTGTTTCGTAAAGGCGGTGGAGGTGGCTCAGAAACTGGTTGAGATGGGGATAATTTATCATAAGGCAGTCTATTTTCTAGATTATTGAGTCTTGCTTCGATTTGTTTGAGGCGTTCTTCCAAAGGGCCATGGCTTGACGACATAAATATAATCCGTAAGTTCTCGCAAAGTCGTGGCAGCAAATATAAGATAAGATAAGAAGGCCGACCGTGCTTTGAATATATGATCAACAAGGTCGGGACGACCTGGCTACCTTTTTTGCCATGAATTTTTGAGAAGGTTGTATAATCTTTTGCTAACCTTAGTTATAGCATCCATCAATTTTTACAAGAAACTCTTTTCCCAGTGCAGCAATTCCCGCGGGAAAAAAAATATAACAGGATGAGCTGGATAGGCAGGAAATTAAAACCCAACATACTCTAATTGCGCGCTTATTGTAACGCGATTGGAGTAGTCA
>CAYMKI010000194.1:0-4773 GCA_964390695.1 uncultured bacterium
CAAACCGCAACCTTCTCAAGCTAAGGAAGCTGATCAAAATTGGATTCAACAGGCTATCCAAGATCTTCGAAATCCAAAGGAAGGCACGGTCTATCAGGAAATTATCACCTCACAGATTGGGCGTTTGAATGATTTTGCACCAGATCAAGTGCTGCGGATGGTGAGTGATTTAAATGATTGGTTGAAAAATGAACCCAGATATAGCGAAGCTGCGGATTATTTACGTCAACAGGTGTCGGGTTGGATTGTAAAGAAAAACTGGCATACCTTTGAAAAAATATTTCCCACCTCGGCTCAGAAGGACCTGGTTTTAGAGGTGATTATCCAGTTAGTCAAAGAAGGTAAGCATTCTCCCCTAGATGCCTATAAGTATTTTCAGAGATATGGAATAGATACATATTCAGCCCAAGCTCAAGAAGTTTTGATAGAGATAGCCAAATTGGCCGTTCAACAGGATGCATGGAATGCCTGTGAAAATATCAGACACTTTGGCATAGACGCCACTCAGGAAAAGGGACAGCAAGCTTTTATTGAAATAGCTAAACTGGTGGCCAAGCAAGACGGTTGGGCCATATCCCGATATTTTGGAAATTTTGGCATAGATACATTTCCTGATGGGCAACAGGCTGTGATAGAAATTGCCACATTGGCAGCTAAGCAAAATGGCAAGGCCGTGTCTGAATTGATTAAAAATTATCAGATTGATAGCAGTTCTGCACAAGGTCTGCGTGGGCTTATGGATATTGCTTGGATTGCGGCAAATCAAGCCGCATTAAGCACATTTAAGCTCATAGAAAATTATGGTCTCCCTGAAGAAGAAGCAGATGTCCAAGCTCTGTATATTGAGATTGCTAAGCTAGCAGCTCAGCTAGATGGCGAGGAAACTTCTTTACATATCGAGCTTTACGGTATTGACCGTTCTACTTCTGAAGGGCCGAAGGGGTTGATCGAAGTGGCCCAGCTGGCTGCGGTGCAAAACCCGAGGGGTTGTCTCGAAAATTTTTCCAACTATGGTCTGGATACTTCTACACAGGAAGGTCAGCAAGCGGTGATAGAACTGGCTCGGCTGTCGGCAAGCAATGAAGGTTGGGATACGTCGGAATGCATTCAAAATTTAGGGATAGATAAATTTCCTGAAGGTCAAAAAGCGTTAATCGAAATAGCCAAATGTGCCGCTCGGCAAAACGGAGAGGGAGTAAGTCGGTTCATCAAAAACTACGGTATAGACAGCTCGAAGCGCGAAGGACAATTAGTTTTGAGGGAGATTGCTAAGCTGGCAGCTCGGCAAGATGGTCAAGGGACATCTAGGTATATATCCAACTATGCACTGGATGTGTCTGATTTAGAAGGACAGTTGGCGCTGATCGACGTGGCAATATTGGCGTTAGAGCAAAGTGCCAGAGAAACGCTGCCTTATCTAAAAGAGTATCCTTTTGATATTTCGACACAAGAGGGTAAGCAACGCGTTGAAAAACTAAAAAATCATGCCTTTGCTTGTTTGGTCACGCAATTAAAGCCCTTTAGGTATGCTGAATACAAAAGGGATTTTAAAGATTATGCAACTCTATTAAATGGAAATGGAGTGGATACCTATTGTGTGAATTTGAGGCTTTTTGATTCGTCTTCTGCAAGGGTTGCCGAACGTGATATTTCAGGGGCTCTAACAGATGCTCTTGAAACCTGCCACAAGCTATTTGAGATTAGTCCAGAATCTCTATTATGGGTGCAGACGCAGATATCGAAGGTCGATAAAGTGGAGTCGAAGATCGAAGTGCTTGGATGGTTTTTGTGTCTCGCAGCTCTGTGTACATGCAGAGAGGACCTGAAAATGCTATTTAGAGAAGACCATTTGTTGTTTGCTAGATTTTTGACCTTTCCCACTGAATTAAGAGATACGTTGACACGGGCTGTGGTTACCTTGATTCAAGAAAATGATGTTCAGGCTCTGCACAGATTAAAAGCCGAAATTTTACAGGAACCTTCTCTGAGTAAAAGAATAGCTGTTTTGCCAAAAGATCTCCGAGAGGCGTATGCTCAGTTTTTTACTCAAGCTTGTCAGCAGCCTTATGTAGAGATATGGGATCGACTGAAAAAGGCTACGCAAGATATTGCGCATGCTCGCCTGGCATGCCTCATCTTATCCCAGTATCCCGAAGGGGATATAAGCGAGGTGCTTGCTAAAATCACGTCTAATCGATCTTTACGAGATGCAAAACATCAAAAACCTCTCCTGGAGGCGCTTCTGGCTATAAAAAACTGTTCATTGAAACCCGATGAGAAAATTGATTTGCTTAGGCGGCTATTTAAGATCCCCGAAGCTCAGATGGAGAAAGGGTTATGCCTTGTTGTGGATATCTTGAACTTGCGAGGTGAACCCTATTTAGGGCAATGTTTTGACATAGAAGGATTGAAATTAGCTTTGGAAAAATTATTTGCAGATAAATGTAAAGTGAAGTTAGACAATTTTTCAAGTCTATATGATAAAACCGTGGGTAGCTGGAGAAAAAAGGAAGCTATAGTCACTTATGCTGGCAAACATGTCGGCAATATGGCCGTTCTGCCTTATTTCCAAGAGTTTCTCTCTTCGGTGTTAAAGCAGAATTTTAAAGAAGTCCGCTATGCCACAGAGCAAAACCCCCATTTGCAAGAGATTCAAAGGCGCTATCCTAAAGTATTCGAGAATTGGAAAGAGGCATTGGCTTTAGAACCGGCTGAATTAGGAACAGAAGAAGGGTTAGAAGATATACCTGTAGAAAAAAAAGTGGTCAATGTGTTGATGGAGTCCGTAGAACACTGCCACCTCGGCCTCGAAAAACAAGCCCTCCTCTTTCCTCATTTAAGCCAGTGTATCGGTAAGTGGAATCAAATAGAGCATGCTCTGCATCTGATTGCCGAACAGCTAAAGCCTCTCTCCGGTCACAAGCTTAATCTCGATGAGTTGGAAGATAAGCAGCGGTTGTTGATCGAGAATGCAGTTTTGCAGCTTATCAGCGATCCTAGTGAATTGGAGAGAAAATTGCAGGTTCTTAAAGGTCTCAAGATTAAAAGATTAGATGCTGACTTGCTTCCTTTCTATCGAGATCTTGAAGATGCCTTTAGACTCTTAAATTCTACTGCAAAGCCTAAAGTTCAGAATTATCAGGTAATCGAAAGCGATGATCCCAATCATTTTCTGTTGATGGGCACAGAGGTGCTCGGCAGCTGTCAAGATGTGAATGGAAGTGCTAGTTTGAATGTGGGAGTACTTGGGTATGCATTAGATGGGAAGCATCGTTTAGCCCTGGTTTGCGGGCCTGAAGGTAACATCTTGGCGCGATCTGTGCTCAGATTATTGCTGGATGCTCAAGGTAAGCCGGTACTCTTTCAAGAAAAGGTTTATCTGGCAGATGCCAATCCCGAGTATGCGCAATGGCTAAGGCGGATAGCTGAAAAAAAAGCTCGTCAGCTGGGGATTGCGCTGGTGGTGAGTCCCTCTGATTTTGAACATGAAAGTGCTAGAAGATATCCTCTATCCATCCAAGCCAAAGCTAAACCCGTGCCCTATGAGTATGTCGATGCGTTAGTAGGGTTGGAGAGCGGGCCTTATGTTATTAACAACGCGTTGCTTGTCCAGTCGGCAGAAAAGCCTCTCGGTCAATGAGAGGTCTAATCTATTGTTTATAGGTGTGTGTATTTAATTATTTTATAATTTATCTGATTAATAATTAATTGAGCGTTGATTTTATTGATATTTATTAATTATTTAATGTATAATTTCGTTTATGAAATTTCAGGTATTCATTTTTTTTGATGAAAAATACAAGCTCTTTCACCTTAAGTAACACTGATACATATTAAAATGTAAGGTATAATAGTTTAATTTATGTTTAGCTCCCTCTGTGAGCTATGTGGTTCAACTAGTTACACACTCTGTACAATACTGACATAGTTATGTGAGCTCCGTGGTTCAATTTACACGCAATATACGTTGCTGAATAATTATTTGGAAAAATTTATAATTTTGTGGATTTATGCAAGTTGATAATTATTTTAATAATTCATTTTATTCATCTATAATTCTACCGGAAGATCTATGGTTAGGACAGTTGATTGATAAAGGAGACGAGAACGGTGTATTGCGTTTTTTGAAAACATGCACCTGCGATCTTGATGCATGGAAATCTACGGGTCCGCACACTTCCCAAAAAGGCTTGATAGCCATTGCTTTAGAGCACAGTTGGGATGATGTTCTGGTTTATTTGTCAGAACGGAAAGTGAATTTTCTTCCGGAAATTGCACGTGTCATTTCCCATCGGGATTCTGTCCTTTTGGCCAAGCTGCTTGGCGTTTTTAAGGGAGACCTTAATGCGTCCATGAGTAATGTGGACGATGAAACCGTACTTTGGCATGCCTTGAATGAAAAGAACTATGAAGCAGCGGCGTTGTTGGTAAGCCATGGAGCTTCACTCGAGCAGAGATTGCCGAATGTGTTGACAGAGGAAGTAAAAGCAAACTTCAAAGTCGAATTTTTTAAGAATAAATATTATTTTGGGTTAGATGGTGACAAGCTTTTCGAGCAAACATTCATGGAAAGTTTTTGTAATCAATTGTTTGAGGCTTTAGCCTATCATTATTATCCCCATGATCCCCGCGCGCTTGACTTCTTATTGGCATATCCTCATTTGATCTCTTTAAGTACATTAAAAGCTTTGATACGTTTGAATGATACCCGCGCTTTTAAAAGTGCCCTAGCGGAATTTTTGAACCAAGCAAGTCCTCCGATCAGTACTAATG
>CAYMKI010000195.1:0-4723 GCA_964390695.1 uncultured bacterium
GTATGAACACAGCTATAGCCGAGTTTTTCAAGATCTATTTTCAGATCATGAAAAGATTGCGCGCTGACTTCTTGCAGACATACCACATCTAAGCTAGCATCCTTTAATAACTTTACAAGTTTATCCTTGCGCGATCCCCAATTGCTACGTCCGTTTTCGAGACCTTCATTCTGCTTATGGGTGATAGCAAAATCAGGATCCAAGATATTTAATGTGCCAATATTAACATTCATATTCCCTCATTATAAACATAAGTTCGTTACATATTATTAACTAGTATAATAATTTTAACATAAAACCATTTATAGATCAACTCATCTGCCGCGCCAATTTATAAATTTCCGCTTTTTCAATTAGGATTCGCCTTCGAGAATAAGCGGGGGTTAAAACCCAATTTATTACGAGGATACAGTTCTTCAATTCTATTATATAAAATAAATTAAAAACATGTTATCCAGAACTCATACCCAGAAAAAAAGGATACAGTATGAAAAGGTGCGCATTTGTACTGGCGAGTATATCTATGCTGATTTACGGCTGTGGACGGGAAAAACCCTCTGAATATGCCGAGCCTTACTCTGACCGGGAAGAAATAAAAAACAACTCAAAAGGCTATGAAGAAGCATATAACAACCACGACGCAGAAAAAGTGGCTTCCTTTTGGTCCTCCAATGCTGTTTATGTTGTCCCAGATACCGGAGAAACCCTCCAAGGCAGAAGCGCGATAGCGGATTTTTTTAAAAAACTGTTTGAAAACAAAGATCAGCCGCATATAGATGTCATCATAGATAATATCATTTTTAAAGGTCCCGACAAAGCTATAGAATATGGACATGTTAAATTCAGTGACAAAGATGGCAATCAAGATGAAACATATTATCGTGCTGTAGATGTCAAAGAAAATGGTAAATGGGTCCTTCAAACCGTTCGAGAAGTGGAAACAAGAACCGCTGCCTCAAACTACGAACATCTACAAGATCTGAATTGGTTAATAGGCAGTTGGCATGAAACCAATGAAGATTCTGATATCGATTTGAATTTTAAATGGAGCTTAAACAAAAATTTGCTTATCGAACACTTCACCGTAAAAATTTTGGACCGCGATGAAATGGAAGGCATCCAAATCATTGCTTGGGATCCTGATCAGAAGAGCATACGCTCCTGGATTTTTGATTCCGATGGCAATTTCAGAGAAGGAACCTGGTCTAAACGAGGTAACAAATGGATAGCATCTATGGCTGCCAGATTGGCTGATGGTACCAAAGGGTCCTCCATTGATATCTATACTAAACTCGATGATAACAACTTCACTTTCGATATGGATGCAAGGGATATAGGAGGCAATATTCTGCCGGATGTAGGACCGGTAAATTTTAAAAAAAATAAATAACCTCCTAAATGGATAAGAGGAACTATGAAACTTAAAACCCTGGCCCTGATGACATTTTTGCTGATCTTTGTAATCGAAATTTGCGATGTTGAAGCCCGTGGTGGACGCGGGGGTGGTGGAGGCGGAGGCAGTATAAACAGAGGATCCGTAGGCGGAGGCAATATAAATCGGGGAAATGCACACAGAGATAACTATTCAGGGGCTCCCACTATGAGCCGCTCAGAAGTATCCAGAAATCGCCCTTCCCAACTTCCATCTACAGGTCAACGCCCCTCTATTGGGCAAGAGAGCAACAGGCCAGGCGCTGGAAATAGGTCCGGAGAAGGAGTTAATAGACCCAGCGGAGGAAACAGACCTGGTCAGGAATTCACTCCTGGACAAGGGGGAGGCGGGAAACAGCCTCATCAGGCCGCAGGTAATTTTGACAAAACCAACGCTAGAGATAACACCAAACAGTTCCTGCGAGATTCTAAAAATAGAAATATCGACAAAGGAACCCTGGATCAAAAGAGGCAAGATTTTCTAGGTAATCGGGACCAACGTGACAGGCAAGAGAGGAGAGATGGGCAAAATGTCAGGGAAGGCATCAAGGATAGATGGCAGAATTACGATAAATGGTTTGATGGGGACTTTTATAATAAGCATAATTATTATCCCAGCTATTGGAATGACAATGTGGACTGGTGGAGGCCGGCTGCCTGGGCAACACTAGGCGCCTGGCTTGACTGGGGATGGTATGAACCGATTTATTATGACGATGGCTATTATCCCATCCAGACCACCGACTACGGTTATGGCTATGGCACCGAACAACCTCAAAGCTACAGTTCGAGCACAGCCTATCAGACCAACGCTACTACTGCTGAGGTCATAGGCGATTGGTATCCCTTGGGTGTATTTGCCGTAGGAAAAAATGCGGATCTGGCGGCAAATTCACAAATGTTTGTTCAACTTGCCTTGGATAAAAATGGCGAAATTGGCGGAACATATTATAATGCCACTACGGACCAGACCCATGAAATCGTGGGGTCGGTTGACAGAGAAACCCAATTGGCTGCCTGGAGGCTGGCAGATAATCCGGGCTCTCCCCTTGTGTCAACTGGACTGTATAATCTGACAAAGAGCTCAACAGAAGTCGTGGTTGATTTCCCGGATGGCACAGAGCAGATTTGGACCTATGTCCGCCTGGAAAAATAGAGGTACAAAGTCAAGATTAAAACTTCTCTTTAGGAGAAAAGCCGTGAACGCCAAATTATAGCCATCTATTGTCCATGCGATGATTTTTTAAAATCGATTGACGAGCCTAATAAGCGAGGATGCAATGAGAAAATGAGTGATGCATATGAAACCACTGCGGGGTTTTCCATCAAGCCGAGATTACCAGACCTTGCGTGCGAAGAAAGAGGCGTAGTTGCCGGCACTGTAATTGCGCAAATCGTGGAGGGATTTCCAATAAAGCAAATCGCTTTTGACCTTTGTGGCAGCTTCTTGATCGAGAGCCTGGATGTATAGAGTCGTTAATTCTTCGAGCCTCTTTGCGGCATAAGCATCTAAAGGCAATAAATGCGCTTCTCGCAAGCCTGCCACGATGAGGGCATGATCTGGAACATAGGGACCGTTCAGTAGGTCGATATTTTTTTCCAGAAAGCCCAGTTGCAGATCGGAAAGCCAGATTTGATAGGCGGCTACGGTTTTGATGATTTGTTCCCTAGGAATTTTGTCTTTTCCGGAAACTTCAGGAAGCAGATGCCCTTGTTCATCCATGCCTCTGGCAGTTTCCATCAACATAAAGGCAAAAACAGCTGTCACAGGGCTGACGAAAGAGCAATTGCCAACCGATTGATCGGGAAAATAAAAAGCCTTTTCCATTTGGCGATCCAATGTATCCTGAGAAAATTTCAATACCTTTGGCAGTTCTTTAAAAAACAGCTCTTTATAGACATTCGAAGGCCTTCTCTTAACTATGTCTATCGCATTTAAGATACCAGGGTTTAAAAGAAGAGGATCAAAATGATAGACCTCTATAGGTCGTCTAGAGGCGCCTCCGCGGTTGCAGATGACAAATTGATTTCCCCAGATCAAAAGGGTTACGGTATGTGCGGTAAATCCGGCGTTGATGATGACAGGCTCTCCCGCTTTAATTTTTTCCAGTTTAGATTCTGCAGCATCCACATTAGCATGAGCGCCTGATTCCAGTACGTGCTTTAACCCAGTCATTTGATTCTCATTAAGAACATGAGGATAGTGTTCTTTAAACTGCTGAATTTTTTTACTCATCAGATGATACCACTCTTCTGGAAAATGCCCTTCCAGATTAAAGGATCCATGATTTTGCAAGGTAGCAACCGGGGTTAAGGTCGAGTGTCCTGAGAGATCAAATGGTGATTGGCGAGTGCAATTTCAAGAGGTGTCATAGCGGTTTTAGTCGGCAAGTTTATAGCGGTTTTAAATTTCTTGGGTGCGGCTTCTGCCATGAGTTTGACCATTTCCACATTTGCATTAGCAATCGCATAATACAGGGGGGGTTTACCCGCATTGTCCGGAATCGTCAAGGCACTTCGGAATTTATCCGTAGCCACTTCAGACATCAACTTCACTATCTCAAAGTCGTCGTTATAGACAGCTCTATTGAGTAAAGTCATACCTGACTTGTCCTGTAGGTTCAGTGCGGCCCTGAATTTCTTGGGAGTTGCTTCAGCAATAAGTTTAATCATTTCTGCTTTTTTATCTTCTATGGCGTAATGTAGAGATGTTTTTCCTTCAGCATCTTGACAAAGCAATAACGATTTAAAAGCTTCTGGATCTTTTTGTGAAATTATATAAACTATTTCCAAACGATTGTTTAAAATATCATATTCGAGAATTGATAGCCCATTTTCATTCGGAGATAATACTTTTCGAAACTCTTCCGGTGCCGCTTCTGCCATGAATTTGACCATATCCAGATCATTATTTTCGACAGCTTTGTAAAGAGGTGTTTTTCCCCAGTCCGAGAACGTCATCATCGCTTTAAATTCCTTCGGTCGCTCAATGAAAAGGGCAAATAACATGGATATATTGTGTTGATCTACAGCTTCATGGAAAGTTTGTTCAAAATCAAAATCCTGGCTATTGAGCCTATTTTTTAAGAGTACAGCACAGGTGGCCGGAAGATAAGCATTTTGAATTTCTGATTGGATTTTTGTGAGATTTAATGTCGATTCCGAAGAAAAATAAGGGAAAATGCCTCGGACTAACTGCATGATCGCCCCCACTCTCCCTTCATTTTTTGCCACGGGGGACGAGACCGCTTGGATAATCAACTTTGCGATGCATTGATCTTCTTTTTCCTTA
>CAYMKI010000196.1:0-1710 GCA_964390695.1 uncultured bacterium
CTAGATATCCCCGGATTTAAAAATTGTATATACTCTTGCGCCCAATGTCAGCGGAACTGCTACAGTAACCGTACAAATCCATGATAGTGGAGGAACTGCAAACGGAGGCATAGATACAAGCACTCCACAGACTTTTACGATTACAGTTACTCCTACAGCCACTGCATCTGCTCCATCAGTATCGAACAATACCTCAACAACCGTGTCCACTACAGCCACGGCTAGTGCCAGTGCCCTCACAACTTCTTCTTCCAATATAACTGCTAAAGACACACATGCTGCGGGCGGATCCGCTCAATTTATTCAAAACGAAAATATAAATTCATCCTCACAGGCAGGTCTTAATCTATTTGAATTATCTGCCAACGAAAGATTCTCTCCTACCCAAGACAACAATCAGATCCAGTATAATCTAAATACAAGGAAGGCAGAAAGTGAAGCCATAAAATTTTCAGGTTTGGGAGCGGAACAGCACAAACCTCTCCAACAACCTGAAATATTCTGGAATTCAAATTTGAAAGATAACAACATACATGCCATTGCAACACCTGCTGCAATAGCTACTACTTTTTCAGCAACCGACATGAATTCTCTCAAGCTCCAAAAGCGAGCCGATTTCGGCGCTATCATGAATATCCAGCTAGCTGGGTTAAATGCAACGATCATGGGCAATCCTGTCACCTGGAAAGAAGGAGGCAATGTAATCATTCATGTCTCTCTAAAAAAACAGCCCAACGCTAAAGTTATAGCTCATTTCAAGATATCGGATGAGAAATTGGCTACTGTTAAACCTGCTAGAATTGAATTTAATCCTGCAAACTGGTACATCGAACAAGAGGTTACGGTCATCGGGTTAGATGGAAAACCCGGCACAGTGAACAACGATGAATCTATCAGTGGTGGAATTCAGTATGAACTGATTATTCTACCTTTAGAAAGCAGTGACTCTTCATATAGAGAACTGGAGTCAGCAAATATTACCCTATGGGCATTAGACAAATCTCCATACGGAAATTAATTTTAGGCTTATAAAGAGCAAGGGATTGATTCTATGACTTTTCAAATAAACCCCAGTTTCCCCTTACCCAAATTTCGTTCAGATCTTACTTTATATAAAGGCCCGCTTGATATTGATGGATCTCCTACCTATAGTCTTTTCGATCCTGTTCGAGCTCAGTATTATAAAATAAGTTGGAGGCAATCTCTTATTTTAAAAAGTTTACGTCCAGGAATTACTTTGAATGAATTACAACAGGAATTGAATGCCCAGTATACAGCCAAAGTCACCAAAGATGACATAAAATCGTTTTTCGAGGATGCTATTAGATATGATTTGCTTGAGACCCAAAAGAGCTCAGCTCAATTGAACAAAGAAATCCATCGAACTCACACTGGTTATCTTCAAAAGTTATTTTTTAAGTACTTATACGTCCGAATTCCCTTGTTTCAACCCGACAGATTTCTTAACAAGACACTTCCTTATGTCCTACCTCTTGCCTCGAAGCCAGCATTGATCACCTATTTTATTTTTACTGTTATAGGACTAGCTTTATTGATCGACAGATTTGCCGAATATGTTAACACCTTTGCCTATTTCTTCAATTTCAATGGTTTCCTGATATACCTAGTTGGTATTATCTTCTTTAAAATGGTACATGAGCTAGCTCATGCCTATACAGCCTGTTATCACAAAGTGCATGTGCCTAGTAT
>CAYMKI010000196.1:1720-4626 GCA_964390695.1 uncultured bacterium
CCTTGATTCTCATGGTCCCCGTTCTTTATACCGATACTACCGATGGCTGGAAATTATCCAAAAGAAGCGATAGGCTTAAAATTTCAGCAGCCGGCCTTATCTCGGAAATTATTCTTGCAGGTTTATGCACTTTTGGTTGGGCGTTTACAACACAAGGAGCCCTACATAGCTTATTTTTCGTAGTCTCTTCCGTTTTATGGCTTTCCTCGCTATTAATCAATATGAACCCAGCAATGCGATATGACGGTTACTTTCTACTCAGTGACTGGCTAGGTATCGATAATTTACAGTCGCGGGCTTTTAATTTCACGCGCTGGTGGGTCCAGTATGCTTTTTTCGGTATAGAACGGGTAAGTCCAGATGAGGACCTGTCCCGAAAAATGAAAATTTTCTTTGTAGTTTACAGCCTTTACACGTGGATTTATCGACTCTTCTTTTACATAGGCTTAGCCATCTTATTGTATCTATTCAGTAAAAATTACAAACTCATCGGCGTGTTTATATTTATTAGTACTCTATACACCCTGGTTTTGTTGCCCATTTATACAGAGGTCATGGAGATTATCCATTTGAAAAAACAGACCCCCCTTAACATTAAATCGACAATTTCAGTGGCTCTCATGGGTATACTCATTTTTATTTGTTTGTTTCCGTTGCCTAAATCCTATCATGTGGATGGCGTAGCCATCTCTACCCAAGAGCAAATTGTGTACGCGCCAGAGGATAGTCAAATCGAAAAAATTTACGTTTCACGGGGTCAGGAAGTAGAAAAAGGACAACCTCTCATTCTTTTCAATTCAGATACTCAGAATGCAAATATTAATAGCCTGCAAGTGAAAAAAAACATCGTGGAAAAGGAAATTCAAAGATTCAGCCTCACCTCACGAGAATTGCCGTTGGTCAAAGAAACAAACAACGAATTGGCATCTATTGAAGTTCAATTAAACAAACTGTATGAAGCAAACAAAATGTTAAATGTAACTTCAGAAATCTCGGGGTATATCATCTCATGGGACCCAAAGTTCAAAGAAGGCCAGTATGTACATAAAGGCGCACGCTTAGGCACAATAGCTCATCCATCCTTCAAAGTTGTCGCCTATGTCCCGGAAAACTACATTACCTACCTCAAAACGAACAAAAAAGTGACATTCCGATCCAATCGTTCCTTAAAAACATATGTCGGCCATATCGAAAACATTCATCCCGTCAGAACTGAGTATCTCACGCATCCGGCTTTAGCCTCTATATATAAAGGCGATATACCTGTGATCGCCACTAAGGAAGGGACCTCGTCCGAAAAATTAAAACTTGTGGAAAGCTTATACGAAGTTGATATTGTACTAGATAACCCCAAAGAAGTCATGCTATTTGGAGAGCTCGGCACGGTTAAAATGACAGCTCCTTGGAATTCCTACTTAGATTACTTACTCCAATCCTTACAGCGCTTGTTTTGGAGAGAAAGTGGGATTTAAACCCAACATACTCTAATTGCGCGCTTATTGTAACGCAATTAGAGTATGTTGGGTTTTAACCTAGAGTTCGCAATCTCTCTAAAATCCGGTAATTTTACGTACTATCATCCAAGGCTTTCTAATCAGATAGTAAAACAACGAAACTTTTTCCCCATAAATAACAGCTGTGCCTTTTAAACCGGGTTTTACTTCGGTCTCAGGATTTTCCCAATTTGCTTCGGCAACAAAGCTGGGGATTTGTTGATCACTTATAACCACTTCATTCCCGACGTAATCAATTTTTGCTTTATGAGAGCGTGCGGGATCAACATTCAATATGACTTCAATAGAAATGTTGGCGTTTACCTGGATATTATCATTTTCAGGGATCCAAATTTTAACTTTAGATTTAGAAAGATCAGCCACTGTCATGATCTTTTCTCCAATTTGTACTGGCTTGCCAGCCCATTGATCCACGTCATCTATGATCACAGACCCTTTAGTGGGCGATTTGATGTTAATCTTT
Source organism: uncultured bacterium (assembly GCA_964390695.1). GTDB lineage: Bacteria > Chlamydiota > Chlamydiia > Chlamydiales > Parachlamydiaceae > CAWACC01. The sequence continues at coordinate 3,698 of CAYMKI010000196.1, forward strand.
TCGTAATTATCTTTCGCGAGTTGCACATCAATTTTTTGCTTCTGCATTTTAAGTTGCAGCACAGCAACCTCACTCAATGAGTTTGGATCATTGACACCTAGAGAAAGCGCCCTATTCAAAGCAGCTTCTGAAATAGCGTATTCATTTAAAGCTACTTTAAGTTCTTGAGCAAAGAGGCGATCGTCGTATTTAACCAAAACAGTGCCTTTATCAACTTGTTGGCCTGGAGATACCGCAACCTTTTCAATAACCCCTTGGAGGGGTGCTGTTATTATTGTAGGGTCTTTGGGTTCTACTTCACAGGGTGCTACGATTCTCAAAGGCAGGTGTATAAAGTAGAGCAACCCCACAACAGCAAGTGCTACCGGAAAAAAAATTGAAATTTTTTGACTAGTTTTAGCTTGCACCTTTAATTTATGCGAGAACCTATTCCAAGCAGCCCCATAACCGGGAAGAAGATACTGAGACAATAACCCTAAAGTGCTCTCTAATGGTTTTTCTCCAGGCTGAACGTTCCATTTTTCGATCCACAACCCCAAGGTGAGTTCGCCTTGACTATATATAGGCTGCCAAAGAATTTCGCTGGAGTGTTGACGTTGATATTCTGCCCAAATATCTTTATTTTTTGTGAATTTATCTGCAGATAACAGGTGGCTGGACCCTGGATCTTCCAAGCAATTGACTAGATCCGTTAGTTTTTTATAAAACTCCGTCAGAGAATGAACCGTGGATTGCCCTGAAATACTGATCAAAGATATTTTTTTATTGTGAATATGGCACAAGATGGCTCGGTCATAGGCGATAACTTTGCGCGTATCATTGGTGATAATAAACTCCAAAGCTTGACGATTAGGCGCCTCCATGGCTGAGATTAAAATGGTATTGATCACCGCTAAAGGATCGGCGGGATTTACCTTTAAGTCTTGGGC
>CAYMKI010000197.1:0-4612 GCA_964390695.1 uncultured bacterium
ATTTTGAAATATTGGGTTTGATGCTCTTTGGAATAATCTAATTTATGCATAGAAAAAGAACAACCACTTCGATCCGCTGGATCAGGAAACCAGCGTTTGGTTTCGTCTCTATATTTTAAAATCAGGTCTCTCAAATAGCTTAAAAATAGACTATGCGCTCCCAATCCCATGAAAGCATACACATCGGCATGGTCATAAACAGAATTAACTTTTAAGCAGCCTGCCGGTTCACGTGCAAATATTTCCATGGCGATTTGTGTGAGCATACGCAGAAGAGGTCTATCACCCGTATTAGCGTCCAGTAGTGGTTCCACCATAACGTAATGAACATGTAAATGAAGATATTTTGGATTTGAATTGGAAAATAACAACTTATTTTCTTCATATTCAGCATTAGAACTGTTATTTGAACCTTCTTTATTCTGATACCAGTCACGAAAAATTCGCATACTTCCCCATTCTTTTTGTTTCGCATCCAGGAGTAGAATATACAATTCCGAATAGGTTTGATTCACCTTCGCTTGTATCTTAAATGGCAAAGTTTGACCATTCACTTCAATAGCCGTAGACCCCAAATCCATGACAAACTGATTTCGTCCCAAACACACCCCTGGATTTGCAAAAATCTTCAAATTCTTCAATTCGGCAGAGAATTTCACTAAATGTTGATTCCCGAAAAGGGTGGCAAGCATTTTATTTGAACTCATAGCTTTCACAGCTTGTTTGAGATTTTTGATTTGCTTTTCCAAAAATTTAACTCGAACAATCCTATTTCTGTAATCGTGGATGGGTTGTTTTTGGTCTATAGGTTGTTGCGACAACTCATCCAGCACTTTTTTTGCGTTTGCGATAAAAGCCTCTAGATGTGCGACAGTATCCTTAACATCCGACTCCACTACCGTCTCTTTCACTTCTTCTAAATGGAGATTTTGGATTTCATTCTGCAGCAATTTAACGCATTTAATCCTACTTCTGTAATCATGGATAGATTGTATTTCGCTTAGAGGTTGTTGTGACAGCTCATTCAGTCTTTTCCTCGCACCTTCGACAAAGGCGTTAAGCTGAGCGGCTTTTTCCTCATTTATCAAAACCTCCACACCCTCTTTAACCTCTTCCAACCTGGGAACTCCCTGAGCATTAAACTTCAGCATCCAGGGTTTTTCCTGAGTTAAAGTGAGCCGATAGCCTTTATGAATGCGGTTTATCAGCGTATCCAAAGAGATGTCTACCTCACAAGGTGTTAAGGCGCCAAATAACTGGATGAAATGCTGCCGCTTACGCTCTATAACCATGGGATTTTTGTGAATGACCTCAAATAGTTTTTTACATACGAAGCCCAAGCTATACATATCTTTAATATCTAAATACGTGGTATATTTTGAGGTCACATTCAATGGCAAAGCAAATAACATATTCCCTCCATAAAAAGTAAATAATCCTAGTCAGCATATCTAAACGAACACCCCAACTGCAAGCTCGGTTCATGCAATTGGTTTGTGAAATTTAGTAAATCTTCATATATGTTCTTCATTGTTTTTGAGGTAAAAAATCACATGCATTTAGGCCGCGTAGCGGCCGAAGCATGTAGCCACAGGCATAAGCCTGTGGAAACTATAGCTAATGAGATAGAGCCGTGAAATGGCGACAGATACGCGTCATTATTTTTTTCTGTCGCCGCCTTCGCGGCTTGATTTTTAATACAATCTATACCACAGGCTTCCGCCGCTAAAGCGGCTTAAATGAGTGAAATTCTTTACCTAAAATAAGCACACAATCATTACCCTAGCACCATAGTCGAAGGCGTGATTACTATGGGGCAAATACCAACCTAATAAATGAACCCCGTGATGAACTTAATTGTAACGTCACCACTTCGGCCAGAACAGCGGTTCTGTAAAAGCATTCAGCACAGGCTGGCGTTCAATATACTGTTCCCACGTCAAGGTTTCATTGGGATTATATTCTACCCAGGCTGGCTCGGAACCTTTATTCTTATTCATAATTTTGAAATATTGGGTTTGATGCTCTTTGGAATAATCTAATTTATGCATAGAAAGAAAATATGCACCTTGATCCTCTGGTGCAGGAAACCAGCGACCACTAAAAGCCCTGTATTCTAAAACCCTAGCCTTCACATTTCTAAAGTCTTTATCGCCTCCTAATCCCATGAAAGCATAAACATCCGCATGATCGTAGACGGAATTTATTGTTAAGCCTTGAGCAGGGTCTCGAGCAAAAATTTCCACGGCAACTTGTGTAATCAGGCGCAGAAGGGGTCTATCTCCTGTCTTAGCATTCACAAGTGAAGCGGCATTAACATTCTTAACATGTAAAAGAAGATATTTAGGATTAGAATCCGAAAATAATAATTCTTCCTCTTCAAGTATAGCCTTAGAAGCATTACTTGAAGCTTTTTTATTTTCATACCAGGCCCGATAAATTTGCATTCTTCCGCATTCTTTTCGATTTCCATCTAGCAATGAAATGCATAATTGAGTTTCGGATGCTTTGGGCTTTGCTTGTATTTTAATAGGCATGGTTTGACCGTTCACTAAAATAGTCGTAGACCCCAAGTCCATTACAAATTGTTTGTGATCCAAGCACACCTCAGGCTTTACAATAGTCTTCAAACTTTGCAATTCTGCCCAAAGATTCATTACCCTTTCATTCCACGAAATTCCTGCACGTATATTTCTTGAATATTCAACGTGCATAACCTGATAGAAATTCATGATTTGCTTTTGCAGGAATATGATACGTACGAGCCTATTTCTGTAATCGTGGATAGGATGCTTTGGATCTTTAGGCTGTTGCAACAAGTCCTTCAGCACCTTAGTTGTGTCTTGAACGAAAGCCTCTAGATGGGTGGCTGTCTCGTTGAAAGTCGGCACCTCTACCCCCTTTTTCATCTCTTCCAACCTAGGCACACCCTGAGCACTAAACTTCAGCATCCACGATTTATCCTCAGTTAAAGTGAGCCTATGGCCTTTGTGAATGCGGTTTATGAGAGTATCCAGCGAGAAATGAGCCTCATAGGGCGTTAAAGTTCCAAATAACTGGATGAAATGCTGACGCTTTCGCTCTATAACCATGGGATTGTCGTGGATGGCTGCAAATAGGTTTTTACAGGTGAAGCTCCAGTTATAAAGATCCTGCATACCTAAATACCCTGTAAATTTCATTGTGACATCCAAAGGCAAATTAATTAACATATCTCCTCCAAAAAACGTTTTATTATCTTATTGGGCATATCAAACCTATGATCGCAAAATTCTGTTGGATTTTACGAGAATGTCTTATTTAACACCTTTTATACTCAAACATCCCTCTAATGTCACCACTTCGGCCATAACAGCGGTCCTGTAAAAGCATTCAAAACAGGCTGGCGCTCAATATACTTTTCCCATGTCAAAGTTTCATCGGGATTGTATTCTACCCTGGATGGTTGATAACCCGATTTTGATCCCAAAAATTTATAATATTTAGTATTGTGCTCAGCTGAAAAATCTCTTTTATGCATAAATAAAGAAACCGCTCCCCTATCTTCCGGCTCCGGAAACCACCGGCCGGTCTGGGTTCTGTAAGTTTCGATTTCTTTTCTCAAAGACTGATCCGTATTTCCCACACCCATAAAAGCATACACATCCGAATGATCATACGAAGCCGAAATAGTCAACTTTGTAGCTGGTTCACGAGCAAACACTTCCACAGCAATTTGTGTTAACAATCGCAAAAGAGGTCTATCTCCTGTCTTTGTATCTATTAATGATTCGACACTAACCGTAGATATATATAGTTCAAGTGAGTTAACCTTGGGAGGGGCAAATATAAAATTATCGTTTTCCAAATAATCAATCCCTAATGTATTACTATTTTGGCGACATTCCTGCCATCTTCGATATAGGATTAAGCTCCCTACTTGTTTCTCATCACCATTGAAAAGTGAAATTCGCAATTCGGAGCTGTGATTTATTGGTTTTGCTACTATTTTAATAGGCACTACTTGATCGTTCACTTTAATCTCTGTGGCGCCCAATTGCATTAAAAATGAGACACGAGATAAAACCTTTTCAGGCAACGCTGATTTTTTCAATTCGTCTAATCTATCCTTGAGTTGTTTATATTTCTCATTCTTAGAAAGACCGGCAAATATTTCCATTGAATCCATAACTGTCATAACCCAACGCAGTTTCTCGATTTGCTTGTGCATGAATTTGATACGCACGACCCGATTTCTGTAATCAAGGATAGGGTGCTTTTGATCTATAGGTTGTTGCGATAAGTCTTTCAGCACACTGCTTGCATCTTGACAAAAGGCGTCTAGATGAACGGCAGTCTCTTTGAAAGCCGGCACCACCACCACCGCCTCTTTCACCTCTTCTAACTTGGGCACACCCTGGGCAGTAAATTTGATCATCCATGATTTACCGGGACTTAAAGTGAGTTGACAGCCTTTATGAATGCGGTTTATCAATGTATCAAGCGAGAGGCTTGCCTCACACGTTGCTAAAGTGCCAAATAACTGGATGAAATGCTGACGCTTTCGCTCTATAACCCTGGGATTGTCGTGGATGGCTGCAAATAGTTTTTTACAGGTGAAGCTCCAGTTATA
>CAYMKI010000198.1:0-4476 GCA_964390695.1 uncultured bacterium
AACTTGCTTCCAAAGTTAATCACAAGCAGGTCATATCAAGTGAGGTTTATATCTTTTTCTGAGTTTGTTTTTTCACATAGCCTTGCTTAGCTACCTTAGGTAGAGCATTCCTCACTTTTGCTTTTGAAGTTTTTGCTAGAGCTGGCGAAGAGGTTTTAGAAATAGGTAGTGGCGGAGCTATCGGGATTAGCGTCTCTTCAAGCGAATGAATCAATTCATCTATTTTTTTCAACCTATCTTTTACAGGTAAAATCCACACTGTTTTGAAAAGGGTAGATAACCGATCTGAGGTTCCCTGCGGCACCCCTTTGATATCTGTGTTCACAGAAATTTCTACCTGACTTAATGCCTGCATGAATTCTTGCTTTAGATCGGCGCATGCCTTAACCAGAGGTTGAATCTCTTTGAATTGTATGAATTTTCCTTTTAATTTTTGCTCTTTTAAAACCTCCAATTCCAGCTCAACCTTCTTTATCAAAGACTCGAAATCTGTTTCGAACACTTCCCTGTTTTTCATTATCCGCTTTAGAGTCCTATCATTCTTACTAACATTCGGGGCCAAATTAGTTTTATTCAAAAAAGCAAATACTGCATTTCGGCTACTTGGATTACCAAACCAATTCGTCACATGAATACCGCCAGGATTGAATGACAGTGCATAAATCCTTCCTTTGTTGAGAGCAAAACTATCCACCATTTTCTCTGGATGGCTTTCTGGCACTAATGTATCGCCTCCTTGGCCGAATTCATTGGGTACATTGATATGAATCAGGTTATGGCCTTGATTTTTCTTGATATCGCTTGCAGCATCAAAGCCTATCATAACAGCCTTGGTGAGATCGTCAATAACCGTAGAGTTCTGCATTGTTTTCAGGAATTTGTACTTAAGACTATCGTGATCCTTTTCAGCATCTATCTTTTTACTTATTGCCTTTTTGACAGTATTTGTGGCTACGTCATTGAAGTTTGCAGGAGCTTGGTCGATCATAAGGTTTATATTTGGATGTTTAGCTCCAAGCCATGCAGTAGGAGCCCCTCCAAAGCATTGTCCCTTGGCTAAAATTTTATTATCGGGTATCTTTTTGATATTATGTAAATACTGATAGGAGCATTCTGCGGCTTCTTTAATATTTTTTTCTGCGGCTCCACCCGAGCTCAATCCTTTTCCGGCATTGTTGTATGCCATAACATTCATATCCTCAAATAAAAAGGTTAAAAACTCATGGCAGAACATTTCATATACTTCCATCTGGTTCATAGCCAGTAATACGGTACCTGTTTCGAGGGGTTCAACTGGGGCGACGTCATAGCGTTTCAATGTTTCCCCGGGTATGGAGGCAGTATTGATAGCTTTTATGGCACCTAAGTCTTCCTTTCTGACTATGTACCCGTGGCCGCCTGAATTTATATAACTCCAGGGAGACTTAACAATTTCTAAATTGTTGAGTATTTTTTCAACTTCGGGGCTATATTTCTCGAAGTAATAACCCATAAAAGGCTTAGACAAATGATCTAGGAATGAAAATACAGTTTCACTTTGCTCATTGAGCAATTCTGACCGCGGGGCAGACAATTCTTTGGCGTTGGGATACATGGGATCTACAGGGACATAATAGGGGCTGCTAGTCAAGGCGTTTTCATCTGCATCAGATATAACGTAGACGTCGCCCTCTGCGCTGTCTTGGTATACTTTTAACCCCAAATTCTTGTAAAACTTTTCAATTACGTCGTAATCTGCACCGGCTAGTAAAACTTTATATTCGATCTTGAGGGCTTTGATATTCCCTTTGGGCAGCAGAATGTTTACGTGTGCCCCCTGCCAGCGATTTAAATCCAATGTTAGAATCACAGGCTGAAACAGACATTTTTCTGCCCCTAATTTTTTTAACGCAAGGGCAAATTTTTTGACGCTGACATATGTGATATCAATGACGTCTTTTAACGAATTTTGTACCATCACATGTTCCGCACCGATCTTCGCTAAAACTGCATGCTTACCGGACAACATGCGCACAGGATCCCATTCTTTCCAGGCACCTCTTAAGACCGTGGCCTGGTTGAAAAGCGATGATATGGGAGAAAAATGCAAACGGCCGGTTTCTGATTTGTAAAATTTAACTCTTGACAACGAATCTATTGTGGATTGTAGAAGATGAAGAAGCTTGACTGTTTTTTCTTTTTTTATTTCAGCTTCATCTTTGTTTTTATCATCCTCTTCAGTCTTTGAAATATTTTTTTTATGTATTTCTTTTATAATCTTGCTAGTGATATCAGGGAAATTTTTTATTACATCGTCAGGTATTGATTTTTTTATTAAATCTACAGGTATTTGATTTAATTTCTGCAATTCCGGCACGTAATCATTAACATTATCAATGGATATAACACTTTTGTTTGTTATTGGAAATGTCATAAAACCTCCGTGTTTTATACACAATCTTAAGATTATTATAATTCAAATAAATAATTAGATTCAAATATACAAAATTCTATTTACTAATATTTAAAATAAAAACATATTTATTTGACTTCAAAATAATATATATGTATAATGTTCTTTAACTCTCTAACCGTGGCAGGAAATAAACATGTCTTTCTCTGAAATTTCGCCAACCAACACCGGATTTGCATCAAGCACACAATCCACCCAAAAAAATAATTCAAAAGCCATAACCACGACGAATGTTTCGCCCTCATTCGCCGAACAGATTGCAACTTCGAGACTTGTCTTAAAAGACACGGATACAGATGTGGCACCACCCATTAAATTCTCCGCCTCCAAATATCTTTTATCGGGAAATATCACAACAGGTTCGAGACCAGAGGAAGTATCTTCTTGGCAAAAAACAATAGCCTCTCTGGTGTTACCTGCTCTAAAAATTCATAAAGAAAGATTAACACGTAGTCGTAACCAGTTTATGCAAGGGCCGAATATTGCTGACAGGATAGGCATAAAAACGGTAGACAATGTAATTCTGGATTGTTTTTGTATTATCCATCCTAGGCAGTTAGATTTCCCTCCTGAAGAACAGAAATGGATATTATTTTTAAATGGCAATGCGGTGCAATACGAACAAAATCTACCAAATCTCGCTAAACTGTCTGAGGATCTTGGCATCAATATTCTTACAGGCAATTACCGGGGCGTTGGCTGCAGCGAAGGATTTCCCACTTCAACAAAAGATTTGGTCCATGATGCAGAAGCCATGGTCCAGTATCTGCTGGACAAAGGAATTTTAACATCAAATATTCTTGTACATGGTTGGTCTCTTGGCGGAGCTGTGGCATTAAAAATCGCGTCTCACCACCCTGTCAATATTTGCCATGACCGTTCATTTTCAAAAATTGAAAATGTATTGCTACAAATGCTACCTATTGGCTTATCGCATCTGGCAACGGGCTATCTTATGACTTCAAACTGGAGTTTTGGCAATTTGACTGAGCATTACTTGTCCTTGAAAGGTAGAAAATTTTTCATCTACTGTCCTGAAGACGGCATTATCCCCCCTCAAACCAGTCTATTTCATACTCTAGACAAGACGCATGCCGCAGGTGGAATTATCATCAATCAACTTAAAGCCCCAACCTTGCAAAACGTAAGCCAAGACCCTACATGGTTAAGCCAGATAGTAGCTGCTCCTAGCGAATATCAACAATATTGCCATAACGTTCCCATTACAAAATGCGGACCTTATTACGATGAGTATCTAATGCGCACCAAAAAGCTGCTTAATATCACCTAGATACAGGTTCTAAATTATCAGGTTTTTCGGGAATATTTGTCTATGAGTTGTACGGCCTCCTTGTTATCCATGTTTGATAAAAATTGCCTGGCAGTTCTTCCATATTGATCGACGTGGTTGATATCCACCCCGGTTTTGAGTATAGCTTCTAGCATAGGCAACAACTGAGCATTTGACAGTTTGTTAGCATAATTAGCAGCGATTAAGAGCAGTGTATTTCCATCATAGAATTGCGGAATCGGGTCTAATTCTAGCAACAGCTCCAAGATTTCCACTCTACCATTATCAATAGCTAACTCATGCATCGCCCCTTCACGAAACATGCCGTTTAAGACCTCTTTGGTGAGGATCTTGTCTTTGATCAAATTTTTAAGATCAACCACGACGTTTTCTATAATAATATCTTGCAGTTGTTGTCTGTCAAAAGAAGTACGCATTCCGTGATGACCTACCCTTGGATAACGCACTAGTTCGTCTTGGCTATGATACTCAGTTAAAGCGCCTGTGAAGGCCTCTGTCAAATTCCTCTCATTGATTTCGTAATAGCCTTCGGGATATATTGGCTCCCAATTATCGACATTCTCTCCCTTTGATGAGGTCAATGGAGCCAATCCTTTTTCTAATCCGACTATGGTCACTTGCTCTTCCAAATGATCATACTCTTTTCCTAAGGTAGGTTTTTGTTGAGAATACTCATATCCCTTCGGGTGGATTCTATGAATCAGTTCATGAC
>CAYMKI010000199.1:0-4468 GCA_964390695.1 uncultured bacterium
TTTTGAGAACTTACGAAAATGAATTCATATAGCCCATTCAGCCGATTGTAGTTAATCATCAATTATGATATTATGTAGTCTGAATTTTTAATAATTAACTAGAGTGTATGAAATTATGGACCCAGTAAATCCAGCTCGCATAGATAATAATATTCCAGTTCAGCTTTCAATAGGACTGAAGTTTAAAGAAGCTGTGCATGCTTTTTTTAAGCAGCCGCTGGTGGTTAAGTTGTTTACCTATCTTCCCGCCATAGGCCCCTTTGAAAAATATAAACGTTTGGCTGAACTCATCACCAAGTGTCATCAGGTGTTTGATAAAAGCACATCATCCTCCATGGAAGTGAAACTATATGGAGGCGACACCTTAAAGAGTTTGCAATCTCTTGAAAACCGCTTGAATAAGCCTAAAGATGTTATGACGGCCATACGCTTCTCTTCTGAGGATTCTTTGCAGGCAGCGCGTACAGTGCGTAGAATGTATGCCAAGATGGATAATTCCCGAGTCGCCATACTCAATCTAGCAAATCGTTGGCAACCCGGCGGAGTGGGTTTAGCTCCTTATGGAGGCAGCCAAGAGGAATTTCTAGTGCGCCGATCTAACCTTGCATGGGGGCTTGATCCGAAGTTTCCTCAAGGACGTGAATTGCATCGCCATTTGCATGATGTCAGGTCTCAGGAGGGATATGCTCCCCAAGAGCCCTTTGCCCACCACATTCCCTATTTCGGCGCGGTGATGAGTAAGAATGTCACCTTTATCGATAAACAGGAGCCTGAGCATTTCGATGTGATCTCAGCCGCGGCGCCAGACATGCGAAGAGGATCTGATGAAGACCGATTTCTGCAGAAACTGGGTGTACATGCCAAAGAGGCAAGACGCCATATTGTGGAGGATAAAATCCGAGCCGTATTTGCCACAGCACTGGCCGAAAATGTCGACCACTTAGTCTTAGGGGCTTTTGGTTGCGGATGCTTTCAAAATGATAGCGCAGAAGTCGCAGAGATATTTTCCGAAGTGCTGCGTTCACCGCGCTACAAGGGGAAATTCCGCAGTATCACCTTTGCCATCACCGAAAAAGCAAAATTGGAAATCTTCCAAAAAGTCATTGCTAAGGGTTGATGTAGTTGGAATCCGGCGCCGGACGCCCCTGCCATTTTTCTAATAGCGCTGGCAGGGGATAGTGAAAATCTTGGGCCAGTTCGAAGGGGTAAGCCGGTGCCGGCAGCTGCGTGATTTTTTCCAAGATGTATTTATCCAGGTGTTGAAGTGCCGTTTGGACTGTAGGCAGGCTGTCGGGGCCCGAGGCGTTTTTTAAGGGGGCAAAGCAGAATTCTCGTGGGTACACCAGGACTTTGACGTTCGCGGCAAAGGGAAGAACATCAAAGATAAAGCGCTCGAATTTCCAAGCTTTGGGCTGTCCGCCAGCAATTCCCGCTAAATCCTCTTTTGCCCCATTATGGAGCTGGTCAATTTTCTTAAAGGAAATTGCTGGCTGTTCGCTGACCTTAGAGATGTCCTGAGTATCGAGGTATTTGACTGCTTTAAAGGCCTTGTGCAGGGGCATTTTGCTGTGATTTTCGTAGGCAGCATGCCGTATGAAATCCATGCTCAGGCAGAAGAGGCTTAAGTTGGCGAAGGGAAATTTCAATCTACCGTCTTTTAGGCAGGCAGTGCTTTCTGCTGCGCTGACTTCGGAGTATTCCACCACACCGATGCGGCCTTCTTGTTGAACGATCAAGCCTACTTTCTCTTCGGCATGCAATCTTTGTGTGCATTTTACAGTGATATCCGCATGATGAGCTACGTGGAAGCCCAGTAGTTCAGCATCGTAGGGATCAGCCAAGGGGTTATCTATAAGCACAAAATGAACCTGTTCCACACCTTTTTGCTGCCATGCATCCCAAAGGCCTGCATCGACAAAAGATTTTAGAGCCGAGCCATTACCGTCAGGACCTTGTGCCAGGGAGTCTTTGTCTTCCAAAAACAAATTTCCCTGTACATCCAGAAAAGGCAAGGTGCTTTGCTGGAAGAAGGAGACTTGACCTGGATTTAAGCCGAAGAAATTATGGGATTGAAAGTGTGCGACTATCTCATTGTGGTTTAAAGGGGAGGTCATGATGGCCAAGGGCAAGAGGCAGCCGGCCTTTTTTCCTGCGGCCACGGTCTTTTCGGCAAAAAGTTGAAACAGGGTTTTGTGTTTGATCACCGATACAGGAAACATGCCTTTGGGGGCATCGAATTGTAGGCGCGTGCCTTGTCCTCCGGCAATCAGAAGGCAGCCGCATTTATTTTTTGCAAGCAGATGATCGCCCGCGGCAGTATTTCCGCAGCTAAAAGAATATTCGCTTAAGGGAGAAATCTTGGATAGGGATTTAGGTGGTACAGCTGTCAAAACGCGCCTTTGCTCATGGTAGGTTTCTATATCCAGGAGTTGAATTTGTCTGGCCAGGTGTTTTTTTTGTTCGGAGTTTAGTTTCTCCCAGTAGGTTAACAGATGGCTTTGGCTTATTGTGGATAGCTTGGATTTAATTTCGTGAAGCAGCATACAATTTTATGGTAATTTCTTTTTTCTAGAGTGATGTAAAGTAGCAAAATCGTCTACCAGTTTATTCTCTTCGTGATGGTAGGCGGTTTGCCATTCATTATGCCATTTTTCCTCTAAAATTTCTATCACCCGCAGATTTTTTCTGGCTTCCATCAGCTCTTCTCGTCTTTTATCCACGCGTTGTTTGGTTGCATAACTGAGACGGATAGACTCGTTGATTTTTGCTTTTAAAACCGCTGAATAGGCATGATACTGTTCGATGTTGCCGGTGGTGATGCCTTTCTTGTGCTTCGCGCGGATGTCGTTATAGTTGTTTTCTAGTTGCTGCTTGAGATGTTCTAGTTCATGCGCTGCATTCTGCTGATGCTCAAGAGCTTCATGGAGGTTGTGTTGAGCCATTTTCACGTGCTGTTGTCTGATTTTAAGCAAAGTGGACAGGGAAAAGCGGAATTTCTTCATACATTCATCAATTGTTTCAGCAGGGCTTCAGTTTCCTGGAACGTAAAGCGTTCATGGACATTTTGTCTCAGAAAATACCTAACAGCATCTATCAGGGATATGGCTTTGTCGATGTTGGGGTTAGAGCCCGGAACATAGGCGCCCAGGTTGATTAAATCCTCAGCTTCACTGTATGTTTGCATTAGATTCCGTAATTTGCCTGCAAGGGCAATGTGTTCGGGTGAAGTGATGGATCGCATGAGTCTGGATAGGCTGTTCAATATGTCTATAGGGGGGTATTGATTGGCGGAGGCCAGTTTTCTGGAGAGGATGATATGTCCATCAAGTATGGCTCTGACCGTATCTGCTATGGGATCGCTCATATCGTCCGCTTCAACTAAAATAGTGTAGATGCCTGTGATGGTTCCGTGGGAAAAATTGCCGGCCCTTTCCAATAATTTGGGCAGCATGGCAAAAACCGAGGGCGTATAGCCTCGTGTGGTGGGTGGTTCTCCTATGGCTAAGCCGATTTCACGTTGCGACATAGCAAATCGGGTGATGGAGTCCATCATAAAGATCACATTTTTGCCTAAATCGCGAAAATATTCAGCAATGGCTGTGGCTGTATGGGCGCCTTTAGTGCGCAGCAAGGCTACCTGGTCGGAAGTCACGGCTACGACAACTGAGCGGGCTAAACCTTGCGGGCCTAGGTCTTTTTCTATAAACTCCCTAACTTCGCGCCCCCTTTCTCCTATCAAGGCGATGACGTTAATGTCAGCCTGGGACATTTGGGCGATCATGCCCAGGAGGGTGGATTTTCCGACGCCTGCTCCGGAGAATATGCCCATGCGCTGCCCTTGGCCTAGTGTGCAGGTGGCATCGATGGCCTTGACTCCTGTAGATAAGACCTTAGAGATGAGCTTTCTCTGCATGGCTTGGGGTGGCGAAGCCAAAATGGGGTAATATTTTTCGTGTTTGATGGGACCTTTTCCATCAATAGGATTGCCGAGGGCATCTAAAATGCGACCGCAGAGGCCTTCGCTCATGCCTATCATGGGAATTTTGCCTGTAGGATAGACTTCTGATCCCGGGGCAATTTCGGACATTTCTCCCAAGGACATCAACAGGACGCGGTTGTCTTTAAATCCCACGACTTCGCAAGGTATGGCTTTGCCTTTATGGTTATAGATATAGCAGAGCTCTCCGAGATGACATAAAGGGCCTGTGGATTCGATCAGCAGGCCTATGATTTGGGTAACAATCCCGCTAATGCGCAGTCCTGGCCATTTTTGCACATTTTGAATTTCATGCTCTAAGTTTACATCCATGGCAGCAGCTCCTGCTATATCTTCTTTTATCCAGGGGCGCGTTGCCCCTTCGGGGCTGCCTACACCTGGGCTACGATCTTTTGCCCCATTCTGGGGCTCGTGAATTTTTTTAGCGGGAACTGCTGCATCCATGGCTATGTCTCTAATATCTTGGTCTCT
>CAYMKI010000200.1:0-4462 GCA_964390695.1 uncultured bacterium
GGAAATATCTGCAGCAGCTTAGTCTTACAGCCGAATACGATGCCACCCCCTATGAAAGCAAAAAACGGGAACCGCACCCAAAAGGCAGAATAAAAAAATCCCCCCTCAACTACGGCTTCAAATACCGTCTATGGGATACCTTGGACTTTTCCATCAGCTATATTCGAGGAGATGCCCTCTCGGCCTCTGTCTCAGCCTTTTACAACTGGGGAAATACGACCGGTTTCATTCCAAAGATTGATGACGTCCTTCCTTATAAAGCCCCTGTCATCACAGAACCCATAGGCTATCGTAGACCAGAAGAAGCGCTTGTTGCCGATCTGATCTTTGCCTTCGATCGTCAAGGTTTCGATATCTGGGATATCTATCTATCTTACAATGAATGCAATCAGAAAGTCCTGCGCATAAAAACCCTCAACGATACCTACCGGCTCGAAAGAGAGGTCCGCTGCCATTTAAATCATATCCTCGCAGCCCTCATTCCAGAAGATATCGATGAAGTCATCGTCGTCATCGATGCCGAAGGATTCCCCATCCAGGAATATCACTACAATATGGATTTTGTGCGCAGCTTCGCTGCTAAAGAAATAGGACCGCATGAACTGCGCATCCTGACACCGCTGACCGAAGTCACCTATCCAGATCCCTACACTTCTGCACATCTATTCGGGTGCAAACGAGAATGTCTAAACTTTGAGCTAAGTCCAAAAACACACACACTATTCGGAAGCTCGAGTGGAAAATTTAAATACACACTTGGAGTCCATGCTGCCTTCAATGGATATTTCTGGGATGATGTTTACTATAACATCCTCCTCGGCTACACCTTTGCCACCAATATCGGTAAATTCCGGGATTTCGATCGCCTAAATCCCTCGCAGCTCATCAACGTACGCACGGATGTGGTGCGTTATTATAAATACCGGGGATTAACCCTGGATCAAGCTTATCTTCAAAAGAACTGGAATTTGGGCCGTGGATGGTATGCAAAAGTTGCTGGAGGCTATTTTGAAGAAGCATATGGGGGGCTAGCAGCAGAATTTCTGCTTTATCCTCTCCATTCTTCCTGGGCAATAGGAATTGAAGGCGCTATCTTTAAGAAGAGGGAATATTCTGGGCTTGGCTTTACCAATAAAATACGCAAACTCGTAGGCTTCCATCCGACATACCTTAACTTCACCGGTTCACAGTATTTCTTAAACATTTATTATGATTTGGCGTGTGCCAGAATGGATTTTAAAATCGCAGCCGGAAAATTTTTGGCTAATGACTGGGGTGTGAGAAGTGAGATCTCTCATTATTTTGAAAGTGGATTAAGACTTACCTTCTGGTATACCTGGACAAATGGGCATGATAAAATAAACGGTCAGACCTATTACGACAAAGGGATTTCCTTTTCCATGCCTTTCGATGTGTTCTATACCTGCAGCGAACGCACACGCTGGAATTATGGCATGTCAGCCTGGTTGAGGGACGTCGGCGTGCAGGCTTTAACCGGTATGCAGTTGTATGAGCTCATCAACGACCAGCGCCAATAATTGCTAAATGGACGGTTATAGATTCAAACATTTACTGATTTTAGCGAATGTTCATTTTCGTCCATATTTGCCCTGTCTATTTTTCTCATAACCTGTTTAAGGGCTAAACAGGTTCTCATTGGCGCTATATAGCAAGCAGAGTTTTAGCCACCTGCTTAGCTGCGTAGGTAAAGATAAAATCCGCTCCAGCACGCTTGATCGATAACAACGACTCATACATTACGCGATCGCCATCCAACCACCCCTGCTGCGCAGCTGCTTTCACCATCGCGTATTCTCCGCTTACATGATAGGCACCTACCGGCAAATGAGTTTGTTCTTTTACTTTAGCGATGATATCGAGATACGGCAATGCAGGCTTGATCAACAACATATCAGCGGCTTCAACTTCATCTAATTGACACTCTAAAAGCGCTTCTCGCGCATTAGCGGGATTAAGTTGATACCCCTTTTTATCTCCAAATTTTGGCACCGATCCTAGGGCATCGCGAAATGGACCATAAAATGCAGAAGCGAATTTCGCTGAATAAGCCAAAATACTCACACTAGAAAATCCACGCCGATCAAGCAATGAACGGATATAGCTCACTCTTCCATCCATCATATCGCTAGGCGAAACAACATCTACACCTGCCTGAGCAGCATGCAACGACATGGCTCCTAAAACCTTTAATGAATCATCATTGATCACCTCACCTTTGTGATTGATCAATCCATCATGTCCGTGATCCGTAAAAGGATCTAAAGCAATATCAGCCATCACGCACAGTTCAGGAAATTCCACCTTTAACGCATGAATAGAACGCACCAAAAGATTATCTTGCCTCAAAGCCTCGGAACCTAAGGAATCTTTTTTCTCATTTGGAACGTACATGAATAAATTGACCGATTGAATCCCTAGTTTAAGACTTTCTTCTACATCCTTTAAAAGCAAATCCACCGACATGCGGTAAATGCCAGGCATGCTGGAAATTTCTTCTTTTCTTTTGCTTCCTTCCAATACGAAGACAGGATAAATAAAATCAGAAGGATGCAACCGTGTTTCCTGCAAAAGAGATCTAATCGCACCGCTTTTACGGTTGCGTCTCAAACGGATAGGAAGATCAATGGCCCCAGTATCTTCCAAATGAAAAGGAGAAGCGATAGAAACAAAGTCAGGAGTATGAGTAATTTTCATATATTTTTTCCTTAAAGTGTCGTTGATTGACAATCTTACAGATTAAACTTAAAATGGGACGAATTATCCACATTTCTTGTTCACATAAACTTTATGAGAAAATATCAAAAAAAGGAAAGAAATCATGGCAAACCTAATAAAAATCGTAGCAAATATCAGCGAATAAAGGCATCTAATGAACCTTAAGCATATCAGCGTCACTGTCCTCGCCAAAAACAGCGAAAAATACCTTAAAGAAGTATTAGAATCTCTGATCCCTTTTGACGAAGTGATCCTCTATGACACCGGATCCAGCGATAATACCATAAAAATAGCCCAACGTTTCCCCAATGTACGCGTTTTATCAGAACCTTTTATCGGCTTCGGTCCCACTCACAACCTCGCCTCTGCTGCCGCAAAACATAATTGGATCCTCTCTGTTGACAGCGATGAAATCGTTACACCAGAACTCATCGCTGCCATTGAAAAGGAACCAGAAAATGAAAACGCTGTCTACTCCTTCCAACGCCACAACTACTTCAATGGGAAGTTCATTAAATGGTGCGGATGGTATCCCGATCGTCAAATTCGACTGTACAATAAAACAAAAACCTCTTTTTCGGAAGACCAGGTACACGAATCCATCATCTCCAAAAATATGAGCCTTATTCCTCTCCAGGCTTTCTTCATCCATTATTCTTATGGATCTATCGTCGATTTCCTTGCAAAAATGCAGTCGTACTCCACACTATTCGCAAAGCAATATCAAGGAAAAAAGAAATCATCACTAGGTAAAGCGCTTTCTCACGGCGCCTACGCCTTTTTTAAAAGCTATATTCTTAAAAGAGGTTTTTTAGGGGGATATGAAGGGTATGTGATATCAGCCTATAACGGCCACACCGCCTACTACAAGTATCTAAAACTTCGTGAAGCAAATGTGGCTCTCAAAAAACGGCTTAAAAACTAGGAGCTATATAAAATATCTGATAGATATCTAATAACCTGTTTAAAAATCATTAAATTAGTTGTAATTATAAACAAGGTTAGAACCTATCGCTTATTGTTGTTTCGAATAATCGTTAATGCCGATTGAACAGCTCGTTTACTGCCTGCGTTTCCTGGTTTATTTAAATAGTCATTTAGTGCTTTGGTGATATTTTCGTGCAAATCTTTCTTAGAGAGGTTGTGTTGAGCAGCCTTTTGATATTCTTCCTCTACTATAGAGATAACATCGCCACTACTACCCCCTGCTACGCGCCTTGAATGGGTATCTACTTTACCTTTCTCGAGATCCATCCTCTTTACTACATCAGGTCTAACACGCTCTGGTATAGTTTCGAGAAAGTCGATTATAAATTCTCTTGATTTAAAGGCATGTAAGTTATTTGCTGTTAATGCTGAATGAACGCCTTTTGTTGCTGGTGGACTTCTATCGCCAAAAACTTTGCCCATCGGGCCCGTAAAAGCGGTAAAATATGTTTCAGCATTAGGCATAGGTGTGTCTTTTCCTTGTGGCAAAGGCTTTGCTTTAATTGGTTTATGAGATAGAGGAGGTGGGGTATCAGGCGTTTGTGTTTTATGAAGGTTGCTTACACTATCAACTTTTCCGGCTTGTCCATCATATGGTGGCTTTTTGAAACAAAATAGATGCCCCAACCATTCTACTGCTTCTTCTATAAAATGAGTAATAGCTGTGAAGAATGTATTGACTGTAGATGGTGTGATTTTGTTGTCGCTCATGCCCGCCCCCCGGGGGGGTGTGGGGTGG
>CAYMKI010000201.1:0-4455 GCA_964390695.1 uncultured bacterium
TAGAATCCATAAAACCTAAAGTCAGATTGTAATAGTTCGGATCCTTAATATATTTTTTGGCTTCGTTTTGCGTCAGTACAGTCACTTTATCTTCTTCGACGAGAAGATGATGCAGGTCCGTGCGATCGGATCCCAGCAAACCCATTTGGCTATCGATTCCAGTCCAATGCAAGACGTTTAAAGTGATGTGGATTCCAGGAAAGGCATCTGCATAGGCTTTAAGTTTCAGGTCCGTTACCAGATACGAATTTAAGGGAAATACCGGTAACTCATTTTCCCATATGATATGATCGCTTGGCGAATTGACTTTCTTTGTGGAGGACCAAGCTTTTTCAAAAGAGTCGAAGGCCTTCAGTTCTACATAAGATTCACCAGAGGATGATAGATAGGTCAAATGGACCATTTCGTCGAAAAGAGTGGTTTCGGTGTTTTGCTGCACCTCAGTTTCCAGCCGTGTCTCTGTTTCGACGGCGCGCTCGACCTCTACGGTTTGGTCGTGATCGAACACAGCCGCTTTTAAATGGGCTGGCAGAGCGTCTTTGATCCGATCGGCGAGAGCTTCCACTTCTTGCAAACTATTTTGTTGCGAGATACCGATTTTTTCCAGCCAAGGCATTTTAGCAAATATCTGATGCAGAGTTTCTTTACAGCATTTTGTATCCCCTTCCACAACCGCTGCGCTGGGTTTTTCCAACGTCAGCGTCCCATAGAGCTCCTGGGCGCTGAACAAGGCTGGCTTAATCCAATCGGAGTGCAACGACTCAAAGATCTGGGCGCGGTATTTTGGAGCGAGACGCGGATGCATGAGGGCTTTCAGCAACAGCAATTGAGGGATATTGGCCAATTCCTGCTTGAGCGCCTTGTAGTTGTCTAAGCCTTGTTGTACCGCCTGATTACCCACGGCAAACTTTAAGATCTCTTCGAATTGTATCGAATGATCGGCTTTGAGTCTTAACTGCTGGCGGATGATGCCCGCGACTTCTTCGCTGACCAAAAATTGCACACGCTGCGACTGTCCTAATCCCCTTAAGCGCCACACGCTTTGCAAGAGGTCGCGCAGCAAGATATTTCGGCCTATAGTCACTAGGGCCACGGCATTCCACTTTTGCGGCACATCGGCACCCGTGGTGTGGATTTGATCCAAGAAGGTCAACCTGTCCCCTTCGCTTATGTCGGATTGGGACAAAAGTCCGTCCTGGCCGGATGTCGCTGAGAGGGCTTGTTCCCCCTTGGCATTGTAGTAGGCTACCGGCTTGCCGAATGCCGCCATGATTTGATGTGCAATGGACTCGTTGCCTCCGGCTTTAAAATAGCCTCCGGCGTCGCTGATCATGTCGAAAGCAATATTTTGATCTTTTAGCTGCTGTAGCATCTCCAGAGGAGAGCCTTCTTTCAGCGAGATGGCATTATCGCGGCTTTTCTCCCAGAGGAGAGTCAAGGTTTTGGCGTCCGTGCCGGATTCAGGCTGCAGTTTGAGCAAATGGTGCATGCTTAAGCCATTCCATAGGGTGCCAGTGAAACCGGAGGGATGGGAGAATAGACTGACCAAGTTGTGAGGATTGCAGCTGAGCTTTTTATCGAACAATTTAAGCTGCGGCAGGACGAGATGCGTCACAAAGGAGCGCTTGGTCGCCGGAGTGGAGTTGATATGCTGCAGCAGCTCAGCCACGTGCACGGGCTTGTAATTGAAGAGCGGTATGTCCAGCTCCCCTTTTAATTTGGCAAAGATCTTGCCGGCTTGGGTTTCCGAGACTGGCAGTTTTCCTCCGCTTTCCGTGATTTCGTGCAGGGCCTTTTGGCGAAGCAAGAGGAGCTGCCGTTCCAGCAGGTCTTTGCCAACACCATTTTTCATATACATTTGGAAGGTGTAATTCATCGTGATATGCGGATTGGCAAACTGCGAACCGGAATTAGGCGTATTGGCGGCAGAGAAAGGTATCGCCAGGGGATCGCCGGAGTCCTTGTCCAATCCATACCGCTCATCACAGTTGCGCGTTAAAGTGAAAGGCAAGAGGTGCGACAGCTGTTCTCCCGCCAAGGCGATGACATCTTTGACCTCCGGATCCAGGCTGTCAAAATACCGCTGCGCGTCCGGAATAAAATCTTTATCCCGGCATAGATAATGCAGCAGCCTCTCGCGGTCGGCATCGTTCAAGCTGCTTATCAGAGCCTGCATTTTTTCGCTTAAGACCTGAGACTCAAAAGTCATGGTGCCCAGCCTATGCACCAAAGCCTCTGCCAAGGGACGTTGCAGCTTTTCGAAATACACGGCTTCGGTCAAGATAGGTGCGTCTTTATCGGAATGCACCTGGCTTTCGATGCGGGCCAATGTATGGAGGGCCGGATCTTCATAGATCAGGCTGTAGAGTGCAGAAAGCAGCTCTATTTCGTGGAATGGCGGCGTATGGATTTCCCCTTCGCTGAAATTGACCTCATGTAGCACATTGAGGACTGTATCGGCTTCATCGATGATAGGATAGCCGCTGGCGCTGAGCGTGCTTAGAATTTTCTGCAGAGCCTTGAGCTCGGGGGAAAATTCTTTTGCTTTATCTGAAACTCTATAATGCCTGGCACACTCGCCGATGAATTTTAAGACCAGGCACTGTACGCTCTTATTGGTCATGATCAGGCATTCTTTATGCCGGCGGATATATTCCAGGTCCCTTAAAATATTTTCAAGGGATTCCTGATTAAAAGGCGTGTGCCTGTCGAAATGCACGGTGCGCAAATTTTGCGCGAAGGCACCTTTCAGACTAGCCTGAGTGTCTTGGGCGATGCTTTCGAATAAAGCTTTCGGAACGATCAGCATAGACAGGTCCTTGCCATCGGCGCGCATCATGCCCAATAGCGGCAACAACACTTTGGATTTGCCCGACCCCATAATCATTTCCATGACCAGGTTGAGGTCTTTATGTTTGAGGAAGGCTTCCATTTTTTTCTTTTGCGCCGGCCGTATGGAGATATCGGCGAAGTATTCGAAGACCAGATACGCCGGCCGTTTTTGTGGATCGAACGACCTTTCGGCCAGCATTTCTCGCGCGAGCTGAAGGCTCAGCTGGGCATATTCCGGCGTATCAGCTTTGCCTAAGGCGGCTAATGCGTCCATTTTTTTCAGATGAGCTTCTGCCCGCAGGCGTTGCTGATCTCGGGTGGCATACAGCAGATACCTTCCGGCCAATTTGGCTAAGAGGCGGATATCGTTTTGATCTAGAGCGGGATTTCTGTGCAGCAGCGGCGAGTAGTCATTTCGGGCAAAGAGGATCAGCAGTTCCTCCAGCGTAATCACTTTGCGCACTTCGCCCCACATTTCAATTTGGAAGCGGGCCACTTCTTCGGGCGTGGCAGGCATTTTGTTGGCCAGGGCTATAATCTTCTTCTCCAGCCTTTGCAGATGGATGGAGTCATTCAACTTATCTTTACTTAAAACGTCCTTGACAGCGTCCAGATGACCCTCTCTCAATGCGTAGACGGGTTCCGGTGTTTGCGCTGCAAAGTAGGCGAGGTCTTCTTTCAAACGAGTGATCTCCCTATGTTGCACGGGATCTTCCGTGGCGGAGATGCTTAAAAGCTCATTCAAGGAAGCCTGGATGCTGGCTTTGTCCGCTGCGGGCAGCTTTTTAAAGCAGCGCGCTTCTTTGCATGCCTCGGAAATAGAAGGCAAAGTTGGCAAAGATACCTTGAATGACAAGGGCGGATATTCCAAGAGTTTTTCTTCCATGCGGAACCCTGCAGGGGTTAAATCTCCCCTATGTTTGCCGGATTCCACAGAAGATGCGGCTTTAGCTGCAGGCTTCGAATTTAGAAATTCCAGCATTTGCTTCCTCACTTCCGATTCGTTATAGCGATTGAGATAATCCGGAAAATTCTTGGGATGATCTAATAAGGCTTCAAAGATATCGGCCATGGCGGCATATTTACCCTTATTCACATGACGCAGAAAAACGAGAGATTGGCGAAGCCGTTGTTTCTCCTCATCAGTACCAGAAACTGCCTTTCTGTAATACTGACAGAAACAGTTTTCAAGCACCTCCTGAGGCCTCGTAATGAGGTGTTTTTCAGAATCGCCATAACCACCATCCACATTCTGAAAAAATCCCATATAGGATGAAGCATTCTCAGCATGGAGTTTAAGTAAGAATTTATCTTGTGAAGTGGAGGCTTGTAAGTTGGATGCCAACTGCGGATTGACCTCTTTAAGCCGCATATAAAGTCCGGCATCAAACTCTTTTGCAAGCAAGGTATGGAGAATAAATGTCTCTTCATGCGGTGTGAGCTTACCCGTCATGGCATGTTTAAAATGCTTGAGATAAAGGATGTAATGCGACCGCAGGGCAAGGATATCCTGATCAGGAAGTTTTTGATGATGGGAATAGGCGTTTTTTATCCTGAGGTAATCCGCATAGATTTGGATGGCACAGGCATTGCCGCTCACGTCTCCGGTGATTTCGGACATCT
>CAYMKI010000202.1:0-4433 GCA_964390695.1 uncultured bacterium
GCACTGGACTGACTACTGTTGGACAGGCTGGGGCTGATGTGGGTCTTCCGGCTGAGGCATGCACTATTGCTACGGCGCTCAAGGCGCTCGGCTATTCAACCGGCCAGTTCGGCAAAAACCATCTTGGCGACTTAAATAAGTATCTTCCAACAGTCCATGGCTTCGATGAATACTTCGGGTACTTTTATCATCTCGATGCGATGTCGGATCCCTATTGGTTCGATTATCCACAAGACTGGATTGATACAACCGGTCCGCGTAATCTGGTCCATTCCTGGGCAACGGATATCGATGATCCTACAGAGCAACCGCGATGGGGAAAGATCGGGAAACAAAAGATTGTGGACGAGGGACCATTGGCGCCATTTCCTGACATGAAGGATGTGCAGAATTGGCAAGTAGGTCGCAAGGCGAAGTACGATATGGAGACCTTTGACGATGTGCTTGTAAAAAGTTCCAATGAATTCATGGATAAAGCCAAAGCGGATGGAAAGCCCTTTTTTATCTGGCACAATACCACACGCATGCACGTCTTCACCTATCTTCCCCCAAAGTATCAGGCGATGATGAATTCTTCGAGCAACTACAATGTCGAAGAGGCTGGTATGGCTCAAATGGATGATAGTATCGGTCAACTGCTGAAACATTTGGAAGATATTGGTGAGGCTGATAACACTATTGTGATCTTTACAACCGATAATGGTGCTGAAGTATTTACTTGGCCAGATGGTGGTATGACGCCATTCCGCGCCACAAAAGGCACTGTGTTTGAGGGCGGTTTCCGGGTTCCATGCATTGTCCGTTGGCCGGGAAAAGTTAAACCTGGTACGGTTGAGAATGATCTTTTCTCCGGACTCGACTGGTTTCCTACACTTGTGGCTGCTGCCGGCAATCCTGATATTACGGATCAGCTGCTAAAAGGTGTCAAAATAGGTGATCGAACCTACAAAAATCACCTTGATGGATTCAATCAGCTGAATCTGCTACAGGGAAAAGCCCCTTCGGTACGACATGAAATCTTTTACTTTGGTGGACCTCATCTTGGGGCTATCCGCATTGATAATTTCAAATATCAATTCTTTCAACAACCATGGGGTTGGCCTGGAGAAAAGGTCACGACCGATATGCCAACTATTGTGAATCTACGCCAGGATCCATTCGAGCGTACACCAGCAACGCGTGGTCAAAGCACGAACGACATGGGCGGTGGTTACTTAAATGATTTTTATGCTCGTGAATTTTGGCGTTTTGTTTCAGTCCAGAAAGCAGTTGGGAAACTTGCAAAGACGGCAATTGATTATCCGCCGATGCAATCACCAGCCTCTTTCAACTTATCTGCGATAAAAGATAAGATTGACGAGGTGTTAAAACAACATGAAGGGCAATAAGAACAAGTTGCTCCATCGTAGATAATGTGGCAGATGCGAGGGTGAAAATCCAACAATTTTCGCTAACGTGTCCTTGCGGTGAGCGTGCTTAATAAGTAATCAATGGATAGTGCAAAGTCTTCTACAAATCAGTAGGAAGGCTTGCATGAATAACCCTTTAAGCACATCTGAAAGAACTTCAATTAATATGTCTCAACTTTTTGGAGTGATCGGTCGTGACGAAATAGCTGCAGAAAATTCATTTTTAAGATACCATGCCCGCATGGATGTATTTGAAAAAATTAGAAAAATTGAAGCGCTGATTGCAAGCAGCAAGAGCGATGGGGAAAGGATAGCTGCTGAACTTGCTAAAAAACGTATTTTAGAACGTCAACAGCAAGAAATTGCCGCTAAACCAATTGAATGCAAAGTATGTCTTGATAATCCATGGAAAAAGAAACTCTTAATTGCCTTGTGCAATAAATATCAGATTAGGACCTTTAGATATAAAGGTCAAAAGTACACCACAGCAAGATTTCGAGCTGCTCCAAGTTTTGTGGATACGCTATTATGGCCAGAATTTAAGAAGTACGCAGAATTGCTGGAAGATCTAGTTGAAGATATCGTGACTGGTTTGATTAATCAGATTCATGAGGTCAAGGAGGATGAAACGGTGATTGTTGGGGAACTGACTGGAAGTGTTTAAGACGATTTTTATAAAGCCATGGAAGCCAAAGTTGAGGGTTCTGGCGAACGTCGGCTTGATGCTCCTGGACCGCAAGTAAATAATCATAAGGATTTGTATGATTCAAGACGCAGGTTTCCATAAAACTCATGAGGATGTCTGCGATTTTTGCTCCCGTCTCATTTTTAAAAAAATAAGCATTTTTTCGATTTAATACCGACCTTTTGAGCAGGCGCTCTGTATCATTGTTTGTGAGAGGCACTCCTGGGATCCGCAAAAATAGGGTAAATGCTTCCCAGTGATTGTTAAGATAGGCGATCGCTTTGCCTAAACTGCTATTCGGCTCTACTTTTTTGTCATCGACAAGATCATTACAATATTTCTTAATCTGATTCATCATGGGCGCGCTTTTTTCCTGATGCCATTTAAGCCTTTCTAGGTGATCTTTTGGGGCCTCATGATCGTTTTTAAAGACGCCGGTAAACAGACCGATAATTTTTACAACCTCTTTAGTCCATACGTCTACAAGTTCATAAAATTTTCTCCGAAGATGAGCCAGGCAGTTAGAAAGGTGGGTTTCTTGATTTTCAGAAACATTGCGCGCTAATGCATCGCACTGTTGAATAGGCTTTGGAAGATTCGAAGGGCGCTTATTCAGTAAATCATCAAGATTTTCTCCGGCATGCTTCCAACCAGTAAAAAATAAAGCGATTTGCACTTCAATTTTTCGCAAAACGGCTAAAATGCAAGTAGTCACGGTTCCTGTTCTTTCAGGTGTTTTTTCAGCTTCCTTTAGCTCTTTCATTCGAGACAAAATTTTTGCTTTAGTATCGTCATTGTGGATAAGCTCTGCTTCTGCTGCTTCTTGGAGTAAAATGGAATGGATGGGCTGAAGAGCATTTGCAACATCTTCTGTCATCTCCCAAATTTCAGAGGCTGAAATGGGAGCTCCTAATATTTCTTGGACTTGCTCTTGTCGGTAAAAAGGAACGCCTCCTCGATATTTGAGGACGGTTACAATCGCTTTTGCTGAATAGTCACCCCTTGATCCTGTATGACACTCTGTTGGCAGATTAGCTGTAAAAACTCTTCCGCAAAGAGGGCATCTTAGCCGCTCGGGTTTGTAAATTTCTACTTGGAGCCAGGGCTGACCCACTATGCGAATGACTGTTCCAGATTTAAGTTGAAATAATCGCCCCTTTAGACACTCTGGGCAAGTATCTCCTTTCTTCAAAGCTTGGTGGGGTATTTCGATAACGTTGGCCTGGGTATAGTCCGACGATGGTCGATGTCCATGATTTTTTGGCCTTTTGTCTTCGGACTGGTCCTGTTCACCCTCTTCATTTACAGGAACTTCGTTGTTTAGCGCATTCTGATCTTCTTTAGGACTTTGTTCCGCATCTTTTTCATTGGAGCGGTTTTCATCGCTTGCGCTATTTTGATCTTTTTTAGCGCTTTTCTCCGAAGTAGTGCCACAGGCCAGCTGGAATAATTTTTCCGCACTCTCTGTTTTTACTCCAAAAATACTGCGTAGACGTTTAATGGAGAGTTCCTTCTCTTGCAAAGAAAAGCTAAGCCATATCATGGCTCTTAGAACCTCCAGAAGAAGAGGGTAGTCTTCTTCTCTTAAACATTTGTTATCCAATCGATACACAAGGGCTTCGATCTCTTCAGGATGAAAATCCAGGCAATTGGGAGCTTTCATTAAACCTTTCCAGCAACTTTTGAGAAGGCAAAATAGCTAAATCAGAAATTTATGTCTCTAGATTTCTCCAATTTTTAGAAAATTTTGCAAGATGGGGATTACCGTTCCAAAGTAGCGTCTGAATCTGTCTTGCGTCAATCACAGATTCTTCGGGCCACCATTGAAATTTTCCTTTAGATAACCGCTTTGTGCATAGCCAAAAGCCTTGACCATCATAAGCAAGGATTCGAATAGAAGAGCACGTTCGATTTCGGAATATAAAGAGAGCTCCCTGATAGGGATCTTGATCCAGTTTATTTCGACAAACAGCAGCCAATCCATCGATTCCTTTGCGAAAGTCTACAAGTTGATTACAGACAAAAATACGGGTAGAAGGGCTAATCTGCAACATTATTTACCCCCAAACAATGAGGAAAGAAAATTGAGGCAGCTAGCAGGGCCTTGTATTTTAGCTCTGAGACCTGAATTGGATATCAACTCAATTACAATAGCGTCAGAAAGGTTTAAACTGTGAGTGTTGTAGGAGACCTCTTGAAAATCGATGGTATCCGGAGGCATATTTTGTGATTCTTGCATTTTTCGCTTGAGATAGGCTGGCTGGATTTCAAGTTGCTGACAAACCTCTTGAAAAGGAATGACCTCAGTCAGTTCGATAATAGCATCCCATATCTGTTGC